>JALHOV010000382.1 GCA_022842865.1 Vulcanimicrobiota bacterium | reverse complement strand
TAGTGGGCCAATTTAGACCACAACTCAAGTGAAGGCTAGCGGCCTTCGGCCTAACTAGCTCTAAATTGGCCCCAGCCTGAGCGGTCGGTCGCTCGCAAGCGAGCTCCACTCCCGCGTGCTGTTAGTGGGCCAATTTAGACCACAACTCAAGTGAAGGCTAGCGGCCTTCGGCCTAACTAGCTCTAAATTGGCCCCAGCCTGAGCGGTCGGTCGCTCGCAAGCGAGCTCCACTCCCGCGTGCCGTTAGTGGGCCAATTTAAGGCACTACCAAGTGAGCGGCTAGTCCGCTTCGCGGAACTAGCTTAGTTACACAAGCCCTGATCCTTGTCTTCCGGCTCGAAGTTGCCGGAAGTTAAGGCTGGGAAGCAGCGTCGGGCCAGCGCATAGAGAATCAGCGCCGAAAGCACGCCGGTCAGGAAGTCGGTCAGAGGCACCATCACGGCGGTGTAGGCCATCATCAGGGTCTCGAAGCGCCCGGTGGTCATCACTTCGCGGATCTCCGAGGGTTTGATCATGTTAGAGGCGACCCAGAGCAAAATCCCACCGATACACGCCATAGGCACCGACTCGAGGAAGGTGGCCAGGTAGAAGGCCATGGCCAGCTTCAGGAAGGCCTTGAAGTAGCCGGCCAGCGGTGTCAAAGCTCCGGCTTTGATGCTGGTGGCCGTGCGCGCCAGTGCGCCCGTGCAGGGAAACCCGTTCATCAGCGGGGTGATGATCTGCACCAGCCCCTGCCCCCAGAATTCCTTGTCGGGGTTGAAGGGGGTTCCCTTGTTCTGAGCCAGCCGGTCGGCCATCGAGGAGCAGAGCAGGCTCTCTACACCCGAGACGAATACAATGGCCAGTGCGAAATAGACAATGTCTAGCATCACGGTTCCGGTCATGGCCGGCAAAGTGGGTGGAGTGAAGACGAAGAAGTTGGTGGGGATGGAACCGTAGATGTCGCGCACCACCACGTTGCCGGAATTCTTCAGGACGGTCGAATTGAGCATGGTGCAAAATCCGATGGCCAGCAGCGGGGCGGGGATAAAGATGGAGATACGCAACAGGCCCTTGGTCAGGGCGAAGGTGCCCAGGCCCAGCAGCACGGACCAAAGGTTGATCTTGCTCAACTGAAGATTGGTGATGTTGTGAATCAATCCACCATGAATGTCCTCGTCCTGCCCGACCAGGTCACGAAAGTTCTCAACTCCAAGAACATCCTCCATGTTGGTCATAGCAATGGCTACGGCGATGCCCACGGTAAAACCGATGACAATGGAGTTGGGCACGTATTTGGCAAAGCGGCCCAGTCCGAAGAGGCCCATCATCATCAGGATGATACCGGCAATGATCGAAACCAGCACCAGGAACCCGTGACCCTGTTCGGGACCGTATTTGGAAATTAAAGCGGCGATGACCGGAATAAAGGCAGCCGTAGGTCCGTACACCTGATACTTGGAGCCGCCGAAGGTGCGGCCTACCACGCAGGAAAGGGCGCCCGCGATAATGCCCTGCTCGGGCTGCAGACCCATGGCCATCGCAAAGCCCATCGCCATAGGAATGGCGGTCATGGCCACGATCAGCCCGGCGCTAAAGTCGCGGTAAACGGTGGGTTTCCAACTGTCCCAGCGAAGGTCTTCCCAGCGACTGTCGCGGAACGTAAAGAAAAGTTTGAGTCTCTCCCCCCACGTCATGGCTACTGGCCCCAATAACTGGAGAAGCCGTCAGCCCAGTGGCCGGCCCAGGGTCCGTGTAGATAATAGGCCAGCCACAGGAAGAGGGCACCCACCACCCAGTAGACCGGCTCTTTAGCGTATTGTTCCATAACCTGTATGGTAGAAGCGCCACTATGCGGATTCTCTGAGGGGTGAATGAAGAATTCTTCATTCTTTTCCACTGGTGGTCCTTGCAGAGTGAAGGAACGGCCCCTACGAACCTCGTCCTCGTCATCACACGGGCCAACGCCTGGGCTAGCGAGAGGCCCGGACCGCAATGTCCGAGAGATGGTTAAGATTTACGAAAGACCCGTTCGTCCATCGTCTCCGGTTGTTGGGTCACCAGCGCAAGGTGTAGCCGACGCCGCGCACGGTGTGGATCAAGCGCTCTTGGCTCTGCGCTTCCAGCTTCTCTCGGAGCTGGCGTACGTAGACGTCGATGACATTGGAGTCTCCCAAATGATCGTGGCCCCAGACCGCTTCCAGAATCTGGTCTCGCGTCAATACCTGACGGGAATGACGCAGCAAGTACTGAAGCAGGCTAAATTCCCTCGGGGTCAGGGCTACCTGGTGACCGTCGCTGAAGACCTCCCGAGTGCTTTCATTCAGGCTTAATGTGGCACAGCTGAGGGTCTCACTGGCGCGCGGTTGAGCCAGACTGGCTCGACGCAACAGCGCTCGTATGCGTGCCAGCAATTCCTCCACAGCGAACGGCTTCACCAGGTAATCATCAGCTCCGCAGGCCAGTCCTTGAATGCGGTCCTGCACGCTGTCACGCGCCGTCAGCATTAAAATGGGCACGTCGCTGTGAACGCGCAACTGTTCGGCCACTTCGAAGCCGTCCATCTCGGGTAACATCACATCGAGAATGACCACATCGGGATTCAAAGTGCGCACCTGCTGAAGCACCTGATCGCCTCGCTCGGCTGTTTCCACAGTAAAACCTTCAAAGGCCAAGCGGCGCCGAACCGATGCTTGCACGGCTGGATCATCTTCCACCAGTAAAACCAACATATCTACAAGGCTTCTGAGCAGTCGACCACCCCCCTCTTAAGAGGAAGATGAGGATTAGATGAATAAAAAGGCCCGCGCCTTCAGAAGAGGCGCGGGCTGAGGACGAAAGTTACTTGAGCATCTCAAGATGCATCGAGATGGTCTCCGCATTCTGGGCGAAGAAGTTGCGCAGGTTGGTGTCGTGGGCCTGAGACCCGGCCTCCTGGAACAGTGTCAGTGTTTTGCCGTGAGCGGCTTTTTGTGTGGCCATATAGCTACGATCGAAGGCTGAGCCGGACTGACGGCTCAAGCGGCTTAAAGCGCCCGTGTCTGCTGCCGACATTTGGGTCGGTAGCGAAACGCCCAGTTGGGTGGCCATGGGAGTCAGCCTGGAGTTCATATCCGAGTGGTCTTTCATTATCATTTGCGCGAAGTCCCGAACTTTCGTGTTGGTGGTCTTGCGCAAGGCCAGTTGGGCCATCTGTACTTCGGCCATGCCGCCCTGAGCCGCTTGAACCATAAAGTTGCGGTCGCGGGCGCTGGCTTTACCAGGTGTCACACCCTCCTGGTTGCCGCCGTTGCTGCGAATCACGTCACCCCCGGGGCTCAGCGTCGAGGCATTGGGGGCGGACGGCTGAGGGGTCATGCTGGGCGTGCCCCCTGGGAGGTTCCTTCCCTCAGGATTTGGACTTGAACTGGGAGTGCCTACATCAGCGGGAGCGCCACCAGCCGGCATGGGTGGGTTGGCGCTGGTAGAAGGCTGCTGGGCAAAGGTGAAGGCGGTGGCGCCCCACAGAGTAAAGGCGCAGATGGCCAGTTTGGTGCTGTGTCTCATAGAAGTGAATGCCTCTCGTTCGTGCTTTGTGTTCGCTTCAGCTTAGCCCCTGGATTGCCACGTGCCCCCGCTACCTGAGTACCCCATCCTTGGGATGGTCATCACCGTAGGACCGCAATACCAAATGCCCAAGGACGTCGTTCTCTGCCCCCATTTAGCTCGTCCGTATAGTCTGAGCACAGCTAATATACCGGGAGGACAGAGATATGAATTTCGATAACGCAACCGAGAATGCCAAAGAGAAGCTCGAAAGCGTCAAAATGGCGGCCGGCGAAAAAGTGGACGAAGTGCTGGACGCCGCCAACACCCGCCTGAACACGGCCGGGGAAAAGATTTCCGAAGCCGGCGCCAGGCTTTGGGAGAATGCTCCCGAGGGCCGCATCGGGGAAGCCATTGGGGCTGCCGCCGCTCAGGTGGAAAATGCCGGGGAATTCCTGGCCGACGCCACCGTCCAGGACCTTGGAAAAGACCTGGCGGCCTTCGTGCGCAAGCACCCGCTGCAGTCTATAGCCGCCGGTCTGGTGGTGGGTGGACTCATCGGTATGGTCTTCAGCCGCGCTCGAGGCGCTTTCCGTTCCTAAAAGAACCGAATGATTAGGAAAAGCCCGGTCCAGCATTTATCTGGGCCGGGCTTTCAGCTTACCGTTTCCTCACGCAGCCGCCTTACCTAAGCGTCAAGACGCTGCAATCGGTCCAGAACTAACCGGTCCTGAGCCATTTCCCATCCTCGGCGAACGAACATCAGACTGGTTTGCCAATCCCCCGCAAAGCTTGCGGCCAGATTCGTCTCCAGCAATTCCTCCCACGGCTGATTGAAATGTCGGGCGGCGCTGAATCCATACTTCAGGGCTTCCTCATTTTGGCGGAAGCTTGCGTCCCCATACTGCGATTCCCATAGTCCCAGGAGACTGCCGCGCACGGTTGCCCAGGCCAGTTCTTGCTTTTCTGTCCATTGCGGTTTTGCCATTAAATCCATCGTCCAGCGCCTCCGTCATATCCTCGTCTTCCTTCAGTTTAGGACGCGCGGACCCGTAACAAGAGGTATCCTCATACTCCCTTCCACCAAGCCTGTTATTATGGCCTCTCGGCACGTCGGGTCATGGCGTCCAGGGCCATGGCCTGGGCGCGCTCCACCACGTAGTCCCAGTCTTCGCCGCGCAGGCCCTCCAGTGCCAGCTGTAGTGCCAACATTCCCGAGCGCAGCAGATCCTCGGCCGGAACGGCTCGCACCTTTTCCGAGGTGGCCCGCAAGTCCAGGGCCTCTTCGCTCAATCCCGCCGAGAGCTCGCTTAACAGGGCCGACATCAAAATATCATCGGGCGCCTCGCAATAAAGTCGCCAGGCGGTGCGTTGATAGCTTTCAGGGTCGTGCTCGCGAGCGCGGTTCATCCAATTGCGCCCGAGCTCCAGGGAGAATTCCGCCGAGTCCATCAGGTCTGCCCTTTTGAAATCTTGCGTAGACGCACCAGATGAGCCAGTTGAGTGACCTTGGAGGGCTTGCACAGCGCTCCCAGGTCGCTGGCCTGGAACTCTGGTCCGGGTTTGACCGGCTCCACGGCCGGCATGCTGAGCAGGCCGCGGGCGGCGCTTTCCGGATAGCGCACGCAGAAGTCTGCCAATTGACGGTCGGTCTCAATGGGCTCTCCATAGAGTTTGCCAAGATGTTCCGCCAAAGCCGCAAAATAGGCCGGCGCGTTCTGGGCCTCCATGAGCGGCTCGCGCAGATGCAGGCGGAACGGGTCGGGCCGAAACCAGGTCCGCAGAACCGAAGCCGGCACCAACTCGAGTAAAGCGTTCATGGTGACCATGGGAACTTTCATCATCACGGTGGCGCGACTGGGTGACAGCTCGGTATCAACGGCCACGGTCGAGGTCCGCCGCAGCAGCAGCAGCAGTATCACGGCTCCCAGCAAATCTCCTCGCCCATACCAGGCGCCCAGACTCCCGGCTACCCAGACCAGGAAAGACCAATTTCCGGGCAGGCTGAGCAATCCCAGGGAACGCCAGATACGCCGAGCTCCTTCCGTGCTGACCAAGGTCAGGCAGAGCATTCCCAGCAGGGCTTCGAAGCCCAGTGGGCGCAACGCTCCCGGCACCGCCAGACCCAGCAAGAGGCCACCGCGTAGCAGTGGCAGCAGCAGCGCCAGGGTTGCGCGGGGACCGGACAGGAGCGGCGACAGCTTGCCGCGTTTTTGCACAAGCCAGAGCACCACTGCGCCCACTGCCGGAGCCAGTCCCTGGCCCACCAGCAGCTCCCTGGTGGTCAGGCTCCAACCGAACAGCCCCAGATAAGTCAGTCCCAGCAAGCCGACCAGAGCCACCGGCAAGCGTGGAAAGAATTTTAAAACGGCCAGCCAGACCAGGGCCAGCGTAAGACCTAACAAAAAAGCCAAAGTAACAATTGCTATACCCCCATTCACGACTGACTAACGTGTTCGGGGGATCTACTGGCCGGTTAGCCTGGGAATCGTATGAGTCCCGGGATCCTGACCGAAAAAGCGGGCTTTGTGAAAAAACTCTCGGAAGAGATCGTCTTCGATAAACTGAAGGGTGGTCAGATCCGTCGTCAGTTGGCATCCGTCCAGCACCACCATGTAAGCTGTTTCCATCGCGTCCAATTGAATGCTGCGTAACATCACCCCATCGCGCAGCATAAAGAAATGGTGCGCGCCCTGGCGACTCAACTGGGCCGCATAGGCGCCATACCGGTGAGGAGGGCAGCGCCCGACACTCAAGCTGGCCTGATTCCAGGGCGGTAAGCGGAAACCCGGAGCCTGGTCCACCGCAAAGCAATGTTCCGTGACAAACAATTCCTTTTTGGGCCAAAACCCCTGGAAACGCCGAAAGCTAAACACCGAGGGCTGGAGCGGCCGCCCGTTGATGGTGATTTCCAGAGGGGCCAGGTCACCGGTGCCGTGTAGCAGGCGCTGTTCGTTGTCGTAGCCGGCGCTGCCCCCAAACAGCATACTGAAAACTGGTCGACCGTGCAGTTTCTCCTTCAGTTCGCGGAAGAACTCTTCGCGTGCCCGTTCCAAGACAACGCGGCATACCGGTGGGCCCTGGAATTTCCACTCTTCCACTGTCTGACCGCTGACTCGCCACTGCATCCGCAGCCCGCGTTGTCCGTCCCAGTAGGCCAGCGTGATGCTTTGGGCGCGCGTGCCCAGACTGCTGTGCAAACCCACGGCTAAATGTTGCAGGGCCGGGTCTCCCGAGCGGGTTTCCTCGAGCAGTTCCAAAAAGATGGTGGGTAGCCGGTCAAGCGGCAGAATCACCCCGGGCATCGAGACCTGCACCTGTTCCGTGCCGCTCTGCAGGTGAAAGGCGCCGGCTCCGCCACGAACCGCCGCTTGCAGTAGCTTCAAAATGTAAGCGTGCGGATCGGGCAGACGAAAGAGCTTGAGTTTGGGCAAAGCCTGGGAGGGATCGATAGTGAAGCGCCCGCTGGAGTCCCTCTCACCCTGCCGCTGCAGGTCTTCAAGAATGCTCTCCAGAGTGAGTTCGCTCACCCCTGTGTTCTTTGCGGTCGGTTCGTTGAGAGCCTGCAGCGGCCTGATCGCTCCTCTTTAGGGCTTGGGGATTTCGCAGCAGGCCTTAAGTTTCGCCAGTCCCTCATCGAAGTTCTTGCCCAGCATTTTGCTCATCATCGGCGCGAAGGCTTTGGCCATCAAGTTCCCGTGTTTGCCCTTCATGGTCCAGGTGACCACCTGGCTGCCGTCGCCGGCCGGGGCGATCGACCAGCGTATGGTGGCCTGGCTGGCGAAAGGTCGAAAGAACTCCAGGCGCAAGTCCACCCCTTCGTCTGGCTGTGTGTCGAGGATGGTCATGGTGCCTTCGCCGACCTCCTTGTTCCCAGCCCAATGATAGTAGGATCCGGGGGCGCCTGTCTCGCCCTCAATGGTCTTTTGCATTTTGGGATCGAGCTTCTCCCAGGGCGACCAACGTTCAAATTGGCGAAAATCTCGCAGCACCGCGAAAATGTCGGACGGGTTGGCGTTGACGTTGACGGACCGATCGATTCGGTAGTTTTCGTCCCGCGTTGCCACTGCCGCGAAGCCCACTGCTGCCACCACGGCTAAGATGCCTAATAGGATTGGTATCATTTCCCCCCCTGGATGCGAACTTTGGTCTGGTTTCCTTTTCCCTGCGAGAGGACCTTTGGCGTCTGGAACCTACCGGCGTCCCGCCCATCCCAGTATCATGGGCACTCGGTTTTGAACTCGCTGGCCCCTAGACTAACTCCATGACGCGTCCCCATCCGCCCGCAAAATGGGTATTGCTGCTCGCCTTATTGGCCGGCGTACTTTACCTGTGCGGTAGGGTCTTGTTGCCTTTTCTCAGCATCATTCTCTGGGCCGGCGTTTTTGCCGTTCTCTTTCAGCCAGATCGGAAGAGC
>JALHOV010000381.1:4214-7936 GCA_022842865.1 Vulcanimicrobiota bacterium | reverse complement strand
CCCACCGCCAGTTGCACTTTATGGCGAAAAAAGAGTTGTTCGAGCGCCCCGGGCTGGGCCAGGTGATCCGCGCTCTGGGGGCCTTTCCGGTGGAGCGGGGTCAGGCCGACCGCAAGTCCCTGAGATTGGCCCTCGAACTGTTGGGGCGGGGCCGTATCGTCTGTCTCTTTCCCGAAGGCACGCGCGGAAACGGCGGTCCGATGCGAGCCTGGCAGGTTGGGGTAGCCATGCTGGCTCACCACGCCGGGGTTCCTATCGTGCCAGCAGCCCTGACGGGAACCCGTAACCTCTTGGAGGACCGCGCCCAGAAACCGGCGCGGAGGCCCATTCGGGTGCGCTTCGGCCCGGCTCTGCCCTTCGAGTCGTTGACCGGGAGCAGTCGCGAACGGCTCAAGAAGGTTCAGGAGAGCGTGCACCAATTGCTAGACGGAATGCAGTGAAACCTCCCGCACGATTTGTTCGCACCAGCGACTGAGAACCGGGTCGCTGACCAACTGCAGACCGGTTTCGTCATAGCTAAGCCCGGTCGGACAAGCGGCCACCACCAGCGTTCCCTTGGGCACACCGGCCAGGGCGATGGGCGACAGGCACACACCCTGGTGCACGGGCAGAAGGTAGCCGGGCCCGGGCTTCGCGTCGACGGGCACGCAGATGAGCCGGGCACCCCGGAAAGGGCGGATCGAATAACGTACCATCCAGGCTGGACCCACTCGACGCAAGGGCAACAGATAGGGCTGAGTGCCTTTGAGGGCTAGACGCTTAAAGGTTCCCGGGGCCTCTTGCATGTCATAAGCCACCAACAACTCGGGATGCTCTAAATTGAGTCGCGAAGGGTTGACCTCGCTGCACTCATAGTGGACGGCTTCAAAAGGTCGCTGCGAGAGCAACCGGTAGCGAGGTACGCGCGAATGTCCGCGCAAACCTTCGCTCACGTTAGCGCTGGTATAAATGGTCTGGCCGTTCAACTCGACGGCAAAGGGATTGTAAATGATGGGCGGGGCGCAAGCAATGGAATCTTCTTTGGGCTCAGCCAGCACGGTGGTGACGAAATGGGAACGACTTTGCACAATGCCCAGGTCCAGGTCACTGGATTGAAGCCGTCCCTGAAGCAGAATCGGTTGTGGCGCAAAATGAGTGCGGCGCACGTACTCGGCCATCAAGGCAGCGTGGCGCTTTTCTAGATTGCGCCAGGCAGAAACCGCCGCCGGCTTCCAACTGACGTGCACCATCAGAGCGTCCACCCGTCGATGAGGCGCAGGGTAGGTCTGACGCTGGGCCCCTGAACGCATGACCCAGGCGCCCGACTGGCCGCCCGCCTGCCAGGAGAGGCTTAAAGCCGTGGGCTTGTAGTGAAGCAGCAGCTTGAGGGCGCGGCCCAGCGCGCTATCTTCCCAATTTCCGGGAAAATTCCTCAACATCTCGAGGTCCGTGGGCTGAGGATGCCAGTTCTCCAGGTCAAAGCGTAGGTGACGATAGGAACTCTGCAAGCTTACCCGGGTAGAACCGATGGAAAAACCATACTGGGTGAGCTGCAACCAGGGCAGACTGGGATGCTGCTTGAGCAACTTGAGGGGGGCGTCCAGACTGGCATCCCCCCGGCGAGCAAATTCTGCAATCCACTGCTCCAGGTGACTCACTATGTTCCCTTCGCGTCCATCCTAGCGGGACCTTTGTCGGTGTCTCATACCCTCCAACTAGGGCCTGTTGACATTAGCCATCGGCCGAAAAATCGTCTACATCTCCGATGGCGTCGTTGCGGGCTTTCCTGCGGTGCTCATTTGCAACCAGCAAAATCCGCTCCTCGGAAAGCCCGCGCCTAGCCCTCGGAGCGTAGCCGAATTTTCGCCTCGACACCTTAAATGTCAACAGGCCCTAGCCGGAGTGGAGGTAGAACAGGAGGGGGACGAGGAGAGCGAGAGTGCCGTAGGCGTTGACGGCCAGACTGAGAGGACGCATGAGATCCACGGGGAGGATTTCGCTGCCGTCGGGGCGTGTCATGCGCAGGTTCGAGAAGCGGCCCAGGTGACGGCCCACGCTGACAATGAGGAGCATGGCCAGCACATAGGGAGCGGCGATGGCGGCCGCGCTGATTTCCGGGGCGGCCAGTTCGGCCGGCAAGACCTCAGACAACCCCAGACGTCGAGCCACCCAAAGGGTGTAATAGGCCCAGGCCAACAGATGTAGTAGACAGGCGAAAATCAGCTTACGGGTTTGTGCCTGAGGCCCGAACGAAGCCCCGCCGGGCAGATAGAAGTCGCTGTCATAGGTCTTGCGAAGGGCGCCGATGCCGGCCAAAGTCGCCAACTCCGCGACCAACACCAGCACCAGGGGCAAAAAAAGGACCATCACGCAGTACTTCCGTGATGATCCTCGGGCAATCCTTCAGTAGCGTGGATGCACTTTCAGTTCCACCTGGTAGAATGACGGGTTGTGCTTATCATCGGCCAGGATTTCCAGGCGCACATTGACCAGATTGGCGTGGTCGGCAGCCTCCTGGGCCTTGCTGTTGTCGCCCGGATTGACGTCCGTCAGAGTTTCCGCGCCCGCTTCCCCGCCCGCCCGTTTCACGAACATGACGCGGAAACCACCGTGTTTGTCCGTTTCATAATTGGCCTGGCCCTTCAGGTTGGGCACCTTCTGATTGGCCAGCAGCACGTCGTGCAAAAGCACGCGCCGATACTTGTTCTCAGTGAAGGCGTTGGGCAATGTCGAAGCGGTATGCGGGACAAAGTCCTTCTCGGCGTCGGTCAGGCCTAGCTCCCAGCGGACCAGCTCGCCGCGCCGTCCGTCCTTGTCCTTCAAGCTATAAAAAACGTGCTTGCGCCAGTTGGGCTTGGCGTACTGGCTGACGTTCAGTTTGGATTCGCCGCTCTGGGCGTTGCCCAGGTCGCGGGCGCTGGTGAAGGAACAACCGGGCGGTTGATTGGCCTTATCGGCATTTGGATAGGTGACGATGCTGACCATAGCCGTCTCTTGCAAATCGCGCCGAATCCAACGGATGGCCGTGTCCGCCTGGCCGCTGACCAGGTAGCCCGCCATGGTGGTGTTCTGAGCCTTGCGGCTCAGCGAAAAGAGGGCGCCCACCGCCAGCGAGGCCATGCCGGCCAGCACGATGTAGACCAGCACCTCGATGTAAGTCATTCCGCGGCGGTTTCGCATTACTGCCCCCTCCATAATGGATAGCGCACCACCAGCGACTTGTTGTCGTCTGGTCGCACGACAGGGGCCTGCTTTTCGCCCATATTTTCGCGCCAGCTGATGGTAATGGTGGCCATATCCTTGGGATCTTCCGATTCTCCGATGGCACCCTTGCTCTCGAACTTGATCTCTTTGTGAAAATCCATTTCCACCAGATTGCCTTCGACCCAGATTCGCAGCGGCTGATCCACCTGAGTATCCCAAGACTGAGGACGTTTCTGCCCGTAAGGATGAGCCTCCAGCTCGTCCAGCAACGTATTGGCCAGCAAAATCGCTGCCGTGCGGTTGCGGCTTTGCACGCTGGCGCGATTGGAACTGGAAAACACGCTCATAAAGACTGCAAAAGCCATGAAGCAAATGCAGATGGCCAACAAAGCCTCGGCTATGCCGAAGCCACGCCGCTTCACTGGACCCATCCCTGCGCGGAGACGACCGGCGGGATGGCCGGGGGGCCTACGTCCACGGCCTTGTTGCTGGCATAATCTTTATCATAGAGGAATTCCTTGCCACGATTTAGCCAACCA
>JALHOV010000381.1:0-4204 GCA_022842865.1 Vulcanimicrobiota bacterium | reverse complement strand
CAACCATCGGGACCTTCCTTGGGAACGTAGAGCGAGGCCTGGTTGAAGTAGGGATAGTAGAGCAGGCTGCTACAGGCAATGTCACCTTTCTCCGAGAGCAGAGTGCCCGTGCACTGCGTGGAATTGATCTGGATGTTGCCGCCCGCCACAAACATTCCCGTGGCGTTTTTGCCACCGACCTGGATGGTCTCGTCGGCGTAAACCAGAATGCCGTTGTATTCGCGCAGGAACTGGTCCTGGAGGTTGAGGCTGATGATTCCAGCCAGATTGTCGAGGGTGGCCTTGCCGGCATCGGCCACCGCTCCGGTTAAAGCCGAGGTCATGGCGTCTCCGGCCGTATCGCGGGCTCCGAAGCGATTGGTCAGGTTCTGAGTAATCTCGTCCAGCAGCGTGCCGGCGATGTCGGTCAAGCCAACGTACGGAATAGCGGCTGAGGCGATCTTGGTCACGATTTGCTTGCACACCTCGGTGACCACATAGGCCACCAGGTCCTTGGCCACGGACTCGATGAACTTGCCGATAATGGTGGCAGGGTCGAGGGCGGCCAGAGTGCTGGAGCCAAAGTTGCTGAACTTCTCGGCCAGTTTGGTCGGGTCGGCCTGGGGCACCATCGGCACCACGCCTTCCCCGAAAATCCACCAGTCGCTGTGGGTGTAGAAGTTCTCGCCCAGACCCAGGTTCAGACTGATCGAGTAGACAAAGCCAAAGGCTCGCGCTACCGGCACCATACAGTTCTTGATCGGGAAAGGAATGGGCGTGGGAATGGGAGGACCGGGAACTCCGAAAGGAGGAATCGGCGGGCAGATAACCTGAAAAGTGGTGGCATACTTGGCGAAGTAGGGTCTGCGAGGATGAAAAGGCCCGAAAGCTTTGGCCGCATTGGGGGCGATGTTGGCGAGCAGGGGACGCATCAGGTCGTTGTTGAGTTTCTTGAGGGTGTCGTTGTCGAGCATGTCGCCCAGGCCCTCAACCAGGTCGTCGATGGCGCAACCAGCGAAAACGCCGTTGCCCAGGTTGACTTTCTTAGCCAGAATGGCGCTGGTAATGGGATGAATCTTGCCAGGGACGCCACCTACAATGACGGAACCCCACTGCGGCGAACCCACGCATTCGACTTCGCCGCGACAGATCAAGGTGCTGCCTTCTTCCATGAAGATGCGCCCGGCCGGGCTAAAGAACTTGTTAGGGTCGCTGCCGCGACCGGGCACCACCGAGAGTTTGTCGCAGTCGGCATAAAAAGTCGAGCCGCGCTGCAACCACAGGTCGCCGGACACGGTGATATTCTTGCCGGAAAGCTTGAGGGAGCGGCCACGAGGCACCGTCATGGTGGCGTCGATGCCCAGGTCGTTGGCGGTCAGGATAAATTTGAACTCGCGCTCCTTGCTGCCGAAGTGAATGAGCTTCACATCCGGGTTGCCGAACTGAGAAGCCAGGTCCGCAAAGTCAAAGGTGAACAGCAAACTGATCAGCTTGCCCAGCATACCGCCTGCGCTGGCGTAACTCCAACCGGTCACGCCATCGTTACCGTCCGGATCCTGAGCGCGGGTCAGCGGCACACCGCGCGGCTGACTGCTAGCAATTTGAGCGTCCATGGCCGCCTTCTGCGGACCAAACAGTGCCTGCATCTGCTGATTCAGAGAGTCGACCTCATTTTGCTTACTGTTGTGAGCGGACTTGGCATCATTCAGTTTCGTCAGGTTCTCGAGACTGCTGTTCTGGGCGTAGGCCGTCTCAGCCGCCTGCAAAACTTCGTAGGCCTTTTTCAGCTCTTCACCGGCGACTTTCAGTTTCTCGTTCAGAGCCTGAATCTGAGCGGCCAGATTCTCGTTGGTGCTGTAGTTGGCCGTGTCAGCTGGATAGGGCATGTGGAAAGCAAAGCTGTAAAGATAGGGCGGAGCCGGACTGAAGAAAGGAATGGTCGGCAAAAAGAAGTGGTTGGCATTACCCAGGCTCAGGAACTGCTCCAACCCGGATTCGCCCCCGAAAAAGAGCCCGATAATCGAACCGGGGGTCAGCCCGCCGGAGAAGATCTGTTTGGTTTTGTCACCGCTGGCGGCGCTGGTGATCAACTCCCCACGGGCGGATACAATCTGTTCGATGAGGGCCTTTTCGTAGGCGGGTAGCGGCAGATACTTCTCTTTTTTGTAGGTAATGCCATTGCCGTGGTTGATCTTGGCGGTTCCTTCCAAAACGTGAGCTTCGCCGTAGGTCACGTTGGCAACGGTGGCGTCTTTTTTCGCAGCCACCACGGCCATCACTCCGGAGTAAGCCTCCAACGTCTTGCGCGGATCTTTAAAGGTCGGGTTGGCCCAACTTTCCATATTGGTAATGTTGACACTGCCGCTCGGAGCATAAGCGGCGTAGCCGGGAACATTCGTAATGACGGTGGTATAAGTGTTGCTGCCAAAAACTCGCAGGCCCACATCCGAGGTGGTGGGCGTCAGCTTCAGCACATTGTTGGCGGGGCTGGATTCCAGCGAGCGCAAGTCGGGCAGCCCGTTCGTGCGGTCGAACACCTTCTGAGCCATCAGCGGGGTCAGCACGGGATTGCCTGCTGCCGTCACATTGGCGCTGGTTGCGGTGATCAGCAGGCCGGAAGGTGGAGCCAGATTGAAGAGTTGCTGGCGAACCGCGAAACGAGCTCCTTCTCGGAAGCGCAGTTGGGCCTCCTCGGTCATATGAGTCTGGCGAGCGACAGCCTGGAAGTGTGACAGAGCCAGCACGACCGCCATCAGCATGGCGATGACCATCATGACTGCGACCAGCGCAGCTGCGCGGGTATGTTTCCTGGTGCCGAGAGTCATATGGCACCCCCTGTTCTAGTAGTTTGAGACTACCAACCTAGCAGGTCTGCATCGGTATCGGCTGTGACCGCGAATACAAAACTTGCCTATTTGAAATATACTCTATGACTTTCGTCACGATATGCACATTTTGCGAGTGGGAGGGGCACGGGCGGGCGCCGAAGCGGCCGCCATGAAACGCTTTCTTCTGCTCGCTGCCTTGAGCCTTTCGGCCTGGGCCAAACCCATCGTCATTGCACACCGCGGGGCCAGCGGCTACCTGCCGGAACACACTTTGGAGGGCTACGAGCTGGCCGTTCGCCAGGGCGCCGATTATATCGAGCCGGACCTGGTTCCGACCAGGGACGGCCATCTAGTGGCCCGCCACGAAAGCGACATCAGCGATACCACCAACGTGGCCAGCCACCCGGAATTTGCCGGCCGCAAAACCACCAAGACGGTGGACGGCCGCGCCATCACCGGCTGGTTCACCGAAGACTTCACCCTGGCCGAACTGAAAACCCTGCGGGCTCGGGGTCGCAACCGGGCCAGTCGGGCCTACGACGGCCGCTTCCAGATCGCAACTTTCGAGGAAGTACTGCGCTCCGTGCGCGCCTGGGAAAAGCAATATCAGCGCACCATCGGGGTTTATCCCGAAACCAAGCACCCCAGTTATTTCCGGCGCCTCGGTCACCCCATCGAGGAGCCCATGCTGGCCATTCTCAGTCGTTTTGGCTATCGCGGGGCCGACGCCCCCGTTTTCATCCAGTCTTTTGAGGTCGGCAACTTGCAGCGCCTCAAGAAGCTGACGGAGATTCCCCTGGTGCAGCTGGTCGATGACAGCGGTGCGCCTCAGGATTGGGTGGAAGCCGGTCGCAAAGAGACCTATGCCGACATGGTGCGTCCGGCCGGCCTGGCCGAAGTGGCCGCTTATGCGCAGGCGATTTCGCCTTACAAATTGATGCTCATCAGCCGCAAAGCGGACGGCAGCTTGGGCGCCAATACGGGCTTGATCGAAGCGGCTCATTCGGCCGGACTGAAAGTGCACAGCTGGACCTTTCGCTCCGAGAATCAGTATCTTCCCCCCGACCTGCGCAGCAGCGGTGATGCCGAGGCAAACGGCAAGTTAAAGGAAGAGGTGCGCGCCTATTTTGAGGCCGGCCTGGATGGAGTCTTCTCTAACATGCCGGATCAAGCGGCTCAGGCGCGGGATCATCTATGGGACAGCGGCCGGAAATAATCGGACCAATCCGGCCCGTGCGCTTTCCAGCGCCGGCGCCGTGAGCGCTTGACTGAGATTGACTCCCAGCAACTGGGCTATGCCGGCGCTAGCGCCAGGGGCATCGGCCAAAACCATTTTGGAAAGGGGAAAGCTGGAAAAAAGACCGCCCGGCATCGCCTGGACCACCAACAGGTTGAGC
>JALHOV010000380.1 GCA_022842865.1 Vulcanimicrobiota bacterium | reverse complement strand
CCCCCCCTGGATCCTGTGAGTGGGGGGTCCAGGGGGAGGCGCGTTAGCCCCCCCTGGATCCTGTGAGTGGGGGGTCCAGGGGGAGGCGCGTTAGCCCCCCCTGGATCCTGTGAGTGGGGGGTCCAGGGGGAGGCGCTTCGGAGGAACAAGTTCCTCCACCGCCCCCCTGGCAGTTTAGGTCATGTCGGAACAGGTCGAAAAGGCACAGTTTTCCAAAAAGACTTCGACCAGTCGACCATGCGTCGCCATTCCTTTGAGACCAAAGTCCAATAGGACTGGCCTTATGCTTGGAATGGTGGACCCCTGAACCGGACGCAACTGGTCGAGATGGACTTCGATTGAACCAGACCTGGAGTTGGGGCGTAGGCACTCTATGACTGACATGCTGACTTACCCACAACGCGTGCAACTAGCTGTGCTGGTGCTTTTCGCCAGTCTCTGCCTCAACTTCGGCAGCCTGTTGGGCCGCCTGGAGAAATCCCCCACCACCCAGTTCTCGTCGGTGCGAGCGCCCTTACCGCGCGGCTGAGTTCTTCTCGTTCCAATAGGTCTCGAAGTCGCGCACAAAATGCTCCTGTTTGAGCGTGCCATACTGCGAGTTGATGCGTTCGGCTTCGAGAGCCTCGGCGGCGGTCATCCCCTGCGAGATGCGCCAGCACGCAGTCATGACCCCGGTTCGCCCGACGCCCGCCTTGCAGTGAACGTAGACCGGCTGATTGGCCGGCTCGTTGACAATCTGGATAAACTCTTCCACCTGTTGGAAAGTCGGCGCCTGAAAGTCCTCGACGGCCACCCGAATCACCTGGAGCGGATAGCGGGTGGGGGGATCCCAAGCATTGTCGCGGTCGGAGCCCCGCAGATCGACGGTCGTCTTGACGCCCTGGCCGGCTAACCACTGCAGACCCTCTTGGTCCGGCTGACCTCCCCGCAAATAGTTGGGACGGATGACCTGGAAGTTGGGAACCTCGCAAGCCGACGGGCGAACGGTGTAAGCAGCCTGGGGATAACTGCTGTCCAGGGCTAGATTGCGCAACTTCTCGTAACTGTGACGCAATTCTGAACACCCTTCGGGTGCGTTGCGGCGAATGTCCCAGAGCAGCTCGCGCACGTCCTTCTTGGTTTCACCCAGAGTTTCGGGGGTGGCGCCGTTGATGGTGTCGAGCAGATTTTGCGCAATTTCTTTCTCGTGGGTGGGGGCATGGGCTTGCACCTGCCGGCCCCATTTCTGCATGTCGGCTAAGGTTCGCTGAAAGTTCGCCTGGATATTCGCCACCACACCAAAGATAGGCCAGGCAGCTGAAATTTCCCTGATCAAAGGACCGTCGCAGATGACGAAGAACTTTCAACCATGCTGCATCCCCGTCGGCTCTCGGTCCGGCCCACTCAACCCGAACAGGCCCGCGCTCTGGCCCAGGCCCTGGATATCCCCGAAGTTATCGCTCAGCTTCTCATTCAGCGCCAACTGCCCGACCAGGACGCGGCGCGCAGTTTTCTCTACGATGACGCCTCGCAGGTCTGCTCCGACCCGATGCTTTTTCGCGATATGGCCAAAGCGGTTGCACGAATCGAGTCGGCCATCGAACAGGGCCATTCGATTTTCATTCACGGCGACTACGATGTGGATGGCATCTGCTCGACCGTGCTGCTGGCCGAGGGCCTCCAAGAACTGGGCGCCCAGGTGGACCACCACGTGCCCTGCCGTTTCACGGAAGGCTATGGCGTCTCCGTGAAAGCGGTCGAAGCAGCCGCCGCCCGCGGCGCCAGAATGCTGCTCACCTGCGACTGCGGCTCGAGCAGTCATACCGCCATAGAAACGGCCCAAAGTTTGGGGATGACGGTGATCGTGACCGATCATCATCATCTACCGGCCCGTTTGCCCACTCCCGACGCCCACCTCAATCCTCAGTTAACCGATTGTAGCTATCCTTTCAAGCCGATGTTCGGCACCACCGTGGCTTACAAGTTATTGTGCGCTCTCCACCAACAGCGCGGCCTGGCCTGGCCCACTCATTTTCTCGACCTGGTCGCGGTGGCCACCATCGCCGACGTCATGCCGCTGGTGGGAGAGAATCGCGGACTGGTGCGCAGTGGACTGCGTCAGTTGGCCCTGCTGGAACGCCCCGGTCTGCGCGCCCTGGCCCAAATTTCCGGCCTGGAAGAGGGTCCCTGGGGCAGCTTCGCGGTCGGCTTCGGCCTGGGCCCGAGACTGAATGCGGCCGGTCGACTGGAGCACGCCCGGCTGGGCGTGCAGTTGCTGATGACGCACGAGGACGAGTCGGCTCGAAAGCAAGCTTCTTACCTGGACAAACTCAACCAGCAACGGCGCGACCTGGAAGCCGGTATGCGCGCTCAAGTGGAGCAACGACTGACCCAGAACCCGTCCCTGCTCGAGCTGGGTGTGGTGGTCGAAGCGGGGGAAGAGTGGCACCAGGGCGTGGTCGGCATCACCGCCAGCCGAGTGGTGGATCGCTACGGCCTGCCGGCCTTTATCATGGGCCGGGTAGGCGACGTCTGCAAAGGCTCGGCGCGCGCTCCGGAAAACGTGAATTTGCACGAAGCTATGCAGAAATGCGCCGATGTGTTTGTGAAGTTTGGCGGGCATGCCCGCGCCGCCGGCTTTACCGTGGCCTGGGACCGGGTCGACGAAATGCGCCGGCGCCTGGCTGAAGCAGTGGCCGAAGTGCGCCAGGGCCCCGCTCCGGTTCACGTCGACCTGGAAATCGATCTCAAGTCCGCCAACCTCGACCTGGCACGCAGCCTAAAAATGCTGGAGCCGCTGGGCGAAGCCAATCGGACCCCGGTCTTTCTGGCTCGCCGCGTGCGCCTGGATAGTCTCAAGGTGATGGGGAAAACCGGTGAGCATCTGCGCTGCCGCCTGGTGCAGGGCAATCTAGAACGCAAAGCGGTGGCCTTTCGCATGGCCGACGACCGGCCCCACATCCTGGACAAACACCTTTATTATGATGTGACCTTCGAGCTGGAAGAAGAAAGCTGGGAGGGCAATTCCTACGCCAGCTTGAGAGTGCAGGCGGTGCTCGAGCCCGAGCCTCAGGTCTTCGCTCTCCTGCAAAACAAAGCCCAGTGGAACCAGCCCAACGGCGCCCCCAGCCTGGTGGACGGCCGCAATGTAGTAAGCCGCCGAGCCTATTTGGAAGCTCTCCTTTACCAGGGACACACCCCGCTGGTGGTGGTGCACGATCAGGTGCAGCGCGAAAAAGTGCAGGGTGCGCTTCCCCAGCATCTATTGAGCATCGAAACCTATGCAAGCTTACGCTCCGGCTTTGACGACGTGGTGCTGCTCTATCCGCCTTCCAGCCGCCAGGATCTTCTCCAGCCCGCCCTCCAACAAGCCGTGCGCGTGCACGTGCTCTTCGGGGGCCGTGAATTGCGTCAGGAGATTCAGCGCCAGTCCCAACTCTGGCTCGACCGCCCGCGCCTGGAGGGGGTGTGGAAAGCGATACGCCGACACTCCCGCCAGGGCCGACTGGAGGTGCGCCAGTTCCCCTCGGTGGAAGAAGAGATTCGGCCTTTGAAGGCTTCCCTGCAGCAGGCGGTACAGGTTTTCGAGGAGCTTCAACTTGTAGAACGAACAACTGACTCCTGGATCATTCGCTCCTCCGGCGGTCGCAAGCTGGAGGAGTCCAGGCGCTACCAAGAGATGTGCCAGGGGCGGGAGCAATTTATGCAGTTGGTGCAAAGGTTTGACGAGCGGCACCTCCGCCTGGAGGAACACTTGGCCCGGGCGTGACCGTCTGGGACCCCTTTACCCACAACCCCTACCGGTTGCTGGGTATCCCCCGCGAACAGACTCCCCCGCAAAGTGTGGAGACCGCCGTGGTGCTCCATGTGATGGACCTGACCTCGCTGGAAATGAGTGAGGAGCTCTTCCAGCGCTGCTTGCTGGAACTGCAGAGTGAGCGTCAGCCGATACACCGAGCCACCTGGTTCGATTCCACTCGCCCTCTGGATCAACTGGCCTGGCTCGACATTTGTGAAGGCCGCCCGCTCGACGCCTGGCGGCGCTGGAGCTCGGAGACCCACCTGCTCTCGGCCCACAATCTGGCGGTGCTGGCTCACCTGCGTTGGCTCAAACAACCGGAAGACTTGGAGTTCGCCAAGGATGTCAGCCGCCGCTGGAAAGAGCTGGCCGATGTCACCCAGGAGCCCGGTTACCTGCAGGTGATCGAGGCTCTGCGCCAGGGTCTGCGCCAGCGAGCCGGCGAACTGGTTAACCAGGGACAATCCGGCCCCCTACGGGAAGTTTGGAACTTGACCGTGCTGCTCACTTCGGTGCCGGAAGTTCAGGCCGAGCAGATGGAGATGCTGGCCGCCGACCTGGAGCGTTGGAACCTGGACCTGGCCCACCTTCGCCAGGGCTTACTCGATCACCAACCGGTCGATCAGATCACCCAGAAATTCGAAACCTACCTGCTGCCCCAGTCCCAATTCGTTTTGCAGTGCACAGCCGACAACCTTGAGTTTGCCGGCCAGTTTCGCCATCAACTGGCCACCTTTTGCCATCAACTGGCCCGCAGTTGGTGGGATCTCGGCGAAGACGCGGCCCGTGACTACGCGGAATCCTGGTTGGAACAGGCTATCGGACTGGCCAGCCCCGAACTGCAAACGACCTGGCGCGCCGACCTGAACCACTGGCGCGTAAGCCGCCGTCCCAGTCTGGCCAAACCGGCCGAAATGACCCTGATCCCGGGAGAAGAAGCGCGCGCACCGCAACGCCGACTGGGAATGGTGGTGGCGGTGCTGTGTTGCCTGGCCCTGGGGTGGGCCTTCACCCACCAACCTCGGGACCCCATGGCCAGGTTGACCCGACCCGCCGCCCAACAGCGGGCCGACCAGATCGTGGCCGAACTCTCTCCCCTGGCCGAGAAGCTCTCCCAATTGCCCGACAAGATCCAGAAAGCTCCGGCCTCCCAGCGCAAAGAAATGGAAGAAGAGCGCGAGCGCCTGCAACAACGCTATGGCGCCCTCAAGGAAGAACTGGTACGCTTGCAACGCTGGCTGGACGTACATTAGAAAGACATTTCGCGCGGGGCAGCGAACGGCATGAAACCTTGACCACCCTAGAAGGAGAAATCTGCCAGAAAGCCATCGAGTTAGGCGGGCCAGAGCTGGAAAGCTTGCTTCGCCGCCTCTCGGCTTTCTACGGGAGCGAAGACCTGGAATTGGTGGGCCGCGCCTTTCTGCTGGCCGAAGAACGTCACCGTCCGCAGCAGCGTAGCTCCGGGGAGCCCTACATTACCCATCCTGTGGCGGTGGCCCACATCCTGGCCGACTACCGGCTGGACGCCCCCACCCTGGCGGCGGCCTTGTTGCACGACGTGGTGGAGGACACACCCACCACCTTAGACGAGGTTTCCAGCACCTTCAGCCCCGAGATCTCGATGCTCGTAGACGGAGTCACCAAGTTGACGTCCATCAGCTCTCGTCAAGGTCGCGACGCTCCCACCCCGCGCAGCAAGCAGCAGGCACAGGCGGAAAACCTGCGCAAAATCTTTCTGGCTATGGCCCGTGACCTGCGCGTCATCCTGATCAAACTGGCAGACCGCCTGCACAACTTGCGCACCCTGGGAGCTTTGCGCCCTCAAAAGCAGGAGGCGATCTCCACAGAGACCCTGGAAATTTTCGCACCCATCGCTTCCCGTCTGGGCGTATTCCAGATGAAAATCGAACTGGAAGATCTCTCTTTCCGCTACCGCTATCCCAAAGAATACGAAGAACTCACCCACGGTCTAGGGCTGCTCCGACCGGTGCTCGAACGCGCCATTGAGGAAGCGCGCAACGCCATCGAAAAGCGCCTGGAAGTTCTCCAAATCAAGGCCCGACTGGAATGGCGCGAAAAGCACCTCTACTCGACCTTCAAGAAAATCCAGCGAACCCTTCGGCCCCTCGAGGACGTCTACGACCTGCTGGCTTTGCGCATCATCGTGGACAAAGTAGAAGATTGCTACAGCATCCTGGGGCTGATTCACTCGATCTGGGTGCCCATGAAGGACCGCATCAAGGACTACATCGCGGTGCCCAAGAGCAACAATTACCGCAGCCTGCACACGACCGTCTATGGCCCGGGCGACCATCCGCTGGAAATTCAGATTCGCACCTGGGAAATGCACCAGGTCAACGAGATGGGCATCGCCGCCCACTGGGCCTATAAAGAGGGCAAGGCGCCCCCTTCCAAAGACACGGCCATGTTCAAGGAGATCTACCCGTGGATCCGGGCCATCCTCGACTGGGACGCCGAGACCCGTGACGCCAAAGAATACGTCGACAACCTCAAAGTCGATTTGCTCTCCAACGAGGTCTTCGTTTTCACTCCCGGTGGCGACGTGATCGACCTGCCCACGGGCTCGGTTCCTATTGACTTTGCCTACCGGGTTCACACCCAGGTGGGCCACCGCTGTATCGGCGCCAAGGTCAACGGCAAGATGGTGCCCTTTGATTACAAGCTACAAAATGCCGACGTGGTCGAGGTGATCACCAGCAAGAACGGCACACCCTCGCTGGACTGGCTGCGCATCTGCGGCAGCAATCAGGCTCGCAACAAGATTCGCAACTGGTTCAAGAAAGAGCGGCGGGAAGAGAACGTGCTGCGCGGTCGCGACATCCTACGCCGCGAACTGACCAAGCAACGCATGGACGGGGTCCTCAACGACGAAGACCTGATGACTCGCATCGCCAAGCAGCTCAATTTTGAGAAAGGCGACGACTTGCTGGCCTCACTGGGCTTCGGCGAGACTTCGCTGGCCCAATTCCTGGGGCGTCTGCGCGAGGAGCTGCCTCAAGAATCCTCACAGACCCTGCTCCCCCCGCCCCGCCGCCCGGCCGGTGGTAAAAAACGTGCCGCCCAGCCCATCCGCGTCAAGGGGATCGAGAACATCCTCATTCGCTTTTCCAAGTGTTGCGCCCCCGTCCCCGGCGATGAAGTCATCGGCTACATTACGCTGGGCAAGGGAGTTTCCGTGCACGTGGCCGACTGTCCTAACCTGGCCACGATGATCACCAAGGCACCCGAACGGGTCATCGAAGTCGAATGGGAGTCCACCAGCGAGAGTGGTAGCTACCCCGTGGAGCTGGAGATTGACGCCTGGGACCGCGACGGGTTGCTCTCCGAGGTCATGGGCATCCTCAACGAGGCTCGCATTCCCACTCGCTCTTGCAAGGCCTGGGCCAAGAAGGATCGAGCTTTCGTGAAAGTGGCCGTCGATATTCTTCACAAACGCCAGCTCGAAGACCTCATCAAGCGGCTCAAAAAGGTTCGTGAGGTGATCAGCGTTTCGCGTACCCACACGCAGGCCGGAACTCATTGAGAGCACTGATCCAAAAAGTTTCCCGAGCCGACGTCAAGGTCGAGGGGGAAGTGCGCGGAGCCATCGAGCGCGGCCTTCTGATTTTGCTGGGGGTGGGCCAGAACGACACCGCCAGGGAGGCCGAATGGCTGGCCGATAAAGTAGTGAATTTGCGTATCTTTGAAGACGAGGCCGGCAAACTGAATCTTTCCCTATTGGAGGTCGCCGGATCGGCCCTGGTCGTTTCCCAGTTTACCCTTTTTGGCGACTGCAAGAAGGGGCGGCGGCCCTCTTTCACCGGAGCGGCCCGCCCGGAACTGGCGGTTCCTCTTTATGAACACTTCGTGGCCCGACTGAAGTCCGTCTTGCCCCGAGTAGAAACCGGCGTTTTCCAAACGCACATGGACGTGTCCTTGGTCAATGATGGACCGGTGACCCTGTGGCTGGACACCGAAGAACTGAAGAATTAAATCGGACGCCGGGCCACCACCAGCATCCCATGGCGTAAGCTCGGAACCCACTGGGCGATGCGGTTGGTCAAAAAAGCGTAGACCCATCCGATGGGCATTTTCCAACCGCCGAAACGCCGATGAAACTCAATCTTTCCGCTGCCTTCTTTCCTCTCGAAGGGACCTGACTTCATGTAGAAGTCAATTCCG
>JALHOV010000379.1 GCA_022842865.1 Vulcanimicrobiota bacterium | reverse complement strand
GGAAGTTAAGCCCTTCAGCGTCGATGGTACTGCTCTGGTGACGGAGTGGGAGAGTAGAACACTGCCCAGATTTTTCTTCAGGGAGCTCGCACTTGAGGCGAGCTCCGAAAGGCCCGGTCCCCCAAAAGATCGGGCCTTTTTTATTTTTCCGAGGAAGACCGTTCACGCAACTCGGCTGTGAGCTTCTGGAGATCGCGAGCATGACGTTGGGCGGCTGCCCCCTTGCCCGCCATCCCGGCCAGGGCCATGGAATCGGAAGTTTCCAAGGCCGACTTCAGCGACTGCAGGATCCCCACGCTCATCTTCATCTCGGCCAGCATCAAGCGGTAATGCGCCTTGCAACTCTCGGGCGGCTTGACCTTGGCCAGCGCCGCCTGACTGGCTCGGGCCTGACTTAGCAACGAGTCCACGCCCGAAGTGTCGCCCATCACCGCCTGATTCAGCAGGTCATTGGCAAAGTCCGAGGGATTCCCCAGGTCCTGAGTTCCGGCTCCGATTTCATCCACCGCAGCCAGATAGGCCCGCACTTCGGCGGCCTCTTTGGAGGGGAAGGGCGGCAGTTTTTGGACCACCGTCGGAGGAGGAGGCGCCGAGACCGTCAATTCTTGAGACGAGGTTGGCGGGGCAACCGCAACCGGGACGGCAGGCGGCGGAGTCACAGCAACGGGGACCGGAGGAGGCGCGGTCGCTCGGCCCAATAAGAAACAAGTGCCCATCAACGAAAGCACCAATCCGCCCACCAGGGCCCCCAGAGCTCGCTTTGGCACCTGCACACTATCGCTACTCATTCTTAGAGTAGTTCCAGAGTCCCCGCGGAATAACCCTCCCCATGGGTGACATCAAGAGTCCACGCCTTCTCCTGGCCAAAGCCTTCCTGTTCTTGGCGGCCGGACTCATGGCCGCCACGGCTCTTCTGTTGGACCACTTCAGCTGGACCAACCTGTTCCTGTTGGCCACCGCCATCTTCTCGTTCAGTCGATTCTATTACTTTTGCTTCTACGTCATCGAGCACTACATTGATCCCAACTACAAGTTCGCCGGCCTGACCTCGGTCATCACCTACTATCGGGCCCAAAAGTGAGCGGACCCAAACGCTGGCTCCTCCTCTCTATCCTTCTCCTGCTCGCGGGCGGCGCCGGCTTGCTCTACGCTTCCGTCATCCAGACGCTCACCAATGAACCGGTGGAGCCTAACCTGGTGGTCGACGTCAACCGCAAAGAAGTGCGCACCCAGACGCAAGTCGCCCATCTGCAGGGCAGTCCCTTTTATTATCCTCGGGACCGCTACCGCGCTGTTCTGCTGACTCCCGGCACCTTCCACGCCAGCGGCTTCAAGGTCCAGTCCACCGGCAACGTCATCGAGATCGAGCGCTCCGATCTGGTCCAGTTCAGCGCCCACACTATCGTGGCCCTGATCTGGATGACCGCCCTCAGCGTGGCCGCCGCCGCCCTTAAGGTTCTGCTGGCCGAAAACAAGCCCGACCCGGCCCTGCTCATCTGGGCTTCCGTCGCGCTGCTGGCCTTACCGGCCCTGCGTCAAACCATGGCCGGAGCTCCGGCCATCGGCATTTACATCGATTTCTACGGATTTCTTTGCTGCGAAATCATCGTAGTGTTTTCGTTGTTGGCGATGACCGTCAAATGGTTGGCCCGTAAAGACTGAAGTAACGACCGGAACTCGGTCACACGCAGGGGGGGTTCCCCAGGCTCGCGCCCTGCAGGATCAACTGATAGTCACCCCCAAGACAAGCGCATGAAAATCTCGATCGGATTGCCTACTGCCCTGCCCGGGACCCCCGGCTCTATCTTCGTGCCCTGGGCCCAAAGGGCGGAGGCGGCGGGCTTCGCCGGCCTCGGCACTATTGGGCGCACCGTCTATGACAGCTACGAGGAACTGCTGGTGCTGGCCGCTTGCGCCGCCGTCACCAGCAAGATTCGCCTGGCGACCACCGTGCTTATCGCCCCCCCTCGCGAAACCGTGATGCTGGCCAAGCAAGCCGCCTCCCTTCAGGCCATCTCGAACGGGCGCCTTACCCTGGGCCTGGGGGTAGGCTGGCGCGAAGACGATTTTACGGTGGTCGGAGCCGACTGGTCCCGACGGGGGCAGACTCTGGAAAAGCAAATCCAGCGACTGCACAAAATCTGGCAGGAGCGGGCAATCGGCCCCACCGCCCCGCCTCCGGAACTCATGCTGGGCGGTGCCGCCGAATCCGCCCTGGAACGCGCCGGACGCCTGGCCGACGCCTTTATGGCCGGGCCCTTCGACACTCCGGAAATCGTAAAATACCGCGACAAAGTCAACGAATACGCTCAAAAGGCCCAGCGCTCGGCCCCTCGATTCGTGACCTCACGTTACTTTGCAATCGACGCCTCGGAAGAGATCGATAAGAATATCCAGCGCTATTTCCAGGTCGGAGGTCCCCAGGCCATTCAGGGTGCCAGGCGCAACGTGCTGGAAACCCCGGACGACATCAAACGGATCCTCGATGAGCACCGACAGGCCGGATCCGACGAACTGTGTCTCTGGGTGCAGAGCGCTCAGATTGAGCAAATCGACCGTCTGGCAGAAATTGTGTTTTGAAGATTTATTACGAAGACCACCCCGGTCCCGGGACGCCCCTGTTGCTCATTGCCGGCCTGGCCTCGGATGCGCTTTCTTACACCTTCCAGATGGAGCCCCTCAACCTGCGCCATCGCCTCCTTGTCTGCGACAACCGGGGCGTCGGCCGCAGTCCAAAGCCGCCGGGTCCCTACAGTATCGAGCAAATGGCACACGATATCCTCGACATTCTTCCCGCCCAAAGGGTGCATGTTCTGGGCCATTCTATGGGCGGCGCCATTGCCCAGTACCTGGCCGCTCACCATCCCGAAAGAGTGGATCACCTGATTCTGGCCTGCACTCAGCAGCGATTTCACGGTCGCACCCTGGCCGTGGTCGAAGGCTGGGCCGGGCTCCTCAAGCACAGCCCGGATGCCGCTCTGCTCGGCCGCAGCCTCTTTCCCTGGCTCTACACCCAGGACTTTCTCGACCAACCCTGCAATCTGCAGGCCTGTATCGACGCGTTGCAGGCTCACCCCTATCCTTTAGAGGCGGAGGCCATCGCGGCTCAGGTCGATGCCCTGAGAACCTTCGTAGCCCCTACTATCACAATCCCAACCCTGGTATTGGCCGCTGACCAGGACCTGCTCACCAACCCGGAAAGCGCCCGCCAACTCCACCTCTCCATCCCCGGATCCCAATTTAAAATCCTGGAGAATACCGGACATTCTTGCATGCTAGAAACGCCCGAAGCCTTCAACCAGGCCGTGCTGGATTACTTAGCTCCCTAGCGCTTCAGGAGTGGCCTTCGAGTACGCTCTTGGTCAGCATCTTCTCCACCAGCGGCGAGGGCAGTTGGCTACGTTCCAGGGCGGCCCGGGCCATATGCAGCAACTCGGGTTGGCCGCGCTTGCGCGACAAAGCCGCCAGAGCCAGCCCTTCCTCCAGGGGATAGTCGTGTTTGCGGGCGATCTGGAGAGCGTCCTCCAGCTTACCGCTAAGACGCAAAGCGGCACTATGAAAGACAGGGAAAGCCCCGCGCGAAACGCGCAGCATGCGCGCCGGGCTGACCTGGCCTGCCAGCAGGCGCACCAACTCCAGCTCCAACGCCAGCAGCGTATCCAGACCGCCTACCGCTAGCCCCGCCACCTCGGGTTTTTTTTTCTGAAACAGCTCCAGGTAACCCCGCGCCAGGCCTTCTTCCCGCTGGGTGCGCGGTATATCGCTACGATGGGCCAGCTGGGCCAGGTGCTCCTGGGCCCGATCCGGTTCACTACAAAAGCTGTAGAGAATCGACTGCTGAGTGTGATACTTCAAGAGCTCGATAGGATCTTGAGCGTGTCGCACCAGTTGCAACAACTCTCCACACCAGGTCTGAGCCTGCCCCAGCCGCCCGGCCAACCGGTTCAGCTGAGTCAATCGCGCGGTGCTCTCCAGTAAGGGCAGCACCGCTCCAAACTGCTCGCTGCGCCCGCGCGCCAGCTTGAGCAGATCCAGCCCTTCCCTGGCTCCCGTGACGGATGCGTAAAATCCGATATCACTCAGTAGTTCCGCCTGAAAGGCCGAGGGGGAGAGCGCTGCAGCGCGCTCGCCCGCTTTCAACAAGTGGGCGCGGGCCTTGGCAAAGTTCCAGGCCGGTCCTACCAGATAAGCCAGCCCGTGCAGCAATGCCTCGTGGGCCGCAATTTCGCGCAGCCCGGCCGGCCGCTCCCACATGCGGAGAAAGAAATAGTCGACCTGCCAACCCTGGGGCCGCATCCAGAACAAGGCGCGGCGCAACCAGCGCGGTAACTTGCCTCCACCGGGAAAGCCTGCTGACATACCGGCTCGCAGGCGCAGCCAGTCCCACCAAAAGCCCATCCGGATCCAAACCGACTCCGAAGGCAACTTCACGCCTGCCGCCAGCAGCTGATAAGCGCGCTGGAAGTGTCCCTGATACCACTGACATTCGCCCATCTTGAGCAGCAAGTCCAACGATGGGTTGGACTCGTTCAGTTGCTTGAAAAGCTCGTAGGCCGGCTCGGGTTGATGCCAACCCAGCAAAGCCTCGGCTTTCAATCGGCCCACGTTCTCTACCGGCGCGCCGGGGAATTTCTCAACCATCTGATACAGTTCCAGAGCCCGCCCGTAGTTGTACAGGGCGCTTTGAGCCTGAGCCGCGGCCAGCATCGGCTCGCGCGCTTTTTCCGCTTGCCCGGCCGCCAACCAGTGATAGCCAATGCGTTCGTGAAAGGAGCTTTTCTGCAAAGCCAGGGCGATCTTTTGATGCAGCTCTCGGCGCGCCTCGGGCGTCAGCGCCTCCAACACCACCCTGGCCACCTGCGGCAACAAAAAGTAGCCCTTGCCCTCGCGCACCACAAGTTGATGCCGAACTAACGCTTCCAGCTGGTCGATGAGCTCTTCTTGAGAAGAATCTGGACTCCCGAAAAAGTAGCTGCTCAGCTCGCTAAAGTCCGCCCGGCCCTGCCAGGCGGCCAACCACGACAGCATCGGCACCAGCTTGGGGTCCACCGTGTGCAATCGGCGTTCCAAGGCTTGGGAAAGGTTATTTGGCAGCGGGCAGCCGTCGCGCAAGCTGCCGCCCACGAAATCTCCACCCACGAAAGCGCCTTTAATGATCTCGGTCAGCAGTAGCGGATTGCCACCACTGGCCACAAACAGTGCTTCCCCGCTACTGTTGCCCACCCGCTCGCCCAGCATCGACTCGCATACGGCCAGAACCTGCGTTCCGTTCAGGGCCTCAAGCTCTACTTGGGGAAACTTTTCGTAAGCGGTCGAGCAGGTTGCCACCACCACCAATCCAGGCCACTCCGCGCGCAGCAGGTAGGCCAGCAGCTCCCGTGAGCCCTGGTCGAGTTCTTCCATGTCGTCAAGCAGAATCATCAGGCCCGGATTTCGCCGGCTCAAGGCTTGATAAACGCAGCGAAAGAGGCGCAGTTTACCAGCTTCCTCCAGATGCACCGCTTCCCCCAGCTCCGGAAGCAGATTGGCCAGGGTCGAGCGGTGGGGCTCCATTTCGGAAGGCAATCCACCCTCAAACGCCCCGCGCAAAATGTCGCTCCAGGGTCCAAAGGGCTGACCTTTGGTAGCCGCGCAGCGCGCCTGGGCTACTTCCCAGTAGGCCAGCACTCCTAGCCGACCGACTTCTTCCAGCCAGCGACTCTTGCCCGAGCCGGCCGCCCCGCGCGCCACCAGGATGCCGCGCCGTCTCGCCAGCAACTGCTCGGCTGCTTCAACGGCTGCCGATTGCCCCTGAAAGGCCGACTTGAAGAGTTCGCGATTGCCCTCGGAACGCGTTAATTGCAGTGAGGGGAAGATCTCCAGCCATTCGGCCAGAGCCTGCTGACAGCCGGCCGGACGCTCGGACGCCTCGCTGGATAGGAGGTTCATGACCAGTCGGGTTAACGAGGCGGGAATCCCTCCGTAAGTCACCATGGGTTCTGGAGGCTGGCTGATCAAATGGAAGATAATGGTTCGCATATCCGGACCGGGGTGAGGGAGGCAGCCCGACATCAATTCGTAGAGAATGACCCCGACCGCGAAGAGATCGGTGCGCGCGTCCACTTCGCCCACACCTAGCTGTTCGGGAGCCATGTAGGCGGGAGTGCCCACGATCATTCCCGTCTTGGTAAAGCGCGATTCCCCACCCACGTCGCGTGCCAGGCCGAAATCCAGAAAGCGCACCTGCCCCTGACGGTCGACGTGGATGTTCTCGGGCTTTAAGTCGCGGTGCACGACCTGCTTGTTGTGAATGTATTCCAGGCCGGCCAGCATCTGGCCGCCCACAATACCTAACACTCCCAGCCACTCTTCCCATTCCATTCGCATGGATAGGTCCTGCATGTAAGCCCGCAGGTCCTGACCCAAAAGCAACTCCATGGTGTAGTAGGGCCGCTTGCCCCAGTAGCCCATTTCAAAAACCTTGATAAGATTCGGATGATCAAAGCGGGTGGCAAGCCGGAACTCGCGCTCGAAACGCAGCCGGTCGACTTCGTCGCCCAGATCCTCGGACATGAGTTTGCAAGCCACCGATTGGCCGCTGATAGGGTCTCGCACCTGATAAACCGAGGCCATGCCGCCGACACCGAGTAGTCTCTCGACGGGGTAGTCTCCGATTTTCTCCGGCGGGGGCGCGCTCACGCCAGGCCTGTTCTCGACCAAAACGCGATCCCCCCTCGCGAGTACGAAGATACCCGCCCTCGTGTGACCCGTCTTACTGGGGAAAAACGTTGCCAGATCCTAAGATGAGCATATAAACACACCCATACTGGAGGTCTCAATGAAGAAGTTTTTTGTCATGGGAGCGGCCGTTGCCGCCCTGGCCCTGCCGGCTCTGGCTGAAGTCCAGGTCAAGGACATCCTGATCAATCAGGTCTCCCCGAAAGCCGAGTCCACCAACATCCGCGTTAACCTGCATAACAACGGTCACAAGGCCGTCCGCGTTTCCAGCGTGCAACTGCAAGTGCGCGCCACCGATGGTGATAGCTGGCAGACCATCAAATCCTTCAATAACAAAAACTATCTGAAGATCATGCCCTACAAAAATTTGGCGCTCGACTACCTCCCCGCCCGCGGCGAATCGGTCCATCCGACCATCTTGCAACCCGAGTTCCAGGTGCGGGCCGTCGTCAACGGCGGGGGCATGGTCTTGACCAGCGCCGAGCGCCCCTACTCTGCCCACTATGGGCTTCCCCAGATGCCCCGATAAAAAACTCCGGCTCACGGGTAAATGAGGAGGCGAAGACGAACTTCTTCAAGGTGAAGCTTCATTTTCCATACGGCCAAAACTACGACTGCGTCCAATGCGGGCGCAGTTGTTCCTTTTATGGCACCGTTCCGGTGGAGAGCCGGGTGGTCGAACAACTGTCGGATCACCCGTTGGGTTTGCGGGTCGCCGCCAGCCACGGCAGCGCTTTCCACAAGCGCGAAGATGGCACGACCGTCATGCACATGGCTTCTGCTCAGGAACCCACCTGTGTCTTCCTGAATCAGGACAAGTTGTGCGAAATCCACGCAGATCTGGGCTCGGCCGCCAAGCCCATTACCTGTCAGCAGTATCCTTTCCAGTTTACGCGCACACCCGATGGCCTGTTCATCGGGGCCAGCTATTTTTGCACTTCCATTCGCCAGAATAGCGGCAGGCCCATGATGGAGCACAGCCTGGATTTGCTGGAACTGCTGCCCCAAGCTATCATAAGCGAAGTCCCCGATCCCATTCCCCTGGATCCTCAGAATTCGCTGAGCTGGGAAGAGTATCGCTTGCTGGAAGCGCGCTTTCATCAGCTCGAGCTAGACATTGCCTGTGAGCAGTTGGCTCAGGAGCACGGTCTCCTGCCCCTGCTGGACATTGCCGAGTTCTCGGCACTGAAACTATTGCTCAGCCTCCCGCCGGAAGCCGACGCAGCTTACGAACTAAAGTTTCTTGGCGCGAAAT
>JALHOV010000378.1:7774-7981 GCA_022842865.1 Vulcanimicrobiota bacterium | reverse complement strand
ACGGCGGTGACATCCCAGCCCTCTTTCCGGCGAAGCCGGGCACCGGGCTTCTGTGTACGGGGCGTAGCCCTTGGTGATGGGGCCCAGACCAACATGACGGATCACGTAACGAAAGTCCCCGGCCCCCGTGCCGATCGGTCGATTCCGGGCGAAGCCCGGTCGCCCAATTGTTGATTGTACGGCGGCCACATCCCCGCCCGCCTTCCG
>JALHOV010000378.1:0-7764 GCA_022842865.1 Vulcanimicrobiota bacterium | reverse complement strand
CCAACATGACGGATCACGTAACGAAAGTCCCCGGCCCCCGTGCCGATCGGTCGATTCCGGGCGAAGCCCGGTCGCCCAATTGTTGATTGTACGGCGGCCACATCCCCGCCCGCCTTCCGGCGAAGCCGGGCACCCGTCTTCCGTGTACGGGGCGTAGCCCTTGGTGATGGGGGCCCAGTCCAACATGACGGATCACGTAACGAAAGTCCCCGGCCCCCGTGCCGATCGGTCGATTCCGGGCGAAGCCCGGTCGCCCAATTGTTGATTGTACGGCGGCCACATCCCCGCCCGCCTTCCGGCGAAGCCGGGCACCCGTCTTCCGTGTACGGGGCGTAGCCCTTGGTGATGGGGGCCCCGACGAACATGACGGATTACGTAACGAAAACCCCCGGCCCCCGTGCCGATCGGTCGATTCCGGGCGCAGCCCGGTCGCCCAATTTTGATTGTACGGCGGTCACGTCCCCGCCTTTCTTCCGGCAAAGCCGGAACCCGGCTCCGTGCAATGGCGAATGGTCACCGATGGTTTCAATATCCAGGGATTTGTTAGCGCTGATCAAGAATCAGACCCGTATGGTTCTACTCAGCCGATGCGCCTTTTTTATACTCCTGGGGTTCTCTATGCTGCTCTGTGAAAGTAGACCAGCTTACGGAGAACATTGGGTGCAGGTTTGGTTTTACGAAGACCCGGAAAACGGGCAACGCAGCGGCGTATTCTTGGATGTTGACTCATTTACGCTAAATGGCAATGGGAATGCCGTTTACAATCTCCGGTTAGAGATCCAAGGCAGACGCATTTTTGTGCTTGAAGAAGCCTCACCTACGCGTCGAAAGCGAATGCTTAGCAGGCAGGAAGACGGAAAGACCGAGTATCCTGATGAACGCGATATCTGGAATTGGAAGCCGATCGCTTCAAAAGGCGCCGAACTGGAGTATGACCTCGTCACCCGATTCTTCAAATCCAGGGCATCTAGCGCTTCTCAAGGAGGGGGTAGATGGATCAAGCTAGCTACGGACGTTAACTCGAACGACTATTATTATGACAAACAGTCGGTAACTTGGCTTCAAGATGGAAGTTGCCGTGTATGGATCTCAAAAGTGGGATCTGACGAGAAGCCTGGGTCTGACAACGCTGAGTCTTATGTTTATTGTCCCGATAGAACCTTTCGGACTGCTCAAGGTCGAAACGCGACTCCTATTAAGCCGGAAACTGTTCAGGAAAAGATCTGGCTGACGCTCTTTCCCCGCTAGCGCTGTTTCATGTGAAACGAGAAAAAATACTCACGTTATCTACCGTAGATAAGCTACTCAGGACGTATCTTCTTTTTGCCGCCTGATTTCCGCTCCATCTTCAGCGCCGGCGCCCAGGAGTCGTTTTCGCGAAGTGGCTGCCACCAGGGCGGCGGCACCAATGGGGGGGGCGCCCAAAGACCGGCGGCCGCCATCGACTTGCGCAAATTATCGACGTGAATGGCCAGGTTGAGGACGTAGTCTCGGGCGACTTGGTCGAGGTTGCTGGTCGGAGGGGGCGACGTTGGCGGGGTGACCGGCGGCGGCGCCGGCGGATGGACGGTCTGGCCTCCGGAGAGAAACTGCTCGAGCGCGGTCTGCACCACGTCGCTAATTCCCGTTCCGGGGTGCTCTTTGATGTAGGCGTCCATGCGGGCTTTGAGCTCGTCTGGGAGCGAGGCGGAAATTTTGGCCAAGGTTTCCTCCAGGTCGTCAACTTACGGAACTTTTGCGGTTCGTAGGAAGAATCTGGATGTCCGCTCGAAAGGCTCGTTCACAGTGAAAATCTGAGGAGGGTCTGTTCGATGTCGTCCGTGGGAAGTGATTGGGTGGTGAAGATGGGGCCGATTTGCCGGCACAACGTGGCGTCCACGCGCAAGCAGGCTGAGGAAGGTCTGACCAAGATGCTGCAAGAGGCGTCCGCTCCGATGCTGACCGTGCTGGCTCCGTTGCACAAGATCTTTCTGGAAGGCGCCGTCTGTCCGTCGGGATGCTCCGAGCCCGAGATCGCCGAGGTCAAGCCGGAGATCGAGATCTTCGCCTACGAGCTGCCGAACGGTAACTGGTTCTGTCAGGGCACAGCCAACGGCTTCGGGCTGAAGATCGTCTGCAAAAGAGCGCCGGCGCCGGCAACCTAGCCGGGCGGATTCAGGCGCTCGCGCAGGGCTTTGGCGCTGCGGTAGTTGACCGTCTTCTTGGCCGGGATGTGCACGGGTTGGCCAGTGCCCGGGTGCTCGGTGTCGTGAGCCGGCTTGGTGGTCACCGAGAAAGTGCCCAGCCCGCGAAACTCGATCCGGCCGGTGTTGACGATGTCGTCCTGGATTTCTTCCAGGAGTCGCTGAATCAGGCGCCGGCAGGTCCGTTGCGGGAGGTCGAGTTCCTTGGCCAACTGGTCCGAAATGACGTTAATCTGTCTTCCCATAGCGCTTCGGATTCGGTAGGAAAGGCTGTTTTCCGGCTAAACAGGCAGTAGGAAGGTTCCTACTGCATTCATACCACGATAGGAAAGGGTACTTTATGGACGCATTTCAGAAGTTTCAGGCGCAAGTTGTCGAGCAAGTCCGGGAGCGGCTCAACCCGAACTGGAAGCCACCGGGGGACCATCCCGAGCTCGAGCTGCCCTTTAACCTTTCCAACGCCGATTGGCAATGGCTCGACCGCAATGTGCCCCTGGACTTGCCCTGCATCCTGGAGATGAGCACCAAGCAGCTCCACGCGACCTTTCCTCAAAAGAACAGCCGAACCCGAATCATCCGCACTTTCATCTGGCAGTGCTGGATTCTGATTCAGATGGGCAAGATGAGGCCGCTCAAGGGCACGCTGCGCAGCCTTTGGTATCGCGAACTGGAGGGCTTCATGCGAACCCACCAGTTGATCAAAGCTGACATTGTGTTGCGCGGCAGTGACGTGGACAGCGACGAGGACCGCATCATTGAAACGATGCGCGAGCAGATCGCCCTGTTCGTCGACCACCGGATCTTTCGTTATTCCGGGGCCTTTCAGTTCGTTCCGATGTTCAACTCCAAGTATTACATCGGTAAGGACCGCCGCGGCTGGTTCTTCTTCACGGAAAAAGTAGGACTCTGGGACACCATCTGTCAGGAGCTCTATGATCACAAGGACCTGTCGTGCAGCGTGATGGCTTCCCAGGGCGAGCCTTCCGGGCTGACCATGGAGCGGATGGGAATCGAGCTGCGCAAACTTAAGGTGAAGACCCTGACCCAGTTCACCTTTTCCGACCGCGACCCGTGGGGCTGGTGGATTGACGCCAGCCTAGACGCCTTTATGCGCAGGCTGGGCTTTGACGTGCAGACCTGGCGGCTGACCACGGAAGACCTCTTCACGGAGGCTGATGCGAACGGCTCCAAAGACTTCACGCCTATCATTGAAAAGTTCAAGAAGCAAGAAGAGCACCCCGACCCCAAGTTCCGCGCGACCTCGAAGGAGAAGCTCATCTACAACTGGTTCAAGATCAGCAACGGTTGGCGCGGACGGCCGGTGGCCCTCCACTGTGACAAGATCACCGAAGAAGCCAGGGATGCCCGAATCCAGAAGTTCATCAAAGAACTGCAGAAGAAGGACCCCCATTTTCCTGGCACCCTGGTGAAAGCCGATGAGCCTACCCGTCTGCTAGAAGCCCCTCCCCTATGCGCTCCTAAGTCTTTGCGAAGGATGTTCCGATAAGAGTGGCTACATGTTTGGCGGCTCTATACAGCGATATTTTGAGAACTGTCTGAAAACCGACTGCAATCGATAGATCCTTGGCGTTTTTTTGCAGGGGCCCCGCCTCCGGTCGCGAAGCGACCTTTGGGCCAAAGGCGGGGACCCAAGCAAGCGAAGCTCGCCAGCCATGGTTTTTCGCCTGAGATCAAGTATTTTCCGGCGAAGCCGGGCACTCTGGTTGCGCCCATGGGATGTGGGCCAGGCCTCATGCATGCTCGGTCTCCTGGCCTGGCCCGTGCCGAAGCCCCGGGACGGCGCAGATCTTTTGGTTCCCGGTTTGGCCGCCCACCCCGCGCAAAGACGGGACGGACAAGCCAAACCGGGGACAAACCGGACCGCCGGGCCCGGAAGGAGAAGTAACCGTCGACCAGCCGTTCAACGCCCTCGGCCAGCTGGGCGGGGTAACCCTGGCAGCCGTAATGGAAAGTTACGGCAGCCCCCCACCCGCAGCTACTTCCTCGGAAAAAGGGCATTGAAGAGCAGCACGAGAGAGGCGGCCAAAAGCACTACGTCTTTCAACAAAAACTGCCCAGGCATTGCCGACAGCGCCGGAAATCCTCCCGCCGTGGGCTCAAATACACCCGGTGTGCTGATCATAAAAGTAAGTGTCGTAGCAAAGGTAGCGGACGACATCGCAGCTCCAATGATCGAAAATACACGCTTGCGGGCGCCAACCATCAGGGCGGATGCGGTAACAAGCTCCATCGTACCTACGAAGTTGCTGGCTCCTTGCACACCGAAAATCTGGTGGAGCCAACTCATGATCGGGCTGAACTTGATCAATGGCGCGATCCCGGCGGCCTCATAGGCGGTGAACTTCATGCCGCCAATCCAGACAAACACGATGACAAGCGCCCAGCGGAGAAGGCCCAGCTCCCGGTCTTGATTTTCAGATACGTTGCTCGATAAATGATGAAACGGACTCATTTTGATATACCTCCAATTATGTTCTCTAAAAAGTTGCTACTGATCCAAAAGCTTCCATGGGACAGGATGTGCACTTCTTCTCGTCACAGAATCTACAGGTAGTAAGGGCGCTCAAAGCGTCGCACGCAAGCCTGGACAGGATGGACTCTGAGAGTCTCTCCAGCAGCTCCCGGTCTTCGACCGACACACCTTGGAGCAGGTCTGCCACGGAAGCGTTCCGGAGCGCCAGGAGCTTTTCACGCTCCTTATTCCCGTCCGCAGTCAGATTGAGATGCATCATCCGGCGATCGGCTGCCGACAGTCTCTTCCCAACCAGCCCCTGACCGATCAAGCGGTCGATCAGGCGGACGGCGCCGGCGTGGGAAAGACGCAAAATCTTGCTGACCTGGTCGATGGACATTCCGGGCTGGTGACCGATCACGACGAGCGCGGCGGCAGTCTCTCCACCGGAGGGGAAGGCTTCAAAGATAGCTCCCTTCACACGATCGGTGACTCCCTGTGCCAGAGCCGCGAAGAGATTGACGAGGCGGTCGGAGGGCTCAGATTTTTTTAATGTATGACTCATGCACACAATATACTAGATGTCAGACACACATGCAAGCGTGAGCTTTCTATAAAGGATCCTAGTTTTTAGCGGCGGCCAGCCTTATCGTAGTGCCCATGTGTGAATCAGGAGGCTCTCTACGATGACGGTTCAGTCTGACCCCAAGAAGCCAACTCTCGACGGTGTCCGCCAGCAAATCATTGACTGGCGGGCGCAGCATCCGGCCCCGGTCCCGTTCCCGGTAAAGATCTGGGATGCTGCTGTCCGGTTGGTCAAGGAGTTTGGCTGCGGGCCGACCGCACGCGCCCTAAAGCTGGACTACGGTTGCCTGAAGAAGCGGGCCGGACTCACTTCGGCTCGCTCCAAATCGAACCCTGAAGCACCGGTGTTTTTCGAGCTTTTCCCCGCAGCGAACTTGACCATTCAAAGTTGCGTAGTCACCCTGGACACGAATCGCGGGGGAAAAGTCCGGGTGGAATTCGGTTCGGCCACTCCGAGTGCTCTCGCCGCCTTCGTCAAAGATTTGGGGGTCTAATATCGATGTTCCAGCTTACTCCTCAGATGAGAATTCTGGTCGCGTCCGAGCCGGTCGACGGGCGCATGGGCATCGACCGCCTTGCTGGCTACTGTCGGCAGCATCTTGAGGAGGACCCGATGTCTGGCTGCGTCTTTGTGTTTCGCACTCGCCGTGCGACCACTGTGAAACTATTGGTCTTCGACGGGAGAGGGTATTGGTTGGCCCAGAAGCGTTTGTCCCAGGGCAAATTTCGGCTCTGGCCGGAGGGAACAACTGCTTCCCATCCGCTCGAACCCCATCAGGTTCAGCTCTTGCTTGCTGCGGGCAACCCTCAGGTCGCTTCCGGCCCGATCTGGCGCTCGGTGACACCCCAACGAGAGGTACCAAAAGAGAAGCCGCGAACCCCGGAAGCATGGCCGCTAGATCTGCAAAGCGCAAGACCCGCAAGGTAACGGTTGACCTGGCCGAGTATGGCAAGATTATTGAAGCCACTCAGGAGCGGACGTTGTCAGAGGCAGAGCGCAAGGTCCTCGAAGACGCCCGGGCTGTTTTGCAGCGCCTGGCGGGTCCTCCGAATACCGAGACGAGCGACGCCGTACTGGGCAAAGTGAAAACAGAGAAAGGGGAACCCAAAAAGAGCGGCGGTACCGGGCGTAGGCCGCGAAGCGATTTTGCCAGTCCAAATATCGTCCCCTTGAAAAACAAAGGACTTGAGTCCGGCCAGCTTTGCCAGTGCGGATGCGGGCGACTCTACCCCTTGAAGCGCCCGCTGCATGATCGGTATTTCACCGGTCAGGCGGCTCTTGAGGTTACGTTTTTTGAGCGAGAGCAGTTAAGGTGCAGTACCTGCGGGACTGTCTTTACTCCCGATTTGCCCGAGGGCGCGGAGGAAGATTCCTACGCTCCATCGGCAAAGAGTGTGATCGCTTTCGCAAAGTATGGGCTTGGCACGCCGTTTTACCGCCAGGCTATGCAGTATTCCGCTTTAGGTGTCCCGATCGCCGCTTCAGTGCTGTGGGTGGCTGTTTCATCAGCAATCCCCTCCATTACGCCCGCCTACGATTACCTTTTCCAATTCGGGGCCGACGGGGAAGTAGCTGAATTTGATGACACAACTATGCCCATCCTCGATTTCAAGCGTGAGCCAGACGACAAACGCACAGGTCTTCATACCACTGGTATCGTGTGCACCCGGGGAGAAGTCAAGGTGGCCATCTTTGCCTCGGGGCGTGACCATGCCGGAGAGAATCGCGCTGCCCTGCTGAGCAAGCGAAATCCCAGTCTGCCCAAGATGATTCAGATGAGCGATGCGCTTGCTGCTAACACCGCCTATATCTCGTCCGATGAACTCATCGCCCTTTGCCTGGCCCACGGTCGGCGCAACTTCATTAAAATCATCGATAGCTTTCCTGCCGAGTGCCGCCACGTCATTCGCGCGATCGGCACGGTTTACCATCATGATTCACTTTCAAAAAAGGAGGGGCATACACCCCAGCAGCGACTGGAATATCACCAGCAGATGAGCGCGCCGGTTATGGCGGAGTTGAAGGAATGGCTCGAGGAGCAAGTAGCCGCTCGGACCGCAGAGCCCAATTCAAATTTTGGCAAGGCCACCGACTACATGCTCCGGCACTGGCACGGTTTAACCATGTTTCTGCGTGAAGCCGGAGCTCCGCTGGACTCCAACGCGGTGGAGCGGATCCTGAAGAAAGTTGTTCTCATGCGCAAGAACAGCCTCTTCTACAAGACCGCGAAGGGGGCAAGGACTGGAGACATTTACTTGTCCCTGATCGCCACCTGCCAGTTGAACAAGGTCAACCCTCACGAATATCTGACCGCCATACAAACCCACAGCGTTGAACTGAAGGCCACGCCGGCGGACTGGATGCCGTGGACGTTCAAGGAGACGCTGCGGCGACTTCAAGAACCAGCCCCGGCTCCAACCTGACTTTCTTCAGTTGTCAAAGAACGCCCACATCCAAGCGGTCGTCCAGCAATTCTAGAAGATCGCGGCTCCCCGATCTAGGCTCCTTTATAGAAAGCTCAC
>JALHOV010000377.1 GCA_022842865.1 Vulcanimicrobiota bacterium | reverse complement strand
CGGTCCGGGCCTGGGTGTAGACGCTCAACACGGCACCGAAGCTCGGGTTGCTCATCGACTCCCACAGGAGCTCGAGCAGGGTTTCGGGGGTTGCGCCGGTCTCGACCAGGCCGTTGAACACAATCGACTTGAGCTGATGGCTGTGAGAACGCTCGACGATTTGCTTGAGGGTGCGCAGCGTCAGAGAATGGAGAACGGTCTTGTAGAGGGCCGTCTGGTCGCTGGCTTTGAGCGGTTTGGGCTCGATGGAGTCTTTGGTTTTGACGTATTTGTATTCGGCCACGTCCGGCATGGCGGCCGGGGCCGGCAGCTGGTAATCGAGCACCAGCTCCTTGTTCTGCGAGCAATAACCGACCTCGAAATGGCTGGGAAACTCCTCGGGGTAGTGGATGCCGGCCAGCAGCACTTCATTGAAGGTCAGAATGGCATCGGGCTCGCCGCGCAGGTAGGCTTCCTGCAGCTCGTCCACCTCGGCATTGTGCTCTTCGATTTCCTTGATCAGCTGCTGGCGCTGCTGCTCGTAGTTCTGGTGGTAGATGGCCAGGCGGCGTTTGCGGTCGACTTCGGAGGTTTTCCAGTCCTCGGTGGCCTGGACCAGCACTTGCTGGACTCTCTCGACCTCTGCGGCCAGATGGGTCTCCACGCGCTTGTTCTTGCCCTGCCGGCCGTGAAAGAGCCACTCCAACAAGCCGACCCGCTTGGGCGGAACGATCTGCTTCTTCCATTCCTCCCAGGTCGGCTCGACGCGAGCCCGGGTCAGCTCTTCCGAGGGAGTGGGCTCCGGGAAGGAAAAGGAGCGCTTGAGCTTGTTGAGTCCAGCAAGTTGCTGGAGGGGTCGCTTGAGCAGATCGCGCAGCTCGCCGATTTCCGTGGCCGCCTCCCGGCTCATGCGCTCGGCATCGGCCTGGCGGCGGGCCTGATATTGCTGCTTGGTCTCCCGCTGCTGCTTCACCAGCTCCCGCTCCATGGCGCGGGCGCGGCGCATCTGCGCCTTCTGGACCCGCTCCAGGTCGCGGCTGATCTGCAGCAGCGTTTTTGTAAAAGACGTCCTTCGACCCATAGCTCCCTGGCCACTTCTCCCGAATAAGTTCCGCCTTTTCTAATTGAGCTTTGAATTGACCTGCGAACTTTCGGACATTTGTAGGATAGGCTTTATCTCGACAGATTTTGTCGCGATATTGTCCAACGAAATCTAATCCGAATGGATTAGGACGGTGGTCAGAATCAGTAAGCACTATGGACCAAGGGCGTCCAACAGCTCGGGTTGAAGACAGCCGGAATACGCCCGTACCTTCAATGGATACGCAAAACCCTACGACCGGACGGCCGCCGAGCGAGGCCTACTTATGGGGCCGCCGAGAGATTTGCACATAAAACACCGGCAGCCCTGGCCATTCAACGCCTGCCTGAAGGCTTCCAGATTAGCCCCCTCCAGTTGTGCATTGGCTCTCTGGGCCCAACCCTTCATCCACCACCAGGTGGCCTCCATCCACTCCGGCCAGGCGCTTTTTGCCTTGCCAGTCGATCTCGAACAAAGGAGTGGGGTTGTGCTCTAGCAGGTCCTTGAGGCCTGCAGCAGGGGAATGGAGCGATACCCCACAGTGGTTTATCCACGTCAAGAAATCGGGCCGCTTCTCGCGCTGATAAGCCAGGGCCAGCCCCAGTCAGTGTCGCCCTGCCAGCAACCTGAGTGGATAAGCCTGAGATTGGTCCAGCCAGTAGCGCATACTCAATGTCTCACACAAGGGCCAGCCCAGACTTTCCAGCGCGCCAAGGCTGTGGGAAGTTTTGGGATGCCTTTCTGGCGGCAAGCCGATTGTCAAACTGAACGACAAACTACGCAGCCAGCTACCGGAGGGACCCACGGCACTCTGGGCGGATGGGACCGAGTATCTGGCGGAATTCGTCAAGATCGCTCTGAATGTGATTTTCCCGCTGGGCGGTGGCGCGAATGCGCTGCCGGAAGTTCTACGCGGATGGTTCGGGCCGGGCGCGGGCGCCAATGGAACCCGCCACGAGGTGCAATTCGAGCTGCGCGACGGGCGCTGGGTGATGGAGCCGGCTTTATGATTCGAGGAGCTGGTTTTGCTGCTGGGCCTGACCCAAACTAAGAATACCGCTGAATTTCCGTTGACAGCTTTATGACTTTTAAAGCATAATACCTTAGTGAAACCGATGCGGGTCCGTGACCTGGTCAAGCTGGCCAAACGCCGAGGCTGGACCAAGAACCGGAACCCGGCCGGAAGTCACCAGATTTTCGTTAAGAACGGTCATCACTTGGTCATCCCTGGCAGTGACAACGATTGGGTCTCCCCTGGCGTAGTTCGCCAAATCTTGCGCCAGATAGAAGAGGTTGGGTAGTATGGAATTTCCTGCGTATTTTGAGGCAGATCCCATCGAGGATAACCCGGAAATGGTTACTGTAACGATTCCAGGCCTGGGGAGTAACGGCCAGGCAGCTGTCACTTGCGGGTCCAACCTCGCCGAAGCCCGTCGAATGGCGGTCGACCTGGTCGATACCTGGTTGGTCTTACATGACGATCTGGGCGATTCAATGCCGGCCATAGGAAAGCTGCCAAAGAAGAAGGGATGGGAGATGGTGCGCCCTTCCCTTCGGATCCAATGGTCGCTTACCTTGCGAAGATTGCGTCGAGAACTCGGCATAAGTCAAGTCGAGGCGGCTCGAAGACTGGGAGTGAACCAGTCCGTCTATTCCCGCCTGGAAGACCCCAAAAAGTGCAACCCAACCCTGCAAACCCTGGAAAAAGTAGCCAAGGCCTTTTCCGTCACTTTGGAACTCATTTCCTTGCAGGTGGCTTGAGGCGCGGCAACATCGATAGAGCGCCGGTCAGGTCGTATTTTTTACGGATTTCTCTCCACCATCAGCGACACAATCTCTCCTAAGGTCACGCGGTCAGTAGTGGCCAGGGCCGAAGCGATTTGCGCCAGGGAGATCCCCATAAATCGTATCTCGTGATGCGATTCCGCGTGAAATGGCCGAAAATGCAGTCGGCCGGTTTCCTCCGCACTGGTAGCCGGATACACCACCACGGCTGGACTCGCATAAGAAAGCGCATACAGCGTCATCTGATACAGGTCGGCCGGACCGAATTGCTTGCGATCGAGGTCCTTGTATTTTGTGTCCAGGATCAGGCAGACCTTGCCGCGGCTGTCGCGGACTACCAGGTCGGGGCGGAGTTGGGGGCGGCGCCAGTTTTGGGGGTTGGATTGCCAGTGGTAGGCCTGGTAGTTGCGCTCCTGTGCTTCTACCCGTAGGCCGGGCGGGGCGTATTCCTGGCAGAGGCGCGCAACCACTCGCTCGAAGAGATTGGCCATGTCGAAGATCATCTGGGGGAGGTTGGCGGTTTCGGTGGCGGCGAAGCCAAAAGAGCGGGCTCGGTAGATTAGCCAGGCGAGGTCGAGCACAGGGCGGTAGTAGCGGGAGCGGCGGTCGAGGGAGGCCTCGGCGCGCCGGAGCAGGTCGAGGTTCAGGGGGCTGGCGCCGCAGAGGTCGGTCCAGGTGCGTTCGCGCTGGTGCAGGCGGGAGCTGAGCCAGCCGGTGCGCAGGCACGGAAGCAGGCTGCGGATGGCGGCGGGAACGACCTGGTTCAAGGGGAGTTCGGGAACCCTCGGGCTGTATCGGCAGGGCAGGCCTACCCGGGTGGGGATGGGGCGAGAGGCGACGGCGGAGAATTCGATTTTCCCGCGCGGCGAGCTGAGCCATTGTTGGACGGGCTGGTAGTCTTGAAACAGGCCCCGCAGCATGAGCCGATCGACCTCGGCCAGCAGCAGTTGTCCCAGCAAGTCGGGGAAGCCGGCTCCTTGCAGGGGACTGCGGCTGAGCTCGGCGGCAGCCCGATGGTGGTAAAGTGGGGCATAATTTGAATCACCGGGCCTGCAAGAACTTTGCGCCACTGGCCCGAACATGACAGTATGCTTCTGAAGGAGGGACACCTCACAATCGAGTCAAGTTGGCTGGACGCGTTCTGCCGTCGCTGGAAACTCGCGAGCTTGTCGCTTTTCGGCTCAGCCCTGCGTGACGATTTTGGGCCCAAAAGTGACATCGACCTGCTCGTCACGTTCCAGCCGGACGCGAACTGGGACTTGTGGGAACTCGGTGATTTCCAAGACGAACTCGAAGCGCATTTGGGCAGACCGGTAGATGTCGTTCGCCCAGAGAACATTCGCAATCCGATCAAGCGGAAGCGAATTCTTGAAACGCGGAAAGTGCTGTATGAGTCCGGCTCCAACCTGTCCTGAGCGCCCTTTAGAATCACAGGAGCCAGGACAAAGATGTCCTGGGGATTCAGGTCGTAGACCAGCTCGCTGATGTTGGTGCGCACGACGCACGAGCTGGAAATGATGGAGTTTACTACCAGGAAAGTGCGGGTGGTTTGCGTCCGTTCCACGTAGCGCCTGACGATCGGTGCCCTCGCGTCGTCCACCCCTAGCGACACACGGTCGTTCCAGAAACAGACGAGCGCGGGCTCACAACCCTGGGCCCGCAGCCCGTCAAGCAGACCGCGAGCCAGGAAATCCGCGTCCTCGTTCGTGCAAATGAGAACGATGTCTTCGACCGAGGCGAGACGGGGGAACACGTCAAGCGCTAGCTACTTCCTCACGGCAGCAACATCTCAAGTTCGTCAAAGGTCGTCGGACGGATCTCCAAGACCTTTTGCACAAACCTCTCAAAACCTCGCTCACGGCAAGTAACGTTCATTCCTTGATCGGCCGTACGATGATGGCGCAAATGAACATCGCTCCTCAGGAACGCGCCCGAGTAAAGCTGCAGTGCCTGCGCCTGCTGGCGACGCTCGCCCTGGATCGCAAGAAATCTCACCTCATCTCAGAATTCGTGGAGGGTCTGGATACGGCCTTAGAGTTGAAGTTCGGGCCCCAGGCCAGGCCACTGATCTAGCGAATGCAGAATGACTCGCTCGATGCTCTGCAAGCACTGCGCCGCAAACTGCTGGACGGCGCTCAGTTGGATCAGCTCTGAGACCGGCGACCGCACTTTGAGCCCCGAGAGGGCCCTCTACGCGTGCAGCCACCCCGGCTGGAATCCTGAGGCTTCGGCCAGGGAGAGCAAGCTGGGGATGGTCAGCTCGAATTGCGCGGTGAGACTTCGCTCCAAAGTATCCAGCTCGGGCCGGCTCAGCAGCTCCAACGGCATCTTCAGGTCCGCGACGTAGGGCTCGATGACCTTCAGCCAGTCGCTGTCTTTGTAAGCCGGCCGGGCAGCCACCAGGGCTCGGGCCTGCAGGCTACACAGGCCGGCCACATAGGAGACGTGGGGAATGCAGTCACTTTTGCTGCTGTTGGCGGCGGTGCTCACGGGCAGCAGGTTCCAGAGCCGGTCGTGGGCGACGAAGCTCCAGGGAAGGAAGTGATCCAGCGCCATCTTTTCGGGCTCAAGCGGCCGGCGGCTGTAGAGGCAACGCCACTCTCCGGTGCACAAGGCGGCTTTCCAGAACTTCCACTGCGTCTCGAGGCTGGCGCGCCGGTCGGGCGGGAACAATTTGACCGGAATGGCCGGAATGTTGGGATTGCGCAGTTGCAGATACTGCGTCCAATTCCAACAGACCCAGCCGCGCACTATGGTCAAATGCTGGCGCAGGTAAGCCATCCAGGTGGGGTGGAGAACCACCTCCCCCTCCTCGAGCCGGTAGAGCGGCCGAACTTCTTCGAATTTCTCGCGGGCCAGACCGGCCACCCGGGCATTGATTTCGCTGTCCCGGACTCCGCGCAGTTCTTGGGAGAAGAAGGGGCGGATGAGTCGGTGCGGCACGTAACGGGTAAGTTGCTTGACCTGCTCAGGCTGAAGAACCCGCAGGAGCAGAGCACGCAGCTTCTCCTGGCCACTTCGGTCGTAGGCGAACTTCTCCGGTCCTACCGCAAGAAGCACTGCTTGCAAAACCTCGCCCACCTTGTCCTGAAGCCCGAAGGACAGGTGGAAACGGGTGAGTGGATACCACGCGTGCATCAGCATTCCGGCCGCCAGCGTGCGCATTTCAAAGGCTGTCCAGTCCGAGTCGTCCCGGTAACTGGACTGCACGGAGTCCAGCAACGCCAGCAGAAACAGATACTTGTAGGAGTTGGTGGTGTCATTCAGCATCTGCGCCAGGACGGCTACAGGCACCTCACGACTGTCGGGCAGGTCCATCGCCTTGCCTTCGACCCGCCTGGCTGCAAGTCCGGCCACTCTAGAGGGCCCTGGCGAGGTCGGTTGCGCATGAGTGGAGTTCGCGCCGGGCGACCGCGGCTACCCCAACTGGAGCAGAGCGCCAAAGCGCAGAACCCTGCCCCAGGGAAAAAAGCACCCTGTCAGACATTGCGAGAGGGTGGCGCAAAGGAGCGTGCCGACGGGAAACGACGCAAAGCACCGTCATACTGAATGGAATCGTGCCCAACTGCCTGCCGGGAAGTCATCCGGGGTGGAGTCGGGGCCCAGGACGGCCGTGAGCAATTCGCTACCCGAGAAGCTGTATTGGAAACTTTGCTTGATCACCGGCAGACGAATGAGGCCTTTAAGTCGCTGAATCTCAACCTCAAATTTGCCCCTTTCGAAATCTGAGGGGGGCGGGCCGAGGTTGGCAATTTGCAGAGCGCAGCCCGCTTCTCCGGCCAGAAAGGCGTGGACCACGAGTCCCTGGATGGTTCCGGGTTCGGGATGTCGGGGAACGAGGTGCACTTCCGTTCCCGGATGAATTTCAGGGCGAGCAGGGACGAGGGCGGAGATGATTTCGTTCTGCCAACTGTGCCGTGAAACCAGCAAGAGCGGGGACCCGGGGGCAGCTTCCAATTGGTAGTCGCCGTCCGGTGGTTGATCACTTTTGATCTTGAGGAGTTGCCCCTCCTCCACAATACTACGGCCCACCACGAATCCCACCACTACTTGTGAATCCATAATACGTCCTTTACGTCGCGAATCTTGATGCCCTGGGAGGCCAGTCGACTGATGCCGTCCCGGAGCAGAGTGTAGCGTTCAGCTTGCGTGAGTCCTTTGCCGAAGCGGGCCGCCCGAATGCTGGCCTGGGCTTCTTCCAGGACGCGCACCGGCTGGCTTTTCCCGGCAATGAAGGCACGGCGGTGACCTTCCATCTCGTGGGCTATACAGCCTTTCAGGGTGACGCGCAGGTTGGCGCCTCTTGTTCCTACCGGGACGGCACCTCGGGCGGGTAAGGCGTCGGGGGCGATGTGCAGGGAGTCGGTCAGGGTGCAGTATTGGGTGTTTCTGACGCTGCGAACGGGGCTATTGTGATAGTGGATACCGCCAGCGGGTTGGGGATAGAACTCGGCAAGGTAATTCTTGGCCTCCTTGATCCGAGACGGGCGCATGCGCAGGGTGTTACGTCCAGCGCCCTCGGCCATCTGATAGCAGCCTTTATTCGTCCAACCCTTCAACCAGGGGCGACCCGCGACAGCTTTCATTTCGGCAGCCACCCCAACCAGTTTGCGCGCTGACGGCAGCGGAGCGGCGGTGGTGAAAAGGTCGAACAGGTCACGTCCCCAGACTCGGCCAGCCTTTCGGGGATCATCCTGGGCCAGGGCTTTCAAGTGATTCTTGACGGCGTCCAGAGTTAGATGCTCAGAATCCCGGCTAAAAGCCAGCAAGACCTCCCCTCCGTGAGCCCGGACTTTTTCGGCGGCTTCGACGGGGTGGCGGAGAACCTGGACCAGCTCGCCAGCGGACTGCTTGGCGCCTTCCGCTTCACCGCAGAGAAAGCGACCACTGTCGCGAGCGCTTTCCCCGCTGCGCATGTATAGGTCAAACTGGGAGAAGGTGTCGGCCGCCCCCGGCAGGGGCCGCGCGACCAGGGCTCCTCGGGAGTCACGTTGCAGGCACACTCGGCCATCCGCAATGTCCTGGCGATGCTCCGAAATCGTTTCTATGTCGCGGGCCACCTGGCAGAGTCGTTGCATCTCCGCCAACTTGGGAACGCGAAACGTCTCGGCTCCGCTGGGAGTGAATTGGTCGCCGGGTTGGGCGG
>JALHOV010000376.1 GCA_022842865.1 Vulcanimicrobiota bacterium | reverse complement strand
GGGTTGGCAAAGAGCAAAATCATGGAGACCACGAAGCAGTAGATGGCCATGGATTCGACCATAGCCAGGCCCACAAACAAAGTTCGCGTGATGATTGGCCCGGCATCGGGTTGCTGGGCCAGCGAGGTCAAAGCGGTCGAGACGGCCTTGCCTTGACCCAGGGACGGGCCCAATGAGCCCAGGGCAATCGTGAAACCGGCCGTGGTAATCGAGGCTATAGCGATGGCGGTCATACTATCCATTTTCTTCTCCTTTGTCTTCGGGGCGCGCCGCGGCAGCAATGTAAACCGTGGCTAAGATACTAAAGATGTAGGCTTGAACCATGCCGGTCAGCAGACCCAGCGCGCTCATCAGCATAGGAAAGACGAACGGGGTAACGGTCAGCAGAATGCCCAAAATCATGCTGCCACTCATCATATTGCCGAAGAGTCGCACGGCTAAGGCCAGGGTTCGCGTAACTTCACTGATGATATTAAAGGGCAGCATGATCCAGGTCGGCTCAAGATAGGATTTGAGAAAACCGCCCAGGCCGCGCTCCTGGATGCCAAAAAGGGGCACCGCTGCGAACACGCACAGAGCCAACCCTACGGTGGTGGAAAGGGATCCGGTGGGCGGCTCGTAGCCCGGGAAGATGGTAAAAAGAGTTGCGCCGGCGATCAGAAGAAAGAGAGTCCCGATGAAGCCGATGTACTTTTCGGGCTGAGCCAGGCCCACTTCCTGAATCTGATTTTTGAGGCCTAAAACCAGAACTTCCAGGGCGCTTTGCCCACGCGAAATGGTGGTGTCGGTGGTCAATTTCCGGGTGATCCGCCAGGAACCCAACACCAGCACCAGCATCAAGCCCCAGGTGGTGACGATGGTGGCATTGAGCTGAAGGAAGCCGTGCTGCCAAAAAATCCACTGATCCGGGCTAAGACGCATACATCACCAACCCACGGACCAGCCAAAATCCCAGCAGACAGGCCAGCCAGCGGGTCCAATCGCCCTGGCAAACCCCAGAGAACCCGACCATCAACAGGCCGGCGCGCAACCACAGGCTGCCCAAAAACCAGCCAGCCGGTTTCTGGGCGCGCAGGCCCATGGTCACCGTCCAGCGCAGGCCGCCGAAGAAGAACAGGCCGAACAAAGCGCCGCTTCCCAGGCTGAAAATCATGACTCCTGGCTTTCTGCGTTGATCCAGTGCCAGGCGTTCACCAGCCCCACCGCCAGACCGATCAACAGTAAAGCCAGTGTATAGGAATGGGGACCTGGATAATGCTGGTCTAGCTTTGCTCCCAACCAGGCACCCAGCAAGGTGGGGACGGCCACGGACCAGCCGACCAGCCCGAACATCCCTAAGCCAAACCAGATGCTCTTTAGCGACTGGCGGCGGGCCTTGAGCTTGCGCTCCTCGTGGGCGCCTACGGCGCGGCTGAATTGGTTCTTCACGAATGCTGAAACTCGGCCAGGCGGGTGATCAGCCCGATCTCGAGCTTGGCCATCGTCGAGCGCACCTGCTGTTCGCGTTCGTCCAGTTGCAGAAACTCCCGTTCCACCGCCGCTCTTAGCTCACCCAGGTCCGCGCCGGCCAGGGCATTGCGCACGGAGACCACCACCTGAGAACCCGTCTTGACCAGCACGCCTTCATCCACAGCCACAAAAGTTTCCAGGCCGGCCGAGTCGGAGTAAGCGAGAATCCCGGGCGCCAGTGCGGCCACGCAGTCGAGTCGACGCGGCAAAAGGCCAAAAGAACCGGAGCGAGTCTCGGCCACGATACTGGTGACGTTTTCTACTTCGGCAAAGAGTCGGAAAGGCAACAGCACTTTAAGCTGCATTTCGGGCCTCGTCGATCGCGCCGATCATGTAGAGCGCCTTTTCTGGGTAGTCCTTAAACTCGTCGCGCAGGATCCGTTCACAGCCATCCAGCGAATCCCGGAGGCTGACGGTCTTTCCGGAAATGCCGCTGAACTGCTCGGTGGTGAAAAACGGCTGCGTCAAAAATCGCTCCAGGCGGCGAGCCCGGGCCACCACTTCACGGTCCTCCAGGGACAACTGTTCCAGGCCGAGCATGGCAATGATGTCCTTGAGTTCAGAATATTGCGCCAGCGTGCGCCGGACCTCTCGAGCCAGGTCGTAGTGCTCTCTTCCCACGATGCCCGGGGTGGCCATTTTGGAGATAGATTGGAGCGGGTCGATGGCCGGGAAAAGCCCCTGGCTGGCCCGCTGGCGCGACAAAACCATGGTTGCCGACAGATGAGAAAAAGTGTGGACCGCAGCCGGGTCGGTGAAGTCGTCAGCCGGCACGTAGACGGCCTGAATGGAGGAGATAGCACCTCGGTCGGTGTTGGCGATTCGCTCTTGCAAGGCCGACAACTCCGTGCCCAGGGTGGGCTGGTAACCCAATCGCGAGGGCATCTGACCCATCAGACCGGAAACCTCCGAACCCGCCTGGATGAAACGGAAGATATTGTCGATCAGCAAAAGCACCTCGCGGTGCTCATCGTCGCGAAAGAATTCAGCCATGGTCAAAGCCGCATGGCCCACCCGGAAGCGGCTTCCCGGCGACTCGTTCATCTGGCCAAAGATCATCACCATCTTGGGCAATACGCCCGCCTCTTTCATCTCGCGATAGAGTTCCTCGCCCTCTCGGCAGCGCTCTCCAATGCCGCAAAAAAGACTCACACCATCGTGTCGGCCCACCATGTTGTGAATCATCTCCGTGAGCAAAACGGTCTTGCCCACCCCGGCGCCGCCGAACAGTCCAGCCTTACCGCCCCGTTCCAAAGGAACCAACACATCGATCGCCTTAATGCCGGTGGTGAAAATCTCGGATTTGCTGGAGCGGTCTTTGAGCGGCGGAGGGAACCGATGGACTGAGCGCCATTGGACACCCGTGGGTTCGGGATTGCCATCCATGGCGCTGCCGAACACGTCGAACATACGTCCCAGGATGCTGTTGCCCACCGGCGCCTTTAGGGGTCCCCCAGTGTCCTCTACGCTCATCCCGCGCGCCAGTCCCTGCGTCGGGGTAAGCGCAATCCCGCGCACTCGGTGCGCGTCCAGTTGGGCCCATACCTCAATTTTGGCTGTGCCCGCCCGCAGCAAGGTGTTGATGGGCGGCAAGTCCGTTTCGAACTTCACGTCCACCACACTGCCGCGAACGGAAACGATGCGACCACAATTTGCTGGCATGAGCGGGTCCCTATCTCCTGTTTCCCTCCAGTATATCGGAGTGGCGGGACGGGCGGTATGACCCAGGTCATCTCCAAAGGGCATGACTGCCCCTGCACACACACGTGTTGCAAATTTCTACACAGAGCGTATTGTGTTTGTGCACAGAGGAGGTGTCGAACTCGTGAAGCCTGCCCCCCAAAAAGACGCTGTATCCATCAATATACGTGCCAAAGCGCGACAGCGGGACCTGATCGATCAGGCCGCTGAGCGACTCGGTCGCAGCCGCTCTGACTTTATGTTGGAAGCCTCCTGCCAGAGGGCGGAGGACGTTTTACTGGACCAGACTTTTTCCACGGTAGATTCCGGCACCTTTGCCAAATTTCAGGCATTGCTCGAGCACCCTTTGCCACCAACCGACAAGCTGAGGCGCCTGCTCAAAACAAAAGCCCCTTGGGAGAAATGAGTGTGGCGGCTCATGACCTTTCTCCTCCAAGCCCGATCACTTCTGCATGCGAGTTAGCCGACTTCGACAGCGGCGTAGCTTCGCTCGATGAATGGCTGAAAAAACGCGCCTTCAAAAATCATGCAGGAGGAGCGTCACGATGTTTCGTTCTATGCAAGGGCCGGTCGGTCATCGGCTACTACAGTCTGTCCGCAGGCGGAATCGGCCATGAACTGGCCCCGAAAAATATGCGGCGAAACATGCCAGACCCTCTGCCCATTTTGCTCTTGGGCAGGCTGGCGGTCGATAAGCGCTACCACAACCAGGGCCTGGGCCAAGCCTTACTTCGAGACGCTCTCCTCAGGGCTGTAAACGTTGCCAATTAGGCAGGCGTTTTCGCTATCCTGGTCCACGCCATTTCTGAACCTGCGAAACAGTTTTACCTTTCACGGGGTTTCGTGGAATCCCCGTTACAGCCGATGACACTGCTGATGACTTTAGAAACCGTCAGGACGGTTCTGGCCGAGGGTTAGGGCGAAGCAAGTAGATAAGTAACAAACTCTCGGGAAACTGTAGCTACGCCCGATGGGCTGGCGCCTGATAGGCTGTCCCCATGAATCTAAGCAAAATCGCCCTGATTGCCCTGTGCCTGGCCTGGTTGGGCGCCTGCGGCAGGCCCGTGGTGAAGCCCACCCAAACCGATGATCAACTGCGGCAGACAGCCCAAATGATCTTTCAGCCCCTGCCCGCCCGGGCACCAGCCAAAGCGGACCTGGTCGACCTGGGGCGCAAACTGTATTTCGATGGACGACTTTCTCGTTCGGGCTCCATCTCTTGCAATAGCTGCCACGCTCTCGATTCCTATGGAGTGGACGGGAAGCCTACTTCGACTGGATTCAAAGGGCAGCTGGGCTCGCGAAATTCTCCCACCGTCTACCACGCGTTTCTTCACCTGGCTCAGTTTTGGGACGGGCGCTCGCCCAATGTTGAAGAGCAGGCGTCGGGACCCATTCTCAATCCGGTGGAAATGGCTATGCCCGATGCCGTGGCTGTGGGGGCCGCTTTAAAAAAAGTGCCGGAGTATCGCCAGCGTTTTGCGGCCGCATTCACGGGCCAGAAGGACCCGGTCAATCTGACCAATGCTGCTATTGCGATTGGAGCCTTTGAGCGAGGCCTGATCGCCCCCTCACGCCTGGACCAGTTTCTGCAGGGAGATCTGAATGCGCTGACTCCTCCTGAAAAAGAGGGCTTGCAAACCTTTGTCCAGGTCGGCTGCGCCAGTTGCCACTCCGGCGTGGCCATTGGAGGGAACAGCTACCAGAAGATGGGGCTAAAAAACCCTTACCCCACCAAAGATACAGGCCGGTTCCAGGTTACTGCTCTGGAAGCGGACCGCGGAAGTTTCAAGGTTCCCTCTCTGCGCAACATCAGCGAAACCGGCCCTTATTTTCATCAGGGCCAAATCGCTACCCTGGCCGAAGCGGTTACCGCCATGGGTCACTACCAGCTGGGCACGGAATTAAGCCACGAGCAAGTGACCAGTTTGGTCACCTTTCTAAATGCACTCAAAGGCCAGTTGCCCCGAGAGTACATCGCCCCGCCCAAGATTCCCTGACCTTTTCTCATCTGCTTCTCAGAATCTGGCTGTAAACTCGGACCATATCTTAGGAGGAAACCACCCCATGAGTTCCGCCCATTGGCATTTAATTCTTACCCATCTCCCCATTATCGGGGTTCCCGCCGGACTGGCGTTGCTGGTTTGGGGTATGTGGAAAAAGAGCGACGATCTGCGCTGTGCCGCCCTGGTGGCGTTTATCTTGTGCGGGGTGTTGGCGTTCTGCGCAAAACAAACCGGTGAGGGTGCCGAAGAGCAAATCGAAAAGGTGCCCGGCTTCTCCAAAAGCATCGTTCACGAGCACGAGGAAATGGCGGACAAGGCCTTTCTGGTGACCGCCGTGCTGGCAGTGGCCTCCTTGGGTGCGCTGGTGGCTGGTCGCCGCAGAGCCCTCCCCAAGGCGACCTATCCAGTGGTCCTGACACTGGCCGTTGCAAGTGCCGGACTCCTCATCTACACCGGCGCATTGGGCGGGGAGATCCGCCACACGGAAATTCGCGGCGAGGGATTTTCCTCAGGCCAAGCGGCGACAAATCCGGCAGCGGAATCCGAAGACAAGGACTAAGTCTTGACCCGAGCCACCGATCCCGAATCGACAACGCAGTTTCTCACCCATTCGCTCAACGCACACAAAAAGTAGGAGGAATCATGTCAAATCACCTGTCAAAGCCGACAATGACTCAGAGCCAACGGATCGCCACGGAACCCGGGCTGACAACCCAGCAGCGGGCGATCGAGCGCTGGGAAGGCGAAGGCGGCGAGATTCCCGTGGTTAAGATCAAGCGAAACCCAAAGAAGCCGCGCGTTGACGGTCAGGCCTGAGGACATCCTCAACGAGCAGGTACTACAGAATCCTGATTCCCCTGGACGGGGCGTCTGCCAGCGAGGCGGTCCTGGACTATTTGGGCAACCTTCGCGCTCGAGAAATTCTCCTGGCACGCGTCTATGCAGGGCCCCAAGATTTTGCTGGTCTTTGGATGCAATGGCCGGCCCGTGCCCGCCCGCAGCCCAGCCATAGGAGTGCTTATCCTTTGCTTGCGCGCTTTTTCTTGGCGCCAGGCGGCCTGTCAAAAGCTTGCTTGATCGCCTCCTCGACTCGCTCCACCAGCACAAATTCCATTTCCTGGCGCACCAGCTCGGGTAACTCCTCCAGACTGTGGGCGTTGCTGGCCGGTAAAATCACTCGCTTCATTCCAGCGCGATGGGCAGCCAGAATCTTTTCCTTGAGACCCCCCACGGGGAGCACCAGACCGCACAGGGACACCTCTCCGGTTGAGGCAGTATCGCAGCGGCAGGGCAATCCCGAATAAGCGGAGAGCATGGCGAAAACCATGGTTACGCCAGCCGAAGGCCCATCCTTGGGGGTGGCGCCGGCGGGGATGTGTATGTGCACGGGAGCCAGGGGCGTGGCCAGTGAGCCGGGATGGCCGAGCAGGTAAGAATGAGCCGTTCGAGCCGACTCTTTCATAATCTCGCCCAGACTACCGGTTAATTCCAATGGTTGGCCGGCCGGCAGACAGCTGACCTCCACGTAGAGAAGCTCGCCACCGCTTTCGGTATAGGCCAACCCGGCAGCCACCCCGGCGTCCAACTCTAAGCGGCGCAAGGGCAGGATCATTTCATCCCGGCCTAGCAGCAAGAGAGCCTCATCCCGATTTACCTGCTCGGGCAACACCTGGCCTTCCGCCAATTGCAGCGCCATCCGGCGGATCAGTTTGGCGATTTGGCGTTGCAGGTTGCGCACCCCGGCTTCGCGGGTGTATCGGGTGATCAGATATTCCAAAGTATCATCAGGGAGGCGGGGAGCCTTTTCGCTCATGCCCGCCTCCTCTAACTGCTTCGGCACCAGGTGCTCTCGGGCAATTTCCACCTTCTCCTCGGGGCTGTAGCCAGAGATCCTGATCACCTCAAGTCGATCATACAGCGCAGCGGGGATGCCCTCTGCCGTATTGGCGGTGGTGATAAAGAAGACTTTCGACAGGTCAAAGGGGAGGTCCAGATAGTTGTCGTGAAATTCGTGATTCTGGGCCGGGTCTAAAATCTCCAACAAAGCGGCGGCCGGATCGCCTTCAAAGGAGCGATTGAGCTTGTCGATCTCATCCAGCATGAGCAGCGGATTGTTGACCTTGGAACGGCGGATGGCCTGAAGGATACGCCCGCTCATCGCGCCCACGTAAGTGCGTCGATGCCCTCGGAGTTCGCCCTCGTCGTGCATGCCGCCCAGGCTGAGACGCTCAAATTTGCGGCCCAAGGCTCGTGCGATGGACACCCCCAGCGAGGTTTTGCCGGTACCCGGCGGCCCGACAAAGCAGAGAATCGGGGCATGTCCCTTGGGGTTGAGGCGCATCACCGCCAGATACTCCAGGAGGCGTTTCTTGACGGTCTCCAGACCGTAATGATCATCTTCCAAGATTTTACGCGCCCGACCGATCTCCAACTGGTCTTGCGAGTGCTCTGTCCAGGGCAGATCGACCAATAGCTCCAGGTAGGCGCGCGCCACGAAATACTCCGAGGAAGCCGGCGGCATTTGCTCCAGTTGCTTGAGCTGGCGCGTGGCCTCCTGCTGCGCCAGGGCGGGCAAGGTGAGCTGCTCTAACTTCTGGCGCAAAGGCTGCAGATCATTGGCGTCCTCGCCCAGCTCCCGTTGGATGCCCAGCAACTCCTGGCGCAGCAAACGGTCGCGCTGCTGTCGGTCCAATTCCTGGCCAGCCTGGCTGAGCAAGTTTTTTTGCAAATTGCGCACCTGGCGCTCATAACCCAGATGGGAGCGTATCATTTCTAACCCCTCCCGATT
>JALHOV010000375.1 GCA_022842865.1 Vulcanimicrobiota bacterium | reverse complement strand
AGGCGGGTAGGGTCGTGCAGGGCGCTTCCAACCTGGTGACCGACCCGGTGGACACCACCAAGAAAGTTTTCTCCGGCATCGGGCGGATGTTCCAAAACATTGGCAACACCGTCAGCGGCAACCAGGCACCCTCGGAAGGAAACGCCCTGGCTGATCTCTCCGGCTTTGGCAAGGTAGAGCGCTCCTACGCCAAGCAATTCGCGCTCGACCCTTACTCGCGCAATCCGTATTTACAGGACGCTCTGAAAGATGTATCCCGGGCGGGTTTTCTGGGCGGCACCGCCGCCTCGCTGGGAATGGGGCCTGTGGGAAATCTCTCGATGGTCTCTACCGGCGACACGGCCCTGAAAGACTTGATTTACACTAAATCTGCCCAAGACCTGGCCACCTACAACTCCGACACCCTGAAAAACATGGGCGTTAGCGACGACCTGACCGACCTCTTCTTGCGCAATCAGAATTTTACCAACACGGAGCGCACCGCCATTGTGATGGCGCTTAAAAGCATGCCCAATACCCAAAATCGGCACAACTTCATCAAGTTCGCGGTGCTGACCGACAATGGCGACGTGGCCGCTTTCCGTCGCCGCCAGATCGAAATGTATGCCGCCTACGACGCCAAGCAGTCGCATATCCAGGAGTTTCGCTTCATGGGTCAGTTCGCGGCCGCGCTCTTGGATGACGGCTCACTGCTGATGATGGCGCCCCTCGATCATCTGCTCTGGACCCAGGAGATCTCCAACTACGTGGCCTCGGTCAACCAATCCGCCGCGCAGGCCACCCCGCCCCGAAAATTGCTCTGGTTCTCAGGCACAGCCAGCCCGCTGGCTCTAAAAAACCTGTCCGCCGCCGGTTGGCAGGTGCAGCAAAAGGCAACCGACCGACTGAAATAATTCCCCGGTGACCGGTTCTTGGCGACCTCTTCGACTCAGGTTTCTGTAGGGAGTTGTATGTTGGCTTCTTGAAGGGCGATACAGGTTGCCCTCACCAGGTCACTGCGGGTGAGGGTCCAGGTGGAGAAACGCTCGGTCCAGGCCCGCAACTCAAACTGCAAGGCGTTCTGGACCAACTCTTGGAAAATGACCATCGGGGGTGGCTCGACAGCCACCGCCGGGTGCTCGCTAGCAACAGCCAACAGCAATTTTTGCACCAGATCGGGGGAGGTCCCGTAGGCGACCTTGACAACGATGCAGAGGCAGCGTCGCTGATCCGAGAAAGTCCAGTTGGTGACTTGTTTGGATAGCAAATCACCATTGGGCACAATAATCTCCGACCCCTCAATGGTGCGCAGAACGCTGGCCCGGATTCCGACTTTTTCCAAGGTTCCCTCTTGGCCCGAAACTTCGACCGAGTCCCCCACCTGAATGGGCCGTTCGATCAGCAAGATCAGTCCAGAGACCAGGTTGTTGACGATGCTCTGCAAACCGAAGCCCACTCCCACGCTTAAAGCGCCGGCGACCACCGTAAATTTCGTCATATCTAGCCCAACGGCCAGCATTCCGGCCAGCAAGCCGGCCGAAAGCAAGGCATAGTGGACCAGAGTGGACAGCGTATAGGCCTCGCCCCGGGTCAAATTCAGATGAATGTAAACGTCTTCTTGGAGCAGGAAGCGCACAAACCGGGAAATGTGATAAGGCAGCCAGAGCGAGATGGCCACAATCAAGATGCCACCCAGGGTGACGTGCAGGGCCCGGAAGTGAATGCCCCATTGCAGAATCTGTTCCGTCAACGAGGTCAACCAGGGCAAAAGACCCACTTGATCCAACAGCGTGTAAGCCCAGAACGCAGCGGCCAGGACGACGGCGAATCTACCCAGACGCTGCAGATAGAGCCCGCCAAAGTTTCGCACTGAGGGCAGATGGCACAAGGGCCGGGAACGGAGCCCAAAGAGCACGAGGCCGTTGACAATTTGGACCAGGCATACTAGCAGCGCGCCCATGTAGAATGAGCGCAGAGTAGCATTGCCGAGCAAATAAGCAAGACGGACGAAGCCCAGATTGACGGCCAACCAGGAACCGGCAATGAGAACGAGCGCTAGACCCCGTAAAAATTGATGCCAGGATGGCACGCCGGAAAGTTTTCGTGAACTCAAAAAGCCTGCCAGTATATAGACGAAAGCGAACGTCACCTCCAGGGTGAAGATCAGACGATGCAAGAGGATGCATGGGACTAACAACAGCCTGGCCAAATCCGCCAGAAAGAGCAAGCCCAGCAAGAAGAGACCGCGTCGGATGCTGTAAGGACTGATTCGGTGCAACAGCACGAGCCCCGGAACCAGCGCTAAAACGGCCTGAAGAACGCGCACCGAAGGGGGGGCGTCCACGTGCATCCAGCGTCCGACCAGAACCGCCAATAGGAGAGCTGAGGCGGTTTGACTCTGGAAGATTCTGGCCGGTGCGGCCAGGGCAGGTTCTCCTCCCACCCATACTTTAACTTGCGGGCGTGCCCAACCAACCAGCAGATAGAAAAGGCCAAAGGCCAGCCCTTCCAGCAAAAATCGGTTGCCATATTGACCGGCGTAAGTGAGAAATTCAAGTCTATGCTTACTGAGACAATTAGAGGTCTCAGCTTCGAACTCGGAGGACCGCAATTGTTGCCAGTCAATCGCCCACACGGGGGGCCTTTCGTTGACCAGAAATTCATTGAGCAGGGCGGCCCGAGCGACGCGGATGCTCTCCAGGCCCTGACGCAAACGAGCGTCTTGGCTGCCCAGCCGGGCAAGCAGTCCCAGAAGCTCACCGCGTCGACTCTCGGCCTTGCCCAAGGCGGCACGCAATTGTGTTAAGGCCAGGTCGATATTGCTGCGCAGGTCTTGGGCAAGGGGGACCGGCCCTTGGGTAGTTAGGGCCTGATTCCAACTGGTGATGAAGCCGCTGAGTTGATCCATGTCCCTATCCAGGCCGGTCGCGTAGGTGTTCATCTGGGTTTTCCAGTCCTTTACGGACGCAGCCAGACTTTGCCAACGCAACTCTAAACTGGCTAACTCCTCCATGGTTGGACCGAGTGCCAGCTGAGAGTTCAACTCCTCGCTTTCTTTCTCGACCTGCTGAGCAAAAGCACTTAACCGCCCGTCCACCTCTTGGATTGTCGCATCCTGCTGCCAACGGGCATCCACTTTGACGAGAAGGTCCCGGGTGGACTCCACATTGACCATCATTTCCGAGACGGAGGGCAGGGTGGGTGTGGCCGACGGAGTCTCGGTAGCGACCGCGGTAGGTGTGGGACCGTCCTGAGCAAAGGCGGGGGCCAGCAAAACCTGAACCAGGACCCAAAAAGTCAAAGTCCAGAATAGAAAAGATTTAGCCTGCCGGGAACGCATACTGATTTCCACCAATCGATAGTCATTGGCGACGACGTCGTGCTGAACCCTTCGCAGCAGATTGAAGTATTTATCTAAAAACCGGGCGGTAAAGGGAAAAATATTCCGCTTCCGACCGTCGGTGTGGATGGCTGCCGTTGGCCCGACCGGCCTCCTGGTAAGCCGTAAGTCTCGAGGCAGCCTCTGCCGCTCTGGTTCTCTATTGAATGCAGCGGTAGCGAATCTGGCAAGGGATGCTAAACACCGTATTGCCTGGCGGCTAGGGGTAAGCCCGGCGCACCCATTCCTTGTCTGTGGCGGAGGGGTCGGGCAGGTAAGGAACGGAGAACCCGTCCGTGGTCCAGCTGGCCTTGATCGAGTAGAGCATGACCGAGAGCCGATCGAAAGGCGAGGCCAGGTCGCTGGCGTTGGTGCGGAAATAGTTGTTGGCCGTGCGGTTGCGATCCCAGAAGTTGGGCGAACCGGCCATATCTTCGTAAACGGCCTCGCGGTCCCAGTTGATGTTCACGTTGGGGTTCTGATGTTCGTGCATCATTCCCAGGGCGTGACCAAACTCGTGGACTACCACCCGGCGGAATTCTCGTCCATCCAGCGGTTTTTTGTGCAGGCGGCTCAGGTTCATACTGGGATTTTTGCCCAGAGAGGAGGTGCCGATGAAGGAATTGTAACCCTTGTCGACCAGGAAAGTGGCCTTGATATGGTAGGTCATGTTGGGGTCGGCTTCCCCGTAGAAGAAGCGGAATTTGAGGCTGCTGTTGGCTTCCCAGGCGTCCTGCACCAGTTGGATGGCGCGCCGATAGACTTCTTCGGGCACGTCCTCGCCGTCCAGGAAAAGGACGTTGAGCGTAGTGCCCGGGGCCCAGCGATAGTTCCGGTAAAAAGCCAGCGGCTGCACCAGTTCACTTTCGGCCACCTGTTCGTCGCAGACATATTTGCTGTCCGGGTAGTCCGTGCTCGAAAGAGGCGGTGCCGGCCGGTCGTCGATCAATTCGCGTGCTATACCGCTGTTTCGGTGGGGCTTTCGCCATTCTTGGGCGATCGGCGAGTAGACCCACAGGGGCAGACTCAGATCTGCCTCGCCGTCGCTGCTGTGCGTCTCGGCTGTGCCGTCCACCTCCACAACCTGCACGGCGCCAGCCAGATCGGCCAGATGCTCCAGGGGCGGAGCCACCAGATTCCAGCCCGGCTCCAGCCCGGCGAAATCGACTCCCCGCTCCGAGGTGCCGCGGTAAGTTAGAGTGGTGGGACCGGTGCAGTAGACCAGGAAACCCAGGCTGGTGGCTTCTCCGCGATTGACGGTGTCGGTGGTGAGGGGCTGGGCGGGCAGATACTGGCCGTTTTCATAGGTGGTGAAGCCGACCACTTCCGGCCCGGCCAGGATCTGGGTGACAAAGTCCACCTGGAAGGCCAGCGCGTTCCAGCCTTGCTTGAGGTTGACCTGAAAGGTAGCGTCCTGGGGCGAGGAGACGTCGTCGTTGTCGCCCAACTCGGGGTCGCTGACCGAGTCGATTCTGGCCGGTAGCCGAGGGGGCGCAGTTGCTTCCCCTCCGGCATTGTTGCCACCGGAGAATGAGGTTTGGCTGCCGTCGGAGCCACAGCCGCAGAGCAACAGGGCGCCTAAGGCAAACTGGAACCAATGCTTTTTCATGGACAAGCCCTTCTCAACCATTCTTTGTCGATTTTGGATCAGCTGGGAAAGCTGATTTTGCCCAACACCGCCGGGCGCCGAGCACCGGTGACGCTGGCAATGGAACTGGGGCGTCCGTGCAGTGTCTCGTGGGCCATCAGAGCAAAGGCACAGGCTTCGCGGGCGTCAGCGGTGATGCCGAACTCTTCAAAGCCCACCAGGCGCTGCAAAGGCAGGCCTGCCGCCCGCTCGCGCAGCTCTTGCATCAAGACGGGATTGTGATAGCCGCCGCCCCCTACCACCATTTCGAAAGGGCCCTGGATCAGCGGTCGTATTGAATTCAGCAGGGTTTCGGCCGTCAGCGCCAGCGCCGTGCGCATCAAGTCGGCGGGCTGCGCCTTCTCGAGATAGGGTTCGAAGAAGTCTCGACCAAAGTCCTCGCGTCCGGTTGACTTGGGGCCGGTGGCGGCGAAGTAGGGATGGAGCAGCATCTCGGCCAGAATCTCCGGGACCACTCGTCCTGTAGCCGAAAATTTGCCGTCGAAGTCGGCCGGCTGGCCCAAAAAGCGCTCGGCCAGCGCGTCCGAGACCACATTGCCGGGGCCGCTATCCCAGCCCATGACCGGGGGGGCCCCAGAACCCTCGCGCGGAACCCAACTGACATTGGCCATACCGCCGATGTTGATGGCCGCCCGGTCGACGGTCTCGGACCTCAGCAGCCAGGAGTCGAAGTAGGGCACCAGCGGCGCCGCCTGCCCGCCCAGAGCCAGGTCGGCGGTGCGGAAATCGCTGACCACCAGCGCGCCCGTCCTCTCTGCGATGATGGCCGCCTCGCCGATTTGCAGGGTGGAGGGGGGAGTTTCGTAGGGAAGGTGAGCCACCGTTTGGCCGTGAGACCCGATCAAATCGACGCTTTCCCCTGCCAGCAGGGTCACCGCTACATCGGCAAACAGCTCGCCCACCAGAAAATGAGCTCGGGACAACTGGCGCACGCTGGCGCGGTCTTCCATCAGGGCGAAGATCAGCTCGCGCGTTTCGGGAGGGTAGGGGCGGCTGGCGAAGCGCAAGAGTCGCATCGAGCGGCCTTCCAGTTGCACCAGGGCAGCGTCGATGGCGTCGGCTGAGGTGCCGGAAATCATTCCCAGCACTCGAGGCGCGGTCAGCTGTCGATAGCCGACGATCACGGAACGGTGGCTACATGCACCGTCACGATGCCGAAAGTCAGCGGAATCGAGCGCACGTTCAGCAGACCTCCTTCGCGCATCGACTGGCTCAATTGCTCGCGATCCATAAAATGAGCGATGGTGGTGCATAAGTACTTGTAGGCGGAATTATCGCCCGAGATGACGGTGCCAAGCCTGGGCAGCACGTAGCGCAGATAGAGGCCGTGGAACCAGCCCAGGATGCCGTGTGGGCGGGTCAGCTCCAGCGACATCACGCGTCCGCCTGGCCGCACCAGCCGGCGCATTTCCCGCCACAGGGCCGGCAGATCGTGAATGTTGCGCGGGCCGAAAGCCAGCGCGGCTACGTCAAACGTGCCGTCCAGGGGAACCTGGGTGGCGTCCCCCTGCAGGAATTCCAGGTGCGGGTATTTCTTGCGGGCCAGACCCAGCATGCCGGCGGCGAAATCCACGCCTGTCACCTGAGCGCCGGCCCGGGCAAACTCTTGAGACAGATCGCCCGTCCCGCAGCAAAGATCCAGCACCTTCTCGCCCTTTTGCACGCCCACTTCGCGCACGGCTCGGCGGCGCCACAGAAAATCCAGTCCCCCGCTCAGCACATGGTTGAGCACGTCGTAACGGGTGTGGATGCGGTCGAACATCTCGGCAATCCGGGAAGGTGGCAAGGGCGGGGCTGTGTTCTGGCTCAAGCGGCGCTCAGCACCTCAAGAACGTTATAGCAGCTGTCCCGCACTGCCGGCACTCGGCCCACGCTGCGGATCATCTGGGCGATTTGGTCTGCATTGTAGGAATAGGCCACACCGGTCGCCGAGTTGACCAGTTCTTCCATGAGCACGCTGCCCAGGTCATCGGCCCCAAAGCTCAGGGCCAGTTGGGCCAATTTGGCGCCCTCGGTGACCCAGCCGGCGTGAATGTGGGCGAAATTGTCCAGATACAGGCGGGCGATGGCCAGGATGCGAAGGTACTCGTGGCCGGCCGGCGGCACGGTGCGGGCCAGCCCGGTAAAGTCGGGCGTCAGACTCCAGTGAATGAAGCTACGGAAGCCACCGGTGCGGTCCTGGAGCTCGCGCAGGCGCTCCAGATGCTGAATGCGGTGCAGATTGGTTTCGCCAAAGCCAAAGACCATGGTGGCCGTGGATTCCATCCCGAGCTTGTGGGCGATTTCGTGCACCTCGAACCAGCGGTCCGCGCTGGTCTTCAAAGGAGCCACCCTGGTGCGGATTTCATCCACCAGCATCTCGGCGCCGCCACCCGGAAGTGAGTCCAGTCCCGCCTGCTTCAAGCGGCGCAGCGTTTCTTCCAGCTCCAAGCCGCTGTGCAGGGCCATCTGGTCGACTTCGGTGGCCGTCAGCGAGTGCAGATAGACCTCGGGAAAGCGAGCCTTCATGCTCGAGAACAGGTCTTCGTAGTAGTCGATTTTCAGGTCCGGATTGTGGCCGCCCTGGAGCATCACGGTGGTGCCTTTGAACTTGAGCATTTCCTCGACTTTGCGGAAGATCTCGTCCTTGCTGCGCACGTAAGCCTCTTCGTGCCCGGGAGGACGATAAAACGCGCAGAACTTGCAGTAGGTGATGCAAACGTTGGTGTAGTTGATGATGCGGTCGCGCACAAAGGTGACGCGGTTGTCTGGAAATCGGCGGCGTCGGTCCTGATCGGCCCGCTCGCCCAACTCCAGAAGATCCATATCGAACAGCGCAAGACCTTGTTCGGGGGTTAAACGCTCCATGCTATCTCCTCGTTGAGTAGGGCGGGCAACTTCACCAGACCTTGTTCCGCCGCCAGTTGATAAAACAGATTTAACGATTTCAGTTCGGTTTCACCCAGGCGGTAGCGCATGCCGCCGAAGTAGCTTTCCAGAGTGGCCGCGTCCAACCCGGTGCGGCGC
>JALHOV010000374.1 GCA_022842865.1 Vulcanimicrobiota bacterium | reverse complement strand
GGAACGGCTGCGCCAGGCGGAGTTGGATCTGAAAGAGTGCCAGCGCCTCCTCAAAGACACGACCCGGCCCGGCCCCGAGCGAGGCGCTCGCCTGGCCGAAGCGCTGATGAGCTACTACTCCCATCTCTTCCAGTTGCAAAGGCTGGAAGCCGAGCGGCCTGCCTTTAGCCCGGTGCTTTCCCTCGACCAATTGATCAACGTGTCCTTTAACCTGCTTCAGGACAAAGTGGATGTCTTTGAGTTGCGCACGCGCTTTCCGCTCGCTCACGCCGACGTGCTGCAGATGCGCGCCCAGCTGGAAGCGCGCCGCGCTCTCTTTGAGGATGTGGTTTTTGGCGTAGAGGAGCCACTTCGCACCGTCGAAGGCGGGCTGGGCGCCGTGGCCCACTATCTGGAGTCCGGCGAGCGCAAAGCCCTCGAGGAGGCGATCCAGTTGTTGGGTCGCGGATCCGGCGAACTGGCCCACCAACTTGGGGAAGCGGAGGCGCAGATGCGCACCAAGCAGCGTCATTCCCCACACGACGCGGTCGAGTTCTGGGCGCGCCTGGTGGAGTTGCCGGGCGATCTCGGCGAGGACGTGGTCAAGCAGGCTTGGGAGCGTCTCTTTCATGAGGTGGATGCCTATCAACGTGCAGTGGAGGTGGGTCGTCGCGCCGGTCTGGCCATCGCTCAGCCGGAGTTGGTCCGGGAGGCAAACCTTCTGGCGGAACATGTGCGGGAGCAGTTGACAGGATTGGGAGCGGTTCCTCCCGCGGAACTGACGGCCAAATTGAATCCCCTCTGGGAAGCGATGGGCCAGTATCGCGGGGGGGTGCAAGCGGCCCTGAGTGAGCTGCAGATTCGCTTTGAGGGCGCCCCCCGAATGCTTGAGTTGGTGGAAATTTTGGGTCAGGTGGACGCGGGCGTTCTGCCCGCCTGGGTGTTGCGTGACGAGATTGAGCAGCGCCAGGCGGAGGCCGCTGCCTCCCTGCAGGCGCTGCAAGAATCGCCGAAAGCACCGGAAAACCTGGTGCCGCTACTGGCCTCTCACGACCAGGCCTACCAACGTTTGTTGCTCTACTGTGAGGACCCGCAGTTGGCTCACCTGGTGGAGGGCTGGAAACTATTGGCGCTAACCTTGCCGCCCTTGATGGCCTTTGAGAAGCAAGTGCGCCGTTCGCTGGCTCAAACCGGAAAATCCGGCCAGCAGGTCACCTGTATCCGTTGTGGCCATATCCAAATACCCGGCAAAGTTTGCACCGAGTGCGGCTCCGCTCTGCCTCAGTTGCAAATCGATGATGTGCACTACGAGGACATTTCTGGAGGGCCGGCTCGCGGTGACAACCAGGTGGCCGATCACTTGACCGATCTGGTGCAGGGCTTGACCTTTGGCGTAACCTCTTGGGATCAGATTCTGATGGAAATCGTAAGCCAGTTAGAAGCGCTGGAGAAAACTCGCGAACGCTTCGAGCGCGAGTTGGTGAAGATGATGGGCCGGGACGAGAGCCTGGATACTTATTGTCAGTTTTTTGTGATTTGCATGGGGAAATTATCGCAGGCCCTGACCGCGTTGGGCGAAGCCGCGCAGACGCGCCAGCTGACTCCCTTGAAAGCGGGCTTGACTTCTTATCGACAGCTTCACGAAGAATTGATAGAATTTCAAAAGAAGATTACAGAGGGAATTGGTAAGCTCGGTCGATGACACTGTCCTTTGAGCGTCTGGAGCAGATGCGGCATCAGCAAGAAAAGCAGCGGGCCGTGCCTATGGAAAGAGCCTTGGGCGGGGAAGAGGTGCGTTGCGGTTCAGGTGTTTTTCACCGTCGTCACCAGTGCCTGGACGGCCAACTAAGCCACGGACCCTTTCCTTTGAAGCGCTCGCAGTTGCGAACGCTTTCCCACTGGTTGCCGGAAGTAGCCGGCAATCGGATGCTCTACCTGGATACCGAGACCACGGGCCTGGCGGGCGGTTCAGGAACCTATGCCTTTATGGTCGGGATTGCCTTCTTTGAGAATGGACAGCTGCGCCTCGAACAGTTGATCATGCGCTCGCACTGCGAGGAAAAGGCCATGCTGCAATATTTGATCGAGCGCCTCGAGAACTGCGACGGTTTGATCACGTTCAACGGCAAGACCTTTGATATTCCGCTGCTGCAGACGCGCCTGATTATGAATCGCCTGCGCTATGACCTGGAGGAACTTCCCCACCTGGACCTGTTGCCGGTGTCGCGTCGTCTGTGGTCACAGGCTCTGGAGAATTGCAAACTGGAGACGTTAGAAACCGAGATTTTAGGTTTGCCTCGTCAGGGCGACGTGCCCGGTTGGATGGTGCCGCAGATTTTTTTCCGCTACTTGCAAACCGGCTGCGCGCGAGGGTTGGCCCAGGTAGCCGAGCACAATCGGCGGGATATCCTGACCATGGTCGGTTTGGTCGCCGGCCTCTGGGGCTACGTAGATGAACCGCACGACTGGAGCCAGCGCTTTCGTCAGGATGCCCGTTTGCTGCACCTGGAAGACCTGGCCCTGGCCCAGCAACTTTTCCGACAGCGCCGTTTCGAAGAAAGTAGAAACCTGCTGGAACGTTGCTATGGACACTTTCAGGGAGCTCCGTTGCGCCAGTGCGGAACTCTGCTGGCACGCCTGCGCCGGCGCTCGGGCGAAGTGGCGGCTGCCCAGGAGATCTGGCAGCGCCTGGCCGAGTCGTTTCCTCAGGATCCCGAGCTGCTGGAGCAGGTGGCCAAGCAACAGGAGCACGTGCAACGCGATTGGGCCAGTGCGCTCGACTGGGTGGAGCGCGCCCTGCGCATCAAGCCGATGGCCCCGACCCGGATCAAGCGTCTTCACTATCGTCGGGAACGCTTGCAGAGGCGTATGCTGGGTTAGGTTCGCGGGTGGGCCTGGTCGTAAGCCTCGCGCATCTTGCGCCGCGAAATGTTGGTGTAAATTTGGGTCGTTTGCAGACTCTCGTGACCCAGCAGTTCCTTGATGGTGACCAGATCCGAGCCTCCTTCGAGCAGATGCGTGGCGAAAGAGTGACGTAGGGTATGGGGAGAGGCCTTGCGCTGCAGTTGGGCCGATCCCATGCGTTTACTGAACAGAATCTGCACCGCCCGGTTGGAGATACGTTGCCCAAAGCGGTTCAAGAAGAGCGCCTCGCTCTTGTGGCTGCGCATCTTCAAGTAGGCCTGAATGGCCTGGCCGGCGTGGGGCGTTAAAAACACGAAACGCTGCTTATTGCCTTTGCCGGTAACGCGCAGATGGAGCTTGTCCCAGTCGATGTCCTGTAAATTCAAGCCCACCAGTTCGGAAAGCCGGAGGCCGGAGCTATAAAAGAGCTCCAGGATGGCCTGGTCGCGCGCGGCCAGCTCGGGTGAGAGCTTCTCCTCGGTGGGCTGGTCGAGCAGCACCTCCACCTCCTGCTCGCTCATCACCTTGGGTAACAGCCGACCCTCCTTGGCCGAGCTGATGCGCTGCATCGGAGAGCTTTGCAGGTAGCCTTCGCCCTCCAAGAACTTGAAGTAGCCTTTCAGAGCGGCAATTTTGCGATTGAGAGCGGTCGGGGAGTAGTTCTTTTTGTTGCGCAGGAAAGCCAGAAACTCCCGCACGGTGCGCGCGTCGATGCCCTCCAGGGTCAGCTCCTCGGCGAAAAAGGGAGCCAGGTAATCCAGGAACAGGCGCAGGTCTTGCTCGTACTCGTGGATGGTGCGCCGGGCTAGCGTACGCTCCACGCTCAGGTAAGTCAGATAGTCGGGAAGATAATAATCGCGGGCCTGTTCTCGGGGGTTCGCCATAGAACAAATGTTTGAGAAGCCCTCAAGGCTCCCTGGTTAAGGTCGGCTAGGCCGGGAAAAAAGTGCCGATTTTCATCCCGGCAGCCACGGTTGCGCCAATGACGCCGAGTGCGGCGGCGAGGCGGCCGGCCGCGAGCAGAGTTTGGCCGAATTTGCAAACTTTCCCGTAGAAAGCCGCAGCGGTTCCCTGAATATTGCGACGAATCCGGCGGCGCTGACGGCGCTTCTGATCAAACTGGCTTTGAGCTGCTTGCTTTTCCTTAAGAACTCGCATTGCCTGGGCCATGGCGGCCTGAGTGGCACGAGCCTGCTGGTCAGGCAGCATCACGTGATTTTTGCTTTCGGCGGCGGGGTGCTTGGTGACCCACTGATGACGCTCCAGGCTGATGCCGTTCATAAAAGTGCGACCACACGAGCAACGGTAGTGGGCGGGACTGGCGTAAACTGCACTCATCGACAACCTCCTGAAGTAATTTTTCACAGTGTAGAGCACCGCCCTGAAAAGGAGTTGAATTGGAGAGTAAGCGAAGGGCCGCCGATGCAAGAAGCTGAAAAAGTATTGATTAAAAGTCTGGTCCACGTGATCTGGGCGGACGGTGAAGTCTCCGAAGACGAGCGCCGTCTGCTGGGTGGCGTTTTGTCGCAACTGGATTTAGACGATGGAGCTCTCAACGAAGTCGCTACCATGATGGCCAAACCGCCGGATCTGACCAATTTGAAAGAATCCGTGAAAGACGTCGAGTCGCGCAAGGAGATCATGAAGGTTTTGCTGGCGATGGCCATGGCCGACGGCAAAGTGGAAATTTCGGAGTTACGCTTCCTCAACAAGATCGCTCGCCAATTGGAGTTGAGCGACGCCGACCTGGAAGCTCTCAAGAAAGAGACCCTCTCCGAATTGGACTCGGTGGAAGAATAGTCTATAATCGAACGATGCGTTCGCTCTTGACCCTTCTGTGCAGTCTCGCCCTGACCGGCGCTCTTTTGGCCCAAGCGCCGGGTCACCTCAGCATTTCTCAACCCGCTGGCAATCTGGCGCAGAGTCAGTTGGACCTGCGCTGGGACCCGGTGCCCGGTGCTCTCGGATACGAGGTCTTGCGTAGAGTCAACGGCAAGTGGTGGCTCAATGAAGAGGATCCCAACTGCACGCCCATCACCAACTCGACCTCGATAACCGGCCTGGCGTCCGGGGCTGATTTTGAATTTTGTGTGCGTGCGGTGCTTGCCGGCGGGGTCTCCCCCAGCGGTCCGGTGGCGAAAGCGCACACTCTCGAGGCGGGCAAGGTGGCAGCCGCGAAACCCCAGGCCCCTCTCAACCTGCCGGATGTCCCGGACCCTGAAGAGAGTGCTCCCCGGACCCGCAGCAATACTGACCCCGATCCGGTGCCCGAGGGGGCATCCATCAGTGAATTGCTGGGCCCCGCCCCGCCCAAAACCAGCACGCCTTCCGTGGCCAGGGTGCGTAATGGCAACGCCGAGCCGGACCCGGTGCCGGCTAACGCGAGCATTCATGATCTGGTCCCCCCACCGCCCAAAATCAAGCCCGCTTCCAAGGAGGAGCCCAAGGGGCCGCCTCCGCCGACCCCCGAAGGGTTAATGGGGCTTTACAACAGTCAGAGTGACATCCGATTGAGTTGGCGGACCGTCCGAGAGGCGACCGGCTATCAGGTCGAAGAAGAAAAAGACGGAAAGTGGGTGTTGCTCGAGGACGGAATTATTGAGGAGAACAGGCCTTCGTTCGTTCTGAAAAACCGTGGCGCGGGACCCTACCTTTTCCGTGTGCGGGCAGTGCGCTATGGTGTTCGCTCGAGCTTTAGTCTACCCACCAAAATCGAACGCTAACGCGTTGTTGCGAAATATCTAAAGCGACAGAACCCGGCAAATCACAGTTTTTCCACAAGGAATCCACAGACCCGCACCTGAACCCGCCCTCATCAGCCAGTGCCGACTTCGATACGGAAGTTTGCGCAGCCATCCTCAAAATTTTTAACCTATGGAGTTCGTGCCTATGAAATCCAGTTTGCCAATGCCAGCGGCCGAGCGAACAAAGACCAGTTTTTCCTCCTTACCTCCGGTAGGGCCGCGTGGTTTGTGCCTGGAGATCTGCGTGCATGGCCTTGTTTCGCAGCGCCAACGTGGCCCCGAGGCCGCCGTTCTCTCGCGTCTCAAGAAACGCGCCCGTCTGTATCACGGATTGGCCACTATCAAGCGCTAATGTGACGATAGTCACTGCTGGGCTGGCGAAATTTGCATAAAGTCATGGTATCCCGACCTAGGAGCCACGATGAGCGCAGACAGACCTAGCCCAGCCTTCGAAATTCTCAGCTACAATCAGCAGTTGATTCAGTTTGCCGATGCCAAAGCCGGCAATCTGATCGTCATCAATAGCCTTTTTGTTGCCGCAGCCCAGGCCAACCACTCCAGCAGTCATCCTTTGTTGCTCAAGCTGGTGCAACTTCCCCTGGTGCTGGCCGCCGGGCTCGCGCTGGCCCTCTGCCTGCTGGTGATCATGAACCTCGCCGGTCTGCCCAAGACGCCTCGCAAAGATTGCATCTTTTTCGGCGACATCGCCTCACGTAAGAATATGAACCAGTTCGTTCAGGACTTTACCAATTGTCCTGAGGAACAGCATCGCGAAGACACGCTGCGCCGCACCTATATCCTGGCCCTCATCGCCAGTCGCAAGTTCTCCCTCTACGGCTGGGCCCAGATGCTCACGGCCGCCGCCGCCCTCATCTGGCTGGCCCACAGCGCCCTCTCCGTCATCCTCTCATGAGGTGAGAGGGGGAGAGAAAGGGCGTTGCGCCACAGCCTCTCCCCCTCCCCTTAAACTCCCCCCCTCACCTGCAACGCAAGGCGATCGTTTTCTACACCGGCTTCGATGGTGGTGCCGGGTTGGACGTTTCCTTCCAGCAGCAGCTTGGAAAGCGGGTTTTCAAGCTGGCGTTGCAGGGTCCGCTTGAGCGGGCGGGCGCCGTATTCAGGATCCCAACCGCGTTCCGCCAACCAGGCCAGAGCCTGCGGATTCACCTCGAGCTTGATGCGAATCGGCTTGAGCCGAGCCCGCAAGCGCTTGAGCTGAATCTCCACGATCTTCTGCAGAGCTTCCGGCTGGAGAGGCTGGAAGCTGACGATTTCATCGATGCGATTCAGGAATTCCGGACGAAAATGGGCGCGCAGGGCTTGCTCCACTTCGGCGGGTAGTTCCAGGCCAGCTTTTAAGAGTGCTTGCCCGCCCAGATTGCTGGTCATGATGACCAGCGTCTGGCGAAAGTCCACCGTTTTTCCCTGACCGTCTGTCAGACGCCCGTCGTCGAGCAGTTGCAAGAGCACCTGGTAGACTTCCGGGTGAGCCTTTTCCATTTCATCCAGGAGAATGACCGAGTACGGACGGCGCCTTACCGCTTCGGTTAACTGACCGCCTTGCTCGTAGCCGACGTAACCGGGAGGCGCGCCCACCAGACGAGAGACCGAGTGTTTCTCGGAATATTCGCTCATGTCGATACGCACCAGCGCTTTTTCGTCGTCAAAGAGCAGTTCTGCCAGAGCCTTGGCCAGCTCCGTTTTGCCCACACCGGTCGGACCCAGGAAGAGAAAGCTCCCCAGGGGACGATTCGGGTCAGACAATCCGGCGCGGCTGCGGCGGACCGCTTCGGCCACCGCTTCCACGGCTGCATCCTGGGCCACCACCCGCTGCTCCAGCTGGCGCTCCAACTCGAGTAAGCGGCGCCGTTCCCCCTGCAGCAGCCTGGCGGTCGGAATGCCTGTCCAGCGCGAAATGACCTGAGCAATGTCCTCTTCCTCCACCTGCTCGCGCAGGTATTTGGGGGGATCTTGCTCGAGGGCCGCCTCGGCCGCCTCCAGTTGCTTTTGCAATTGGTGCTTCTTGCCGTAGCGAATCTCTGCCAATTGGGCCAGATCGCCCAGGCGTTCCGCTTCTTGTTCCTGAGCTCCCAAGGTATCAAACTGGCGCTTCAGCGTGCGAATGATGCTGATGCGCTCGCGCTCGGCTTTCCACTGCGTTTGTTCCACGGCCAAACGTTCCTCGATGGTCTGCAGCTCGCTGGCCAGATCGGAAAGTCGCTGTTTGGAGAGCGCGTCGCTTTCCATCTCCAGAGCCTGCTTTTCCACCTTGAGTTGGCGTGCCTGACGCTCCAGACTGTCCAGAGCTCCCGGCAGAGAATCGATTTCCATACGCAGCGAAGCAGCCGCCTCGTCGACCAGGTCGATGGCCTTGTCGGGTAGGAAA
>JALHOV010000373.1 GCA_022842865.1 Vulcanimicrobiota bacterium | reverse complement strand
CGCGAAACCGACCCGGAGCGGCACGCCAAGCTCGTCTTGAAGCTCGCCTACGCCCTGGAGCAACGTCGCGCTGGGGCCGAGAAGCCCATCGACGATAAGGACGCCCTCATCGTCACTGTGCCCGAAGAGCGCTTCACTCCCAAAGGACTCGATGAGAACGCCATGGACCAGTTGGAAGCCCACGTTCAGGAGCACATCCAGAAGTTTCCCGAGGAGCGCTAGTCCCTCTGGGAGGGGCCGCTCCTGCGGGCGCATTCCTGGCCCCTTCCTTAGGGGCATCCCGCCGTCGCACCAGGCCGGCCCCTTCCCCAGGGGGCAGATGCCCCTTCCCGGAGGGGCATCCCGCCGTCGCACCAGGCCGGCCCCTTCCCCAGGGGGCAGATGCCCCTTTCTGGAGGGGCATCCTCGCCGTCGCACCAGGCCGGCCCCTTCCCCAGGGGGCAGATGCCCCTTTCACGAGGGGCATCCCGCCGTCGCACCAGGCCGGCCCCTTCACGAGGGGCATCCCGCCGTCGCACCAGGCCGGCCCCTTCCCGAGGGGCGTCCCCGCCACCGCCAGCACGGACCTTCCGGAGGGGCCGACCCGCCCGCCGAAGGGCAGCTCCCGCGTTCGCACTGACGGGCCCCCTCCGCGACAGGCAGACGCCGTGGATTCGTGGGCAGGCTGCGCAGACCCCAAAAGCTGACCCCCACTAAGACCAGGGCAAACCTGCGCGCCCCAATCCCAGCCTCGGTTCGCCGGCAGGTCGCCGTCGCTATCCCCCCAAATTCAGCTCCGTGCGCCTGCGTCACTCCATAAAGATCGCTGCTCCTCCCGAACGAGTGTGGGAGCTGACGCTGGACGTCACCCGCTGGCCTGAGTGGACGCCAACCATCGCTCGCATTGAGCCGCTAGAGCCGTCGGAGCCACTGGGCCTGGGCTCCCGGGCTCGCATTAAGCAGCCCGGTCAGCCCGCGCTGGTCTGGACGGTTAGCGCCTTGGAGCCGCCATCGCTTTTCCAATGGGAAACTCGTCTGCCCTGGGGCCTCAAAATGATCGGTTCCCACCGCATTCGGGCTCACGCCGTCGGGTGCGTCAATGAGCTGGACCTTCAGCTCAGTGGTCCCGGCTCCTGGCTGCTGGGAGTGAGTTGCGCTCCCCTGCTCTACCTGGCCTTATGGCTGGAGAACCGCGGCTTTCGCCGAGCCGCGGAGGGTGCTAGATCGTGACGATCCAGCAGAGGTCTGTCTCCCACTTCTCACTTTGAATCTGGTTGGCTTCTCCGATACGCCGCACTTCGTAAAAACGGGCCCCGGCTTTGTAGCCTTGAGCTTGAATCCAGCGACGGGTTCTTTCCCGTTCAGCAGGCAACTCCGAATAGGTTCCCGTTACGACCAGCCAGGCCCGGCTGCCTCCAGGCAGTTTCAGGGGCGACAGACCCTTGGGAGCGGGCGCCTTGTCGGGCAACAGAATTCCCACCTCCAAAACTCTTTGCTGGTCATCGTAGACCAGCACGGGACGGCCGGTAACCCCCTGCGCGGCCGCTTTTTCAATGACTTGAGAGAGCACCTCTTCATAGGGTTCCCACTCCTTGATCGTGCGACCCCAGTAGCGCTGTTCGGGACCGAACACCAGCTTGGGGCTGGCCAGCGGGGTGGGGCTGGCGCTGGCGCGGACTGCGGGGGAAGCAATGAAGGTGGGTTCGGGCCTTGCAGCCCTCCACAGTCCCAGCGCACACAGGCCTGCCAAAAGGACACCACCAATCGGTATCAGTCGGCCTGATGGTTTCGGCGCGCTCAGCCGAGTGAGCAGCGCCTTGCGCATTTCTCCTGCGCTGGCGAAGCGGCGTAGGGGCTCAAGCTCGAGAGCCGTGTCCAGCGCCTGAGCCAGCTCGGGAGGCAAGTCGGGGCAATGAAAGAGAACTGGCTTGCTGCTACCCATCTGCAGCTCCAGGCCTGTCAGCAGCACATAGTACGTTGCGGCTAGCGAATAGAGGTCGGATCGGGCCGTGGCTTTGCCGACCAGTTGCTCGGGCGAACAAAACATGGCGGTGCCAGCCGTGGTTTGAGTCTTTTCGTTCAGACTGCGCGCCAGGCCAAAGTCGACCAGCAGCAGCTGGCCGGAACGGCTTTCGCGGATCAGGTTGCTGGGCTTAATATCCCGATGAATGATGGCCGGGTCGAGGTTGTGCAGGTAGTCCAGGATGGAGAGGACCTCTAGCAGGTCCTTACGCGCCTGCGCCCCATCCAGGCGGCCAATTTCCTCGCTCAGGTTGTGGCCGGCCACGTGATCCATGACCAGGTAATGCAAGCCGTCCTGGACGAAAAAATCTCGCACCTTGGGAATGCCGGAATGCTGGAGTTTGCTTAGAGTGGTGGCTTCTTCGCGGAAGCGACGCGTCGCCCACTCGTCTTCGGTGGGGTGCATCTCTTTGACGGCGCAAAGCCCCTGCAGTCTCTCATCAAAGGCCAGAAACACCGATCCCATTCCGCCGGCCTTGATGGCTTCCTGAATGAGATAGCGATCCTGCAACCGCGTTCCTACCGTCAACGTCGCTCGGTAGCGTCAGGATCCACCCAGAATTGTTCGAGCACGTCCCTGCGTTGTTCTGGATCCTCCGCTTTCTGCTGCCATTTTTCATAGTGGCCGTAGATGTCGCAGAGATACTGGCGAAAAAAGTCGCGGTCATCCCGCAAGCGGTCGAGAAAACTACCGATCCGATCGGGATCCAAGCGGTAGTCGATGGTCCACTCGGGGTGCTGGATGTAATGCAGGGTATAGTCGACCCGCTCCACCCCCTGGTCGCTGACTTGCCAGCGATAATCGCGCCAATTGGCCTGATACCCGTATTTGGTGGCCAGCGCCCCGCCGGTCAGGAGCGGAATGGGGCGAGCCGGCCGCATGGCCTGCACGTGGTTGCGGTGCATGTGGCCGCACACGAATATGACTTTGCCGGGATAGTCGCCAAGCAGCTGGGCCAGTTCGCGTAAATACTCGACTTTCCAGCCTGGCTTGCCCACATACAGATCCCAACTGGGGGCGATGTGGCATAGGATGACCACCGGCTGCTTAGAGTCACCCAAAGTTTGGCGCAGCCATTCGAAGGTCTGGCGCGCCTGCTCGGGAGCCTCGGGAGTCTTGTTGAGAGGTGAAAAAATCTGCGAGTTGAGGCTGATCCAGCGCATGCCCCCGAGTTTACTGGGTGAGAGGCCGTTGCCCAGCTCGTTAAGGTAATTGCGCTCCCCGAAGGTTTCCTGGAAAGCATGCCACTGCGCCTTGAGATCGGACGATTGGGTCTGATAGTTGTGTCCTACGTCATCGTTGCCGGGAGTGATGAAAACTTCGCCTTGATAGCCCTGTAGAGCTTTACGCCAGCGTTGCATATCGAGCATGATGCGAGCGTCAAATTCCGTCTTGTCCAGGCTGTTGTCGCCGTGGTCTCCGGTTAGCAAAATCGCCTGCGGCTTCAAGGCCAGGCCCTGCTGGGTGGCTTCTTTGAGCGCCTCCAACCAGAAGTGCGGCCCGCCCGAATGCATATCACTGAACTGTACCAGGCGCAGTTCCTCGGCTGTCGCCCCGGCCCACAAGGCGAAGATAAGTCCCCCGGTCAGTAAGGCTCGCAGCATCTACGGGGGTTTTCTGAGCCGGGCCTTGGAACCTGCGCAGGTTTGTAACATTCGGGGCCCTTGGTAGAAATTTGGTAGTACTCGTCCGCGCATACTCGGGCCATGAGATATCTGCAGCAGCGTCGAGAAGAACTCGGTCATAGTCAACAGCAAGTAGCGCTGGCGGCGACCATGTCGCGCACACACTACCAGCGAATCGAGCGGGGGCTGGTTGCCGCCAGCCCGGTCCAGGCACAGGCTCTGGAGCGGGTCCTTGGTGTGCCAGTCATTTCTACGGACCACCTTTTTGGCCAGAATGAGCGCAGAGACCTGTGTGGTGCTTCGCTTTTCGAAGTGGAGAATATGAGTCGCTCTACCTGGGCGCTTGCGGCCAAGCTTACGGGAGTTCACGGGCTCTCTCGGCAGGTTTGGAGTCAGTTGAGCACCCTCTTTCATACCGACTCGGCCTTGGAATGCAGCGCCTTGGCCCAGGTCGCCGCCGCGGGTGGAGAACTTCGTCTGGACAGTCCTTTGCTCTGGGGATTCAAGGGGGCGATTCCGGTGGACCGTCACGATCAGTTCCTGGGTGCACTTCGCCTGCCTTGCCTGTTTTACAAGAAAGAGAAAGTCGTGTTCGTCTTCTGGCCCCAGTTTCGGCTGCGCCCGGGAGAGGTGACCTGGCGTGTGGACGGTCTCGTCTTTTATCGCGATGCCACCCGGCGCGGCTGGCTCATCGTGGAGTTCGACGGGAGTGGTCACGACGCTCGGCTCGATCTGTTCCGAGCCTCCCAGTTGCGCCTGCCCGAGGTCCGCATCACCGGGAAGGAGATCGGAGCGCGCCAGACGATGGATCTGCTCCTGCAACGCGCTCCCCTGGCCCGAATTCCAGACTTCTCGAGCCTCCAGTCCCGTTAGCCGGACCTTCCCGGAGGGGGAACCCCAGGACTGCGAGGACCCAGGGGGCCCGCGCCTTCCCCGAGGGGCAAATGTCCTCTCTAGGAGGGGCACCCCGGGACCGGGACGGCCCGGAGGCCTTCGCGCAGACCGGACCCTTCCCCGAGGGGCAAATGCCCCTTCCCGAGGGGCGCCCCGGGATCGCGACGGCTCGGAAGCCTTCGCCCAGACGCTGCCCCTTCCCGGAGGGGCGCCCCGGGATCGGCGACGGTTCGAGGTCTTCGCCCAGGCCCCGCCCCTTCCCCGAGGGGCAATGGCCCTTCCCGAGGGGCGCCCCCGGGATCGCGACGGCCCGGAGGCCTTCGCGCAGGGCCTGCCCCTTCTCCGAGGGGCAAATGCCCCTTCCCGGAGGGGAACTCCAGAAGCCGAGGCCCGGAAATGAAAAAAGGGCCGCTCCCTGATCCGGGCGGCCCTTCAAAGTCACGAGGAGGTTCTAACCCTCGTTGGCTTTGTCTCCGGCACTCTCACCGCGGCGGGCGCGCCGCCAAATGGCCGGCAAATCCATCCACTTGCTCTTCTTCTCTGTCTCGCCACTGGCCATTCCCTTGCGCACCAGACCGGCGCGGGCGGGAGCGGGGGCGGCTGCTGCGGCTGGGACCTTGGCAGCCGGCGCGGGCGGTCGTTGGGAGGGCGCGAAGGAAATTTCCGCCGATTCCTGGCGCTGACGGCGCTCGTAGGCGGTCAGTTCCTGGTGGGGCAGGGCGGCCGAGGAGAGCGGCAGCAGTTCGTTGTCGCGCACAATCGGCTCATCATGCATCTGGTGCGAGGCCAGTTGCGGCTTGCGCACGCCTTCGGCCGGAACCACCCGGGTGGCCACCACGGTGGCGCGGGCGCGACCCATCATCGAATCGTCTTGAACGTAACCGCACAGCACCATGGCCTCGGGAGAAGCCGATTCTTGCAGCAACGCGCATGCAGCCGAGTAGTCTTGCAGAGTCATATCCGGACCGGCGGTGATGTTGAGCAAGCAACCGGCAGCGCCGTCAGGAGAACCACCCACCAGCGGATTGCTCAGGGCCAGTTCCACCGCGCGCTGCGCGCTGGGGGCCGTGGCCATACCAAAGATGGCCCGTCCCGAACCTTCGAGCACCGCCCGCACGTCGGCGAAGTCCAGATTGATCACGCCCGGCATGGTGACGATTTCGGTCATTCCGCGCACGGCGTCGCAAAGCACCTGGTCGACCACATTGAAGCTTTCGTCCAGGGGCACGTTGGCCGACTCCATGGCCAGCAGTTTCTGATTGGGCAGCACCAGCAGCGTATCCACCTCGTCCTGCAGAGCCGCCACGCCCTCTCGAGCCACGCGCACTCGGCGATGTCCTTCGAACTCGAAAGGCAGGGTGACCACGGCCACGACCAGCGCGCCCGCCTTGCGAGCGGCGCGGGCCGCCACCGGAGCGGCGCCGGTTCCCGTGCCACCGCCCATACCGGCGGTCAAGAAGACCATGTCGACGCCTTCAAAGAGTTCGTCCAGGCGGGCCGTGCTTTGCTCGGCCGCCCTGCTGCCCAGCCGGTGATCGGCTCCAGCGCCCAGACCCCGAGTGGCGCCTTCACCCAGGAAAATGACCTTAGGGCCTTTGCGACTCGAGAGTAGAGCCTGTGCATCGGTATTGGCCAGCACCAGGTCGACCCCGACGGGAGGCCTTTCGGCCAGGCGGTTAACCAGGTTGCAACCCGCGCCACCCAGTCCCATGACCAGGATTTTTGCAGGCTGTTCGGTGTTTTGAGGGGAATTGAGCACGACCCCACCTTCCTTTTCGAGTGAATTTAATTCTAGTAGATAATGAAAATTCTTCAAGCATCAGAAAGTCCTCTAATAATTTGAAAACTTCTCACAAGGGTTTTCTAGTTCGATAAAACATAGAACACAGTTTCGCCCCAGCCCTGAACTGAACCGAGGAAAGTGAGCAACCGTATTGGCCACCGTGAAAGTGTTCGAACGAATCATGACCAACCTGGAACTTGTCGTGCGCGGCAAGGCCGGACCCCTGCAACTGCTGGTGGCCACCATCTTTGCGGGGGGACACGTGCTCATGGAGGACGTGCCGGGCGTGGGCAAGACCACTCTCTCCAAGGCGCTGGCTAAAACCATCGGCGGCGACTTCCGACGCGTGCAGTTTACTCCCGACCTGCTGCCGACCGATATCCTGGGCTCCTCCATCTACAATCCCCGTGACGGTAGCTTCGAATTCCGTCAGGGCCCCATCTTCGCCAACATCGTGCTGGCGGACGAGATCAACCGTGCCAGTCCGCGCACCCAGTCCAGTTTGCTGGAGGCGATGTCGGAAGGTCAGGCCACCGTCGAAGGGGTCACCTATGCTCTGCCCAAGCCCTTTCTGGTGCTGGCCACTCAGAACCCGGTTGAGTTCCACGGAACCTATCCTTTGCCAGAGGCTCAGCTCGACCGATTTTCGGTCAAGCTTTCCATGGGCTATCCCGCCAAGGCCGATGAAGCTTCCATTTTGGAAGGCCAGCGTGGCAGCCATCCGCTCGACCGTCTGGAGCCCGCCATCCAGCTCGAAGAGCTGATTCAGGTGCAGCAGGAGGTCGCTCAGATCAAGATGTCTCCGGAAGTTCTCGGTTACCTGCTCAACATGATCGAGGCGACCCGGAACGACTCGCGTTTGCGCCTGGGCTCCAGTCCGCGCGGTTCTCTGGCTTACTATCGAGTCTGTCAGGCCTGGGCTTACTGCCAGGGGCGCGACTACGTTATTCCCGATGACCTGCAGCGTATGGCCGAGCCGGTGCTGGCCCATCGCCTGGTGCTGGATACCAAGACTAAGTATAGCGGCACCAGCAAAGAGCAGATCGTGGCCGAACTCCTCAAGAAGGTGGCCGTCCCTGTCTAACCGTGCCAACGCCATTCAGAGCTCCTGGAGTTACCGGAGCTTTCGCTCGTTGCTCATGGAGCGCCTGACCGGTAGCGGTACCCTGATTTTTTACATGGGATTGGGTAGCAACCTGCTTAACGGAGGCTCGGCCCTGTTCAAAGGCCATTTGTTGGCCTGCGCGCTGGCGGCGGTTTTGCTGGTTTCCATGGTCTCGGCACGGATGGCGCGCAAGCGCCTCAAAGTGACCCCACTCATTCCCGAGCGGGTCACTCAGGGGCAGAAGTTCGAAATCGCTTGCCGCGTTGACAATCCGGGCCCGAAAACCGCGGCCGACGTCAACCTCAGAATCATCGGCCTGCCGCGCAGCACCGGTCTGGAGAACGAGTTCGGTCCTTATCTGGGACACCTGGAGCCTGGTCAGAGTAAGACCGGCCACTGGCAACTCACTCTGCCCCGACGAGGCCGTTACGTCGTCGAGGCCATCCATCAGGCCACCATCTTCCCTTTCGGCCTGTGGCGCGACTGGTACCGCCACGAGGTGGGCCGAAGTTTGTTGGTCTACCCCAAGTTTCAGCCTTTGCTAACGTTGGATATGCCGGTGGGTCGCAAGTACCAACCGGGCGGCATGGCGCTCACCTCCAATGTAGGCGAGTCCACCGAATTTCTCTCCGTGCGCGAGTTCCGGGCCGGCGACAGCTTACGGA
>JALHOV010000372.1 GCA_022842865.1 Vulcanimicrobiota bacterium | reverse complement strand
AGCGCGATTCACAAGTAACTCCTCCTCACGGCGAGTGGGATCAGGAGCCTCTTGGACTGACGTTCGAGGGGCTTCTTCCCTTTTTCTGGGGAGCTCCTAAAAATGCTGGCCGCGCGGCCCCACCGGGAACACTTTGTATTCCAGGCTTTGTTTCCAGTTGGAGCAGGTGTTCCGAGCTACGTCACCTGCGACGGTTCCGGTCCCGGCCGAGATATCGAAGATCTTCTGGCCTTGCCACAGGACTTGTCCGATCGCGTATTGTCCGGCCACCGGAGCGGCAGCTCGATCGTAGATGGACCGATAGCTGACGCCTGTCTGGTTGGCTTTGATCTTAATGACCAGGGCCGCCAGGTCTTCCGACTTCACTCGCACCACTTCGAAGCCGAGCCGGCGGAAAAGCTGCCCCAGTCGCCCCTTGGTCAAAGCCTCCATGATTTGTCCGTCGTAGACCTCCGGTTCTTCGCCCGAACAGTCAAGATACACTTCGAGCCGCTTACCGCGGTAGGCTGCCAAAGGGTCCAACAGAACCGGGTTGACGAGCTTGTTTAGTTGCTCGGCTAGAACCGGGCGGCAGCGGTCAACGATGCTGGAGTCACTGCTTTGGACCAGCATCTCAAGCAGCTTCTGGTTATGATTTTGGATGGCCGGCTTAGAGAGCTTTGCTTCCACCTGCCGTCGATACTTGCCGTTGGGATAGTGGTCCAGGTAGGCCAGTAGATCCGATTCGCTGGTTTTATTGGCGGCCCACTTTTCGCAGACCACAGCCCAGCCGGCTATAGCCAGCATTCTTAGGAGAGCGGCAACAATCAATAGGACGACCACCCGAAGGGCCAGTCTGCGGATCATGAGAGGCATTGGCTCTCAAGGGTAAACCCCAGCAACCTTGCGGGTGTGAACCTCGGGTTAAATCCCGGCAGGTGCAGAGTTTGAATCCGTCCCCCGCGAGGTAAATCAGGGACATACTTTCCTAGGAGATCTAGTTCGAAATGAGTGTTGCCACAATGTCGCAGAACGCCGGCGTCTGCTTTAATCTCTCCGACGACCACAAGATGGTTCGCGACATGGTGAGGAAACTCGCCACCGAAGAAATCGGCCCCCGCGCCGCCGCTTATGATATCAGCCGCGAGTTTCCCTGGGACAACGTCAAGAAGATGGCTGAATTGGGTCTGATGGGCGTGATGGTGCCTGAGCAGTATGGTGGGGCCGCCATGGACACCCTGGCCTACGTGCTCATCATCGAAGAAGTCTCCAAGGCTTGCGCCTCCACCGGTGTCATCACGGCTGTGCAGAACTCGCTGGGTTCGTACCCGATCCTGGCTTTTGGAACCGAAGAGCAGAAGAAGAAGTGGCTGCCCCAGCTGGCCAGCGGCCAGAAGATCGCTGCCTATGCTCTGACCGAGCCCGGCTCCGGTTCGGACGCAGCCGGCATGAAGACGACCTGCGTGCTCGATGGCGACCACTGGGTCATCAACGGCCAGAAGAACTGGATCACCAACTCCACCGGGGCAGAAGTCTTCATCGTTTATGCGCTGGGGGATCCGGCCACCAAGCACAAGAGCACCAGCTGTTTCATCATGGAGAAGGGAACTCCCGGCTTCACAATCGGCAAGCACGAGGAGACGATGGGCGTGCGCGCCTCGGGCACCTGCCCGCTCACCTTTGATAACGTGCGCATTCCCAAAGAGAACTTGCTCGGCGAAGAGAACAAGGGCTTCAATATCGCCATGGCCACCCTGGATTGCGGCCGCATCGGCATCGCCGCGCAAGCCGTCGGGATCGCTCAAGCAGCGCTCGACAACGCCATCAAGTATTCGAAAGAGCGCGCTCAGTTCGGCAAGGCCATCTCCGAGTTCCAGCTGGTTCAGGAAATGCTCGTTTCCATGGCCACCCAGACCGAAGCGGCCCGCCTGCTGGTCTGGCAAGCCGCCTGCAAACGCGATGCCGGCGAGAAGTTTGGTAAGGAAGCCTCGATGGCCAAGTGGTTCGCTTCCGAAGTAGCCGTCAAGGCCGCTCTGGATTCTATCCAGGTGCATGGTGGCTACGGCTACTCCAAGGAATACCCGGTGGAGCGCTTGCTGCGCGATGCCAAAATTACCCAAATCTATGAGGGAACCAGCGAAGTGCAGAAACTGGTGATTGCTCGCCATCTGCTGAGCGAAGGTTAAGGACAAGAGAGAACGATGAATATCATTGCCTGCGTCCGGCAGACCCCGGACACGGAAACCGTAATCAAAATCAATGGTGCCGCCAACGGCATCGAACTGGACGGCGTCAAGCTGGTGCTCGGACCTTATGACGAGTACGCCATGGAAGCGGCCGCCCAGATCAAAGAAAAGAATGGCGGCGAGGTGACCGCCATCACCGTGGGTGGCGACAAAGCCGCCGAAACCTTACGCCACTGTCTGGCCGTGGGCGCCGATAAGGCTGTGCACATTCAAGATAGCGGTGCTGACGACGCGTTAGCCATCGCCACCGCCCTGGCCGCTCAGATCAAGAAGCTGCCCCACGATCTCGTCTTCGTGAGCAACAAAGGCACCGATAGCGACCGTGGCGCGGTTGGCCCGATGCTGAGTGAACTGCTCGGTCTGCCCTACGTCGGCATGGTCACCGAGATCGAAGTCGAAGCCGGTTCGGTTACGGTATCTCGCGACGTCGAAGGCGGCGCCAAGGAGAAGTTCAAGGTTACTTTGCCAGCCGTTATTTGCGCTCAGAAGGGCGTGCGGGGTGAACCTCGGTACGCTTCGCTGCCGGCCATTATGAAGGCCAAGAAGAAGCCCATCGAAGCCGTTGCCCCCGAGGGCGATCTGGCTTCGTTGCGCAAAGTGCAGCTCGAGAAACTCGAGTATCCGCCGGCTCGCCCGCCGGGACGTATGGTCCCCGGTGAAAGCGCGGCCGACAAGGCCAAAGAACTGGTCCGCCTGCTGCGCAACGAAGCCAAGGTCATCTAAAGGAGCTCACGATGTCAAAAGTTATTCTTGTATTCGGACAGGTTCGCAACAGCGAAGTCACCCGTCCTACCCTTGAGTGCCTCTCTCTGGCCGCTAGCCTGGGTGGCACCGTTCACTGCATCCTGCTGGGCCAGGGCGCCAAAGCCGCTGCTGTCGCCGCCGGTCATCAGGGCGCTTCGCAAGTTCACGCGAACGAAGACGCCGCCTTTGATAAGTGGGACCTGGCCGCTGTGGCCAGCACCGTGGAAGGCGCCATCAAGGCAATCGGTGCCAACCTGGTGCTGGTGCCCGCCACCACCCACGGCAAAGAGCTGGCCGGTAAACTGGCTGCTCGCTTCACCGCCGGTTTGGCCAGCGAGATCATTGAGCTCACAGCCGATGGTGATAGCTACAAAGCCGTCCGTCCTATGTTCTCTGGCAAAGTCCGGGCTACCGTCAAGTTAACCGGCACCCCGGCCTTCGCCACTCTGCGTCCCAACGTGCTCGATGTAGCCGCAGCGGACAGCTCCAAGTCGGCGACCATCTCCGACCTGGCCGCTGGCGCCGGCGACAGCCGTATCTCGCTGGTCTCGGTTGAAGGCAAAGGCGAGTCCGGCGCGGTCGACCTTTCCGAAGCCCGTGTGGTGGTGGCCGGTGGCCGTGGCCTCAAGGGGCCGGAGAACTTTCATCTCATCGATGGCCTGGCCAACGCCTTCCATGGCGCGGTCGGTGCCAGCCGTATGGTGGTCGATGCCGGTTGGAAAGAGCATCGCTACCAGGTCGGTCAAACCGGCAAGGTGGTCAGTCCCGAACTGTACGTAGCCGTGGGCATTTCCGGCGCTATCCAACATCTGGTGGGTATGCAAAACTCCGGTTGCATCGTGGCCATCAATAACAATCCCGAAGCTCCCATCTTCAAGGTGGCTGACTACGGAGTGGTGGCCGATCTCTTCGATTTTGTTCCCAAACTGGCCGAAGAACTCAAGGCTTAAGCCGCGATGAACAAGGCCCTCGCTCCGAAAGAGCGGGGGCTTTTTTCGTTCCCAGGGAAGTTCTGGTGGAAGAGGGAATGGCCCGCGGTGAAGCTTTCCTTAAAATGGTTACTGGTTTTTGTTCCGATCGCGGCGGTCTTGAACCACATCCACGCTGGACCCGCCGTGATCTTCTTCGCCGCCTGTCTGGCCATCATTCCGCTGGCCGGGATCATGGGTCAGGCCACCGAGATTTTGGCGGACCGGGCCGGTGCTGCCGTAGGGGGGTTGCTCAACGCCACCTTTGGGAACGCCGCTGAGCTGATCATCGCTTATGTGGCTATGTCCAAGGGTCTGCACGATGTGGTCAAGGCCTCGCTGATCGGGTCCATTATCGGCAATATCCTGCTGGTGCTGGGATTGTCCACGGTGGTGGGCGGGATGCGTCACAAGATTTTGCGCTTCAACGTCACGGCCGCCAGCAGCGGGGCTTCCATGTTGCTACTTTCCGCGGTCGGACTGTTGGTGCCCGCCATGTATGCGCACATGGCCAAAAATCCTCAGTCGATTCGCGAGTTGTCGACCGAGATCTCGGTTATTTTGCTGGTCTGTTATCTGTGCAGCCTGGTCTTCTCGTTGCGAACCCATAAGTATTTGTATGACGGAGGGGCGGCCGCCGAGGCGGCTGAGGAAGCCGACAAGCTGGAGGCTGGGGGTCCGGAGGGCTCCATCAAGGGCGCCATGGTCACCTTGCTGTTGAGCACCGTGGTGGTGGCCTGGATGAGCGAAGTGCTGGTGGGCGTGGTCGAGGCCGCTTCGGAAGCGATGGGGCTGACCGATGTTTTTGTGGGCATTATCGTGGTGGCCGTGATCGGCAACGCGGCCGAGCATAGCAGCGCTGTGATGATGGCCCTGAAAAACAAGATGGACGTTGCTTTCGGCATCGCCGTCGGCTCCAGCATCCAGATTGCCCTTTTCGTCGCTCCCGTGCTGGTGCTGTGCAGCCTCTGGCAGGGCAAGCCGATGGACCTGGTCTTCAGCGAGCCCGAGGTGATGGCCGTGATCATTTCCGTGCTGGTGGTGGGGCAGATCAGTCAAGATGGTGAGTCGCACTGGTTGGAAGGGGTTCAGCTGCTGTCGGTTTACATGATCCTGGCCTTCGTCTTCTTCCACATTCGTTAATCTTTTGTTTACCTGGGGGCGGCCCGATTAGCGTCTGAACTACGCCCGGTTGTTATAACCGTCATGTGATTTTGAACTCGTTCACTCAAAGACCCCTCTGGTCCGGCCCCCCCAGCTGGCAGACTCCTGCCTGCAACGAGACTCGCTCGACTCCGCCACTGGGCGACCCTGGTGATGGCGTAACCCTGAGCGGACTGGGACCCAGGCTGGCCGCTTCCACCTTGGAGGCCGCCAACGACAATGACAACCTGGCCCGCCGTCGCTGCTATCGCTTTGTCAAGGACGGCCTGGGCGCCGAGGGCGTCAACCTGACCGGTGGGCACGCCTACATGGCCGCTGCACAACTGGCGGACAACCCTAACTTCGAGGAAGTTCGCGTGGATCGCGACCAGCTGCCCGAATTACCGGCCGGCGCGGTGGTGGTCTGGGACCGCAACCCCCGCGCTAACCACCCCAGCGGCCACATCTCCGTGTCGCTTGGTGACGGCCGCGAAGTCAGCGACCGCATCCGTCCCCAGATCACCGGCTACCGGTCCACCTACCGCGTCTTCCTCCCCGAAGGCACCTCCCTGGATACGACGGTAGCCAACAATCCCCAGCCCCAGGCTCTGCCCCCCGGCGGCGTGGTCGGCTAACCCAGGTTCGTTTCCACCCTTTCACCGGGGAAGAAGCCTCAAGCCTCGCTGCAGGCGCCTTGAGACTATCGCCTATCTGTTGGATGGATTGGAGCAGCTTCAGACCTTATTCAAATGGGCGCGAGTAGGCGCACGTGGCGGAGGAAGGTGGACCAGGCGTGGGCGCCGGGCCGGAGGGTCCGGTTTCAGCGCGGGGGCTGAGGCTGTCATAGAGGAGCCTGGGCGGAGTTTCGATTGGAGCAAGCGTCACCTCTTAGATTCACTGGCTCCAGTGTGACAGGGCGAAATTTACCAGAAACGAAAACCCTTGCCAGAATATGGATGCGAAAGTCAGCGCATGTTAAATCTCGCCTGTAATCGCCCGCTGGGCTGCTGGACCAGCATCACCCCAAGGATCCGAGGATTTTGTCCGGCTATCTGGAGGGCCTGTCCACAAGGGACGGTTCGACGCGGATCCGAAATCACGCCTTGGCCTGGCCACGGAAAGGAAGCCAGCGTCTATCTATCGAAGCCCAAAGGGTGTCAATGCTGCAAGCAGGCCCCGTTTCATGAGACGGGGCTTCGCTTTGGTCGTAGTCCTGCTCGCTTCGTTAGCCCTGTTTTCCTTAGCCAAGGTTCTGGTGTTGCTCTCTCACTCCGAGGCCTTTCGCTCGAGGCACTATTATCAGCGCAACAAACTGCGCTACCTGGTTGAATCTGCCGTAGCCGACGCTCGCAGCCAACTACTTCTTCAGCCTGACTGGCAGGCGGGCTTTCATCAGAAAGCTCTTTCCAGTATACCGGGTCATTATTCGCTGGTCTTTAACCAAACCGGCAGCAACTTACAGCCCACCGATTCGGTCAACAATCTCAGCGGGGCGGCCGCTATGGCCGGCCCGCGTGGCCAAGTTCCCCCCGGCATGGTGGACCTCTTGGTCGTGGCCCAAGCCGGCGGCCTGGAGTCTCGCGTAAGAGTCATACTCAAGGCTGGGACCGGGATCGTTAGCAACCACTCCATCCACGCTTCCGGCAACATCAAAATGAAGGGCAATGTCAGGATCAGCGGCATCGAGTCGCTGGAAAATCCCGTTCCCGTAGCCACCGGTGTCTTCTCCGGCACGTCCGAAAACGTCGCCGACATCATTACCTGGAACGGCGCTCCGGGAGAAACCGCCGACATTAGCGGCAGGGTCTCGACCGTCAGTCCAAACCCCGGGTCCATCCAATTCAGTGGCACTCACACTACCGGCGGGTTACAAACCGGCGCCGCTCCCGCGCCGGTTTCCACTCCCGACATTCTGGCCACCATCGCCTCGCACTCTTCCTTGCCGGCGCCAACTTTCAACGCCTTAGGCACCTCGACTGTTTCGGCCGATTCCTACCGTCTGGGGGATGTCAGCTTGCAAGGTGATTTGGTGCTGAGCGACGCCGACCTCTACGTGCAGGGCGACCTGACCATCAATGGTTCGATTTCCGGCAAAGGTTCGCTGCACGTTTCCGGTAAGACTACCTTCCGCGGCGACTCCCAGGTCCTCACCAATCGCGGCGATGCGGTGGCTCTCTTAAGCCACGATAGCGTGCGTTTGGAGGGCTTCGATGGACTGGAGTTTCTCAATGCCGCTGGCGCCTCAGACCCCGCTCTTTCGGCTCTGCTGGCGGAGACACAACAACTGCTAGGGCAATTTCAGGACCAGGTTTCCAACCATCCCATCAATGAACTTCTGACGCCCTTCGGTCTTTTTGATCGGATCCGGGCCCACCTTGGGGGCGGAATCAACGGGGAAGCTCCACTCCCTGGCTACCAGGACAGTTTATTCGAGAAGCTGGAAAACCGAGTTGCCGCGCTTCCATCGGGGGCGACCCGTGACTTCATGGTAAAGCGTCTTGCCAGCTTGAGCGGGCACCTGGGCGGGACAGGTGGTGCCAACGACAATCCTATCAGTGCCTGGACAGCGGGACAGGGAGGGGAAGAGGCCAACGGGATTTGGGATGCAGTCATCAACACCAGCGATGGGGTCTTGCTGCCCCAGCTGCTGGCTCAAAGCAAGCGACTTGGATTTGATCGTATCGGCAGCTCCAGCTTCTCCGGGGTGATCTACACCAACGGCGCTTTCTACGCCAGCCACGAAGTCGATATTATGGGCGCTGTGATCATCAACGGAGACCCAACCTTGAGCGAAATCGTAGCGGGCAGCGAGACGCTTTCAGCGGGTGATATCTACCTGGATGACGGGGTATCTCTAACCCTCAACCAGGCTTTGCTCTCCACCGCTCTGGCCGGCAACAGTGGCGCAACCCAGATAAGCCTCTGGTTGGAATTATGAGGCGACTTTCCGCCCTCACCTTGATCGAGGTCGTCCTGGCAATGGCTCTGGCATCGTTGGCCCTGCTTACGATGCTCGGTGTCTTCACA
>JALHOV010000371.1 GCA_022842865.1 Vulcanimicrobiota bacterium | reverse complement strand
GCCACCTGGGGAGGTGTGTAGTGCTTACCCGTGGTGGTGGCCTCTCGTTTCTGGGCCCGGTCTGGCGTGGGCCACCGGGGGAGGTGTGTAGTGCTTACCCGCGGTGGTGGCCCGTTCGGAAGGACTCTAGAAATCGCCCATTGGTAGTACTTTGGTAGAAATGAGGAAGCTAGACTGTTCGAAACTCAGGAGGTGAACAGCGTGCTTTACTTCGGAAAACTACGCAAGCAATTGGGGAAAAACCAGCCAGAGATGGCGGAGGCGTGCGGTATTTCGCGCTCAGCCTGGCAGATGATAGAGTATGGCTCCCAGCTTCCCTCTCGGAAAGTGGCTGATCTCATACGCAACTTATCCGGAGTTGTGGTTCCCTGCGAGGACCAGTGCCTGACCGTGGCGGAACGGCGCAAGTGGCGGAGACCCCGCCCTTTTGAGCTCTACGCAGCCGATGCCGACCTGTGGACTCGAGTGCATCATCACTGTGCTAACATGAAGGGACTTTATCAGGCCATCGAGCCCTCGCTACTGGCTTGGATGGAGCAGATGCTGGCCTTAGAATCGGTCACGGAAGGTTTTGACTTGCTTCAGTTGGCTTTCCATGGAGCAACAGCTTTCCTGGATAGCCCCTACGAGCTTGGCTTTCGCAGGCAACCGCTGGTCGACTCACAAGGCCTGGTTCTGGGAGAGAGAAAGTTGGCGGGCTTGCGAGGCAAATGGGGGGAAGTAAGCTATCTGCTCTGGCCTCAAGTGTCGATTCGTCCCTGGATGGCGACTTTTCGAGTGGACGGACTGCTGCTACTTTCTCGGAAAGGCAAGACCCGCTGGTGTATACGAGAAGTCGACGGGCCCTTACATGACTTGGAGCATGACCGAAAGCGGCGAGAGATACTCAAGCTGCTGGAAATCCGGGTCACTGCGGGGGAGGTGCATGCATTCCAGAGCGTGGAGCGAACGACGGAGCAGGTTTCCAGGCTGTTTGCCGCCTGATTCCGGGAAAATTTTTCACTCAGGGGGGAATAAGCTTTCGAGAGGTGCGACTTGGGTCAGTCGATCGTGCGGGGCGGACTCGTTTTCCATTGCCGCGCAGGAACGCCTGATCTGGAAAGGAATTAGCTTAGCTATGTCAATCCACTGGAAAAAGCCGATTTTGTGCGCGGCCCTGGGCTGCAGTCTTCTGATCTCCCTGCCGGCACTGGCGGTCGACGAGGGCCTCCAGGTTCAGATGCTCAAGCAGATGTTCCGCCTGGAGCAAGCGCAGTGGCCGCAGACCTTGAAGGACAACGCCGGGCTCATTGATGAGAGTTTCTTCGAGCGGATCGATCAGCGCATTCGCTGGTCGGCCACTAACAATCAGGTAGAGGACGCTATCCGGTTTGCCATGGTTGGCGATTTTGCTTGTGACGCCATCGGACGGCAAGGCGGCTATCGCCTGGGTTTAATTGAAGCCTTCACTAAGGCCGGTAATAGTGAGTTGGCCCAAAGTCTGGTGGATAACATCCTGATTACGGACCCCACCAGCATGCCGGCTCACTATCTCCGTGCGGGATTCCGACGCGACGCCATGGACACGGGGGGCGCGCTCGAGGATTATCAGTGGTGTGTTGACCATAACTATCAGGTAGCCTCCAGCTACTACTTTATGGCCGCAATCCACGTTGTAATGGATAAGCAGCCTGAGGCTCGAAAATACGTTGAGTTGTGTCTGGCATCGGATCCAAACTTCGACGGAGCTCAAGCAATGTTGGACAAGCTGAAGCCTCAGTTGGTTGATCCCGGAATCAAAGACGTCTTCTCAGATATTCCTGTGCAAAACAGCGGGCCGGTTGTTGCACAACGCAAGGTCGACCCTAAGATGCACGACCAGTATTTCGCCAAGGCGGAGGCGGCTTTCCGTTCCGGCAAGTTCAAAGAAGCGGAAGACTCCTACATCGACGCGATCAACGCTGACAAGAACCACCCGGATGATTGGATTTTCCTGGCCGCGCTGCACTACCGCCTGGGTAAGTTTGACCTGGGTCTGCGGGAACTTCGTGCCGGGATTACCCTGGATCCCAAACGGGTAGACGCGTGGCGCTACGTGGGTTGTTTCTATGAGCGGATGTTCGAAAGAAGCCAATCCGCCAACGAGCTGAAGTTTGCCAAGCAGGCCTACCAAAAAGCACTGGAGTTGCAGCCGGGGGATCCGGTTGCGACGATGGGGCTGGAGCGGCTGGCGACCAAGAAGCCAAAAGCGGCCGACAGCTAGACTTCTTCCCCCCTGGACGCGGAGTCTCTGCGCCATCGCGCTGGGCCTGCCTTTGCGGTCAGCCCTCAGGCGATGACCTGGGGTTGTTGCCGGAATATGAAGGTTGTTGCCGGTTTTGGAGGCAATTCGGACCTTTGTCGAATGATTGTTACATCGCGGACCTCTGGACTAGCCGGCCAAAATGGTAGGCTGTTACAAAGGATCTCCACGTATAGGAGACCGAGGAGAAGCAATTGACAAACGATGGATATGTCCAGGAGCTGGGCGAGGGTGAATACTACCCGGCCGAGCTTCCCGAGGTCGACTTTGATCATGCGGAAGTCGACCCCGCCAACCCCGGATTCGCCTCTCTGCTGCATGCATTACGAGGCGTCCGTTCCGGCCATTTTGATGTCTCTGTGCTGGAGGCATACGTGGTCGGCCTCTCGCCTCGCCTGGAGACAGCCTTTCAGCATTGGGAACAGGTCGCCGGCCAGCCTTTGCAAGAGATGGGCCTGGGGGAAGAGCAGGCAACCCAACTGCAGGGGGCATTTGCCGCCACCGAAGCTTTGCTCCAAGAGATGGACCTGGTACTGGGTCTGATCGAGCGCGGTCTTAGCGAAGGCGACGAGCCGTCCCTGGATGAGGCCGAGCAGCGCCTGGCCAATGTGCATCAGGAAATCAAGGCTGCCCTGGGATGAGCTACGGCGCCGTCGGGGAGGAAGCGGTCGCGAGTCTGCTGGTGCAAGCCAGATCGGATTCGCGCGCGGAGTGGCAGGCGGCTGTCGGCCAGCTCGCCCTGCGCAGCGTCGGCGAGCCGCTGGCCATGCAAGGCTGGAGCGACTTGATGCTTTCCTATCATCCCGAAATGCGTCTGCGTGGAATGCACGGCCTGCGCAACCTGGCCTCCGGCCGTCCCGATCAGGTCGAACATTTCTTGCGCCAGCGCTTTGAGGAAGAGGAAACTTTCCAGGATCCTGTGCTAACTCAGGTGCTGGTCCAGTTGCTGGCTACCCTGCCTCCACAGTTGCAGGATTCGCTGTTCGAAGATTTGGTGCGGCGCGGTGAAGAAGCTCGCTGCGCAGCCGTGGGAGTTCTGTGGAATCGGGCCCTGATCCAGGGACCCGAGTTATTGCTCAAGTGGTCTCAGGATGGCTCCGTCAAAGTACGCACCCACCTGGCTCTGCATCTTTGCGAGAAAATGCCCAGTTCTCAGGCGTTTGAGCCTTTGCTGCGGCTGGCTCGCGATCTGGAATTGGAAGTGCGCACGGCCGTGGCCATGGGGATGGCCGATCTGCAGGCCAGCGCGCAACAAAACGTGCGCCAATCCCTGGAACTGAATCCAGAATTTCGGCAACTGCAGCGGACTTTGTTGGAACAACCCGAAGTTTTAAAAGTGCAGTTGCAGGCGGCCGGGCAAAGTGTGCCGGGGGAGCACCCGCTTAACAGCATATTACATCTTACCCGCGACTTGGAGAAGCGGCCCTTTACGGCCCTTCAGGAGTTAACTCCGTGGGTGCGTCTGGCCGGATCCTGGCACCGGCTCAAGACCGTGGCGGATTTCGCCCGCGACCCGCAGGTGGCCTGGGCGGCCCGCGCCCTGTCGCAATTGTGCCGGGTGGGTGAGCCGATCGAACGAGTGCTGGGATGTCTTGGAGCCCTCCAGGAGGGTGGCAGTAACCCGGTTTTGCAAGAGTTCGCACAAATGTGCAAATGTTGCGTCGAACTGCTCGATGCCAACGATGTTGCCGGGCTGAGGGCCTGGGGACAGCGTTACCGAACAGAGTTGGCCGTGGGACGCCGCGACCTGCGCTGGTCGGATTTCGAGCAATTGGCGGAGGCGCTCGACAGTCCTCACCCGGCCGTGGCCGCGGTGGGCAAGTTGTTGGACACCTCGGGAATGGGCCCGTTGCCCGAGCGAGAGCTGATAGAGCCCGCTCTGGTTCACGTAGAACAGGTATTGTCAGAGCAGCGACCGACGTCACCGAAAATCGAGGACTAGGCTATGATTGAGAAATCGAAGAAGACCAGCGAAGCATCTGACAAAAAGAAGGCTGAGCCGGCCAAGCCTTCGGCTGCCACAACGCTCAAGGCGGGACTAACCGGGGCTAAGGAGTCGAATCAACCGGCGGCCGCCAAGTCGGCGGAACCAGCCGCTCCTGCAGCGCCCACGGCGCCCGCCTCCAAGGCTCCGGGTGCAACGAGCGCTCGACCTGGCGATGAAATCAAGTCGAGTTCTGAGCTGCAAGAAAAGCGCAATCGCGTGCATGTTCCTCAAGTGGGTAGGGTGGACCAGTTGCGCGATGCATTCGGCGACGGTGAGTCTGGGCTCCAGTCGCCTTCACGGGCCTGGTCTTCGAAGATCGGCGATATCCTGACCGGCAATTCGGGACGTTTGCGGGACCTGGCCGGCCTCACCAAGCCGGTGGAGACAGACAACGCTCAGGACCCGCACGGATTGGCGCCGAAAGACGATACCCACAAGCCCGCTAATCTGTGGGAGAAGCTATGGGGCATTCCGGCACCTCAGCCGAAGGAGCCGGTGGCCAAAGAGCCCGCTCCCCCCGTCCAACGTTTGGGTGCAAAAGACCCGCAGTCGCTGCAGGGTGACTATCGCAGTCCCTCGGATTCTCAAGTGCAGCACAATTGGGGCGAGGAGTCTTTGCCGCGCTCTGTGGACGAATCGCGCTCGGAGTCGGCCCGCAAGGCAACTCAGGGACTGGGCTCACTGGGCGGCTCGCAGTCTCAGGGTAGCGGGTCCGACTCGGTCGGTGCCCCGGGTGACAAACCGGGTCACGAGCCGACCAACGCGCAGGGGCAGAAACCGACCGGCGAACTGAGCAACGCCGCTCCCAAGAATGAGCTACCCAATGCCCAGGGGCAGAAGCCCGCTGGCGAACTAAGCAACGCGCCCGCCCCCAAGAATGAGCTGACCAGTGCTCAGGATCAGAAGCCCGCAGGGGAGCTGAGCAACGCTCCCGCTCCCAAGAGTGAGCTGAATAATGCTCAGGGGCAGAAGCCCGCTGGCGAACTGGGCAACGCGGCTCCCAAGAATGAGCCGGCCAACGCCCAGGGGCAGAAACCCACTGGCGAACTGAGCAACGTGCATGCTCCCAAGAATGAGCTGATCAATGCTCAGGGGCAGAAACCCGCTGGCGAACTGGGCAACGCGGCTCCCAAGAATGAGCCGGCCAACGCTCAGGGGCAGAAACCCGCTGGCGAACTGGGCAACGCGGCTCCCAAGAATGAGCCGGCCAACGCCCAGGGGCAGAAACCCACTGGCGAACTGAGCAACGCGGCTCCCAAGAATGAGCCGGCCAACGCCCAGGGGCAGAAACCCACTGGCGAACTGAGCAACGCGCCAACTCCCAAGAACGAGCTGGCCAATGCCACCGGGCTGAAGCCTGCTGGTGAACTGAGCAAAGCGCCAACTCCCAAGAACGAGCTGACCAATGCCACCGGGCAGAAGCCTGCTGGTGAACTGAGCAACGCGCCCACTCCCAAGGATGAGCTGACCGATGCCAACGGGCAGAAGCCTGCTGGCGAACTGAGCAAAGCGGCTCCCAAGAATGACCCGACTAATGCTCAGAGGCAGAAACCCGCTGGCGAACTGAGCGACGCGCAAGCTCCCAAGAATGAGCTATCCAATGCCCAGGGGCAGAAGCCCGCTGGCGAACTGAGCAACGTGCAAGCTCCAAAGAATGAGCTGGCCAATGCCCAGGGGCAGAAACCCGCTGGCGAACTGAGCAACGCGGCTCCCAAGAATGAGCTGGTCAAGGCCCAGGGGCAGAAGCCTGCTGGGGAACTCAGCAACGCGGCTCCCAAGAATGAGCTGGCCGCTGCCCAGGGGCATAAACCCGCGGAGCCGGCTGGGAACCCAGCTCTTTCGGACCCGAAGGACGAGGTCAAGCAGGCCCAGGAGAAGGAGGCTCAACGCCTGCTAGCTGAGCAGGCCGCGCGCCAACTGGCCGCCCCTTCGCCTCAGCCAGCACCACAACCGGCCGCGGCTGCTCCGGCGAATTCGGTCGAATCTGTCAGCGCGCCCAAAGCGGGGGTCCCGAGCGTCAAGCCGACCGACAAAGGCAAGGCCGCCAAAGAAAAAGACAAGGTCAAGGACCCGAAGGACAAAGACCAGGTGGAGTCGGTTCGCGATAAGGATCACGCCAAAAACGTCAAGGACGGCATTGACAAACCGACCAAAACCGAGCGAAAAGAGCGCGAGGAGGCGATTGATGATGCCACTCGCAATCTGAGCGGGGCGGAAAAGGCCCAGGTCGAGAGTGTGCTCCGCCATTCCAAGATCGACAACGAGTTGCTCAAGGATATTACCCAGGACGGCTTTTCCATCAACAAGATCAGCGACCAGGACAAGATTCTGCGCGATCAACAAGGCAACGTCCACGAGGGTGTCTTCAACTATGGAGACAACAAGATTCGCCTCGCGGAAAGCGCTTTCCGCAATCCCAAGGAGCTGGAAAAAGTCCTTTCCGACGAGTTGGGACACCGGATCGATGACCGGCTGCGCGAGAACCCCGAGACTTCGGCCAAGTGGAGTCGTCTGATGAAAGACTACGCCGCCAAGGAGCGTAAAGACAGCAGAATCAATGATAATGCCGCCTCCAGCCAGGGTGAATTTGGCTCGGAGGTAATCTCTTCATTCCTGCGTGGCGGTCAGGACGAGCAGAAGCTGAAAGACAACTATCCGGAACTTTACAATATCGTCAAGGACACCGTGGGCAAGTCCGACCAGAGCGACCTGGAGACCAAACCGCAGGGCATGTTCGGGCGCTTCACTCAGGCTGTGCAGGCTCAGAAAAACCAGCTGACCGGGAACTATTTCTCCGCCAATCTTGTGCCCGAAGCGGCCAGCGACACTGGCGTTCCATCGGCAAGCAAGGCGAATAGCGAATCTGCCGGAGGCCCCGCCGTTCAGCGTTTGCTCGGCGACCAGCCCGGCTTTAAGAGCAGCCAGGTCGCGGCCTTCCAGGGCGGGTGGTCGCAATCGGGTGGTGGAGCCCAGACGGAAGAGCCGAGTGCGAAGGCCCCTGTTGAACAGGGTGGCACCGGCACGAACTTTCAGGGCATTGCAGGCAACCAGCAGGGCACCGGCGGACAGCCAGGGCCTTCTGGGCAGCAGTCAGCCGGGCGGCAGAGCTTCGTCGGCGAACAGCAGCCTGCTGGGGGCCCAGCCGGTAGCGGCCAGCCGCCGGCTGCAGCGCCACCTCCTGCAGTGCCGCCGGCTGCAACGTCGCCGGCTGCAACGTCGCCGGCTGCAGTGCCGGCGGCTGCAACGTCGCCGGCTGCCGCGCAGCAGCAACCCGGGGGGGGCAACAAAGGTGGGGGAGATACCGGCCAGCCGCCCGCTGCCGTGCAGCAGCCGCCGGCCGGTGGCAACAAAGGTGGGGGAGACACCGCTCCGCCGGCCCGGGCACCCGAGCCCAGGCCACCGGTTCAGAGCAGCCCGGTGCCGCAGGAATCCAATACGCAAGACCGGGCACCTCGGGAGACCAACACCCCATCCGCCGGCCAGGGCTCCTGGAACAATCAGGGTTCGAGCACCTCGAACCCTGGCAATCAGAGCAGCTATTCTAATTCGAGCAACTACTCCAACCAGAGCAACTACTCGAATAGCTCGAACTATTCCAACAGATCGAGCAGCTACTACGACCAGTCCAGCAGCTTTTTCAACAATTCCAACCTGTCCAGCTACATGGATCAAAGTCTATTCAGTCAGTTCGAGCAGAGTGGCTTGAGCAGTTTGCTGCAAGACAACGCCTTCCAGTCATTGGGAATGGCCCAGCATGATTTGATGGCTTTGGACCAGAGTCTGTCCCAGGCCGGCGGATTGCAAGAGCTGCAAAAGCTTTCTCAGGGGCTGCAAGGACTGGATGGA
>JALHOV010000370.1 GCA_022842865.1 Vulcanimicrobiota bacterium | reverse complement strand
GTAGGGACCGACTTCAGCGAAACCTGACGCATCAGTTCGCCAAAGCCGGGCAGCATCTTGGCGCACACAGCTTCGGTCGCCTCCGGCGTCACATCCCGGCGAGCGGGACCCGTGCCACCGGTGGTCACCACCAGGCAACAGCCAACCTGGTCGCTCAATTCGCGCAGGGTGGATTCGATCAAAGTCGGCTCGTCGGGGATCAAGCGATAGTGCTCTTGCCAGGGGACGCTAAGCGCCAGTTTTAACCATTCCCGAATGGCCGGTCCGGACCGGTCTTCATAAGTTCCCTGCGAGGCCCGGTCGGAGACGGTCACAATACCGATATGGATGGCCATCAGTTGAAAAGACAGTAGAGGGCGATCAGCGCCGGAACAGCCTGCACGAAGAAGAGTCGCACTCCCACGGTCGCCCCACCAAACGCTCCGGCCACCACCACACAGGTCAGGAAAAAGAGCTGGATCTGGCGTCCGATCAGGGGATTGGGATGGAGCATGCCCCAGAGCAAACCGACGGCCAGGAACCCGTTATAAAGCCCCTGGTTGGCCGCCAGCACCTGGCTGGCCTGAGCCTTTTCCAGACTCTGTTTGAAGACTTTTAATCCCTTCGGTTTGGTCCAGAGAAACATCTCCAAATAGAGGAAGTAGATGTGCTCGAAAGCCACAAGTCCGACCCAGAAAAGCTTTAACATAAAATCGAAATTACTCCTGACAAGTTACGATCAAACCAATCTCAGGCATGAAAAAGGCCGGACACGGAGTGTGCCCGGCCTTTTCTTCCCCTGCTTTGGGCTCAGCAAACTGCCGGCGTTGAGGTATAGCTCAACGGGACTCTCTCGACTCGGAACGACTCTTCATCCGTCTTCACAAAGCGCGTGCAGTTCGTCAATTCCTGACCATATACGTGGAGGGTGATCGCCGTAGTGCTGAAGGGATTGTGGATCTTGTGGTGTTCAAAGGGCGGGATCAAGCAGCCCACCGAGCCGCGACCAACCTCCACATACTCTTCTTGCTCAAAGCGAACGTGCTCGGGATCACTCCCATCGAGCATGCGGTAACTGGTAATGGCCAGCTGCCCCTCGACACAGCCTTCCACGCACCAGGTGCCACCGTGGTCGTGCACCGGCGTCCCTTGCCCCGGAGACCAGACCATGGCCACCACGCAAAAGCCCTCACCGTCCTGCTTGTGAATCAAGTGGCGCGCATAACAGGGGTGATTGGTCTGGCGCAGGCGTTCGGGAAGGCAAATATCGCGCCCCGAATAGTGCTTTAGAATCTCGGCGGCCTTGTCGCAGGCGGCCTTTTCACAGGCGGGAGCGGGATGAAGCGCCCCCCTCAGGTCTTCCATGAGTTGGGACAGCGTTAACACGGACAACTCCTCGAAAATCCCCCATAATGCAAGCTCCAAGGGCCCTGCAACAGGGAGAGGCTATAGAATTTTTTTCGTCAGCCCGAAGGAGCAATCCTTTACTTGACGGCGTTACGGGACGGGAGTGACGACCGGCTCGAGCACCTGATCCTCAGGCGAAGCTGGCGACGGTGTCTCCTCACCCTCGGAGGGAAGAGGCGCCTCCTCTGGAGGGGGCGTCTCGCTGGGAGGGGTCAGAGGTCCCTCGGCGGGAGTCTCTTCCACTTCGGGTGTGGCTGTGGGGGTGGGGGCCGCGTGCAGCGGGCACGGGTCTTTGGGAACGGGTCCGGAAAACACCTGAAGTTCGCGAGTCTTGGGGCAGTTGGCGGTCGCCAGGAATCCACTCTCCCGGCAAATTTTCACCCGCTGCGCCTGGCTGCCTTCAAAGGCGAAGCGGGGCTGCGCGATTCCACGGGCCACCACCCGGCCCATCAAGCGCCGCCAGATGGTGGCGGGCAAGCCGCCTCCGAAAACGTCATACATGGCCGAGTGATCATCGTTCCCCACCCAAACGGCCAGCGTATACTCAGGAGTGAAACCGACGAACCAGGCGTCGCGCGAATCGTCGGTGGTGCCTGTTTTACCGGCGACATCCACTCCGTCGATGTAAGCCGCTGTGCCGGTCCCGTAGAGAACAACACCCATCATCATTTCGATCATTTGGGAAGCGATATCAGCGGGCAGCATGCGCTTGCCGGGATGATTGCGATTGTCGGTGAGGATCTCTCCGCTGTGGTCCACCACCTGGGTCACCGAAAGGGGGGGATGGTAGACCCCGCCACCAGCCAGAGTCGAGTAAGCGCTGGCCATGGACATGGGAGTCACCTCGCAGGAGCCCAGGGCCAGGGTCAGATTCGAGGTCAACTGCTCGCGAATACCAAGCGAGCGAGCCACTTCCACCACCCGGTCGGAGCCGACCATGTTGATCAGCCAGGCGGCGACCGCGTTGCGAGACTCCTGCAGGGCTTGCCGCAAAGGGATCCGTCCTTTAAACTTGCCGTCGCTGTTCTTGGGCGACCACCCCCCGTAACTGACAGGATTGTCCTCGACGATGCTCTCTGGCGTCATTCCCTGCAAAAGCGCGGCCGTATACACGAAGGGCTTGAAGCTGCTGCCCGGTTGACGAACCGCCTGCCAGGCACGGTTGAACTGATTCTCTTGCGACCAGCGCTTTCCGCCCACCATGGCGCGGACATAACCGGTGGAATTTTCGATCAAGACCAGCGCGGCGTTACCGGCGTTCAGGTTGGGGCCCAGCTCCTCCAAGGCGTACGCCAGTTCTTCTTCGGCCATCCGCTGCAGCTCGATGTCCAGCGTGGTGCGCACCTGCAGGCCGGCCCGATAAAGCATGTCTTCTGGATAACGGTCGGACATTTCGGCAATCACGTAGGTGGTGAAGTAAGGATACTTCAAAAGCTGGTCGGACCCGGACTGGACGACCGGCCCCCCGCCCGAAGACGTGCTGAACTTGAAGCCCTCGCCTTCGCGCACCGCCTGATCGTATTGCTTCTGGTCGATGATGCCGGTCTGCTTCATGCGGGAAAGCACGATTTTCATCCGTTTCAGAGAGGCCTTGGCGTCCACCAGGGGCGACAACGAGGAAGGAGCCTGAACCAACCCGGCAATCAGCGCCGACTGGGCAATGCTGAGCTGCTGCGCCGGTTTGCCAAAGTAGAGGCTGCTGGCGGCGGCCACTCCATAGGCGCCACTGCCAAAGTAGACGTTGTTCAGGTAATATTCGAGAATCTTCTCCTTGGAGAAGCGCTTCTCGATCCGTTGAGCCAGCACGATCTCGCGGATCTTACGGGCGATGGTCTGATCCTGGGTAAGAAAACGATTGCGCGCCAGCTGCATGGTCAAGGTGCTGGCTCCCTGATCGATGCCGCGGAAAAACACGTTGGCCACGGCCGCGCGCCCCACCCCCACCCAGTCTACGCCGCGATGCTGCATAAAGCGTGAGTCTTCTACAGCCAGCAGCGCTTTCGGTAGATAAGGTGACATCCGATCCAGCGGTACGGTAGTGCGGTTCTCCACAAACAGAGTGGCAACCACCTGGCCGTCTTTGGAGAAAATGCGCGTCGTTTGCGGAGCCTCGTAGCTGGCCAGGCCTTCCACGTCAGGAAGGTCTTTGGTCAGTTGGGTGACAACGGCATAGCTCGCACCAAGACCGAGCGGCACCAAAACCAGACTACTGGCGACCACCACTTTCACGAAGGTTAAGAACCAACGTTTCCCACGAGAGGGTGGTTTGCCCTGACGGGCCCCCTTGGCCTTTTTTGTCGCCACAAAGGCTCCTTACAGCCGGTGCATAGCCAGGAAGACGTCTTCGCGCTGAATGCGCACTTGCAACTGTTGCGGAGCCAACTGCGCCGTGAGCTGACGCCGCGCCTCTAAAAGATCTACCCGGCTACCCGCCTGGGCTTCAGCCCAGACCAGCACAGCAAAACACCCGGACTGGCTGACCGGTTCCCAGGAGGTCAAGTCCAGACCCAAATTTCGCAGCTGGGTCTGCAAACGTGCAGCCACCTCTTTGTAATCAAAAGCGCCCGTGCACATGCCGGCCAACTGGAAGACGGAAATGATATAGCCGGGCTGTGTGCCTGTCATCGCTTGAGCTTCACCACCGTAACACCCCATCCTCCCTCGTAAACCTGGCCCAGGTTCTGCTCTTCGACCAGCGGGTGGCTGTTCAAAAATTTGGTCACTCCCTTGCGCAGGGCGCCGGTACCCTTACCGTGGATGACTTCGACCTTTTCGCTCTTGACCAGGGCCGCCTGATCGAGGGCCTTGCCCAACTCAAACACCGCCTCATCCACGGTCATCCCTCGCAAGTCGACTCGCGACGAAAGCGGCCCCAGGGGAGCGTCCGGAAGATGAATTTGCCCGCCGGTAGCCGGCCCGGCCAGAGGCTCCAGGTCCTCCAAACTCAAGCTGAGGCGCACCATACCCAGCTTGACCTCGGCCTTGTTGCCGCGCACCTGCAGCACTTCCCCTTCCTGGCCGTAGCGTCGAGAGTAAACTCGCTGGCCCACTTCCACTTCCGGCAGGGGACCGCTGGGAGCAGGCTCGGAGCGCATTTCGTGGAGTTGGTTAGCCATCTCGTTGAGGCTGGCTTCCATGGTGCGGGCCACCACTCGTGCCTGAGAGTCGATCTCATCGGTTCTTTCCGGAGCCTGCAGCGCCTCGCTGACGGCTTCGCGAATTTCTTCCTCGTCTTCTTCTGGCTCAGGCCGAGTGAGGCGCTCCAATTCGGCTTCGCTCAACTCTTCGAAGGACCGCGGCGGCTCGGCTTCTTCGCCGTGATCACGCAAATCGGCCAGATAGCGCTGGGCTTCGGCCAGCGTCTGCTCTTTCTGACGCCCGAGGTCGGCAATTCGATGACGGAAGTCACGCAATAAGCCGTGCGATTTTTCTCGAGCCTGGCGCAACACGTCCTCGGCCTGGGCGGCCGCCTCATCCAGCCGGAGTTGGCGCTCACGCTTGAGTTCGTCCAATTGTTCCTGAAGAACTCGACGGTCCAACTCCATCTGAGCCAGATCTTTGGACAAGCGGGCCTCGCGCTGACGCAGCGACTGGCGCTCGTTCTCCAGGTCGTCGAGCAGCACTTCCACACCCACATGCTCTTTGCCCAAAATCTCGCGGGCCCGCCGCACCAGGGGGTCGGGCAGACCCAGCCCGGCCGCGATCAGTAACGCGTTGGAGCGCCCCGGCACCCCAACCGTGACACGGTAAGTGGGCGACAGCGTAGCCGCGTCAAACTCGACGGCGGCGTTCTCGAAGCCAGCCGTTTTGCTGGCATAAATCTTGAGGTCCGAAAGATGGGTGGTGACCATGGTCAAGGCCCCGGCCGCGTTCAGGTGCTCCAAGAGGGAAACGCCCAGAGCAGCGCCTTCGGAGGGATCGGTGCCGGCACCTAACTCGTCCAGCAGCACCAGGGAACCGTGGCCGGCCCTGGGCAAAATGCGCAAAATCTGAGTAAGGTGCGCCGAGAAGGTGGAGAGCGACTGGGAAATGCTCTGCTCGTCCCCAATGTCGGCCCAGATCTCGGTCAGAAAGGGCAACTGGCTATCCGGCTCGGCGGGAATGGGCAGACCGCTCATGGCCATCACGGCCAGCATGCCCACCGTCTTCAGGGCGACCGTTTTGCCGCCAGTATTTGGACCGGTGACCACCACGGTGGTGAATTCTTTGCCCATCTCGAGCGTGATCGGCACGGCCTGGATGCCTTTGGCCAGCAGCAGCGGATGGCGGGCGCTGATCAACTTGAGCGGGCCGCCCTCGGAGATGGCTGGCAGGCTGCCATCCACCTTCTTGGCGTAGCTGGCCTGTGCGAAGGTAGCGTCGACGATCGCCACTTCTTCGCAAGCGGCCACCAGTTGGGTTTCGTCCTGGGCCACCCAACCGCTTAAGGAACGCAGCACCGCTTCCACTTCGTGTTCCTCGGCGCTGATCAAGGAGCGTAATTGATTGCTCAGAGGCAGAACCGAAAGCGGTTCCATAAAAACGGTGGCGCCCGAGCCGGACTGGTCGATCACCAGCCCGGGGAACCGACCTTTGTGCTCGGATTTGACGGGGATCACCTGCCGTCCCTGGCGTTGGGTCACGATCGGCTCCTGCACCATTTTCAGGATGTCCGGGTCGCGCAGCAGGTGGTTCAGGTTGCGCTGCAAGGATGCGTCGACCGAGCGAATCTCGGCGCGAAGGTTGCGCAAGGTCGTGCTGGCCGCGTCGAGCACCCGCCCGTCGGGACTGAGGCAGCGCGAAATCTCACTCTCCAGGCGCGGAAAGTTAGGCATCCAGCGGGCCCGGTCAGCCAGTCGCGGAGCCCGTAGCGAGCGTTCTTCAAGATAGCGTCCCAGTTTGCGCGAAGCGATCGCGATCTCGCGAATGGCCAGCAAGCGTTGTGGGTCCAGGATTCCGCCGCGCCCGGCCAGCTGCACGTCGCCACGCCGGTCCTCCAGTCCCACCAGCGGAGGGACAAAGCCAAGATCCAGCAGCAGCAGGGCCTCCCCTACCTCGGTCTGACGGCCCTTCAGTTCCTCGAGAGAATCGGCCGGCCGGAGCTGCTCCACGATCTCTCTCGCCAGCGGTCCGTGCGTAAGTCCGCCCACCAGGCGAAGCACGGGCACCAGCTCGAGGATTCGTAGCGAATGTTCATCCATCGGTTTCTCCAAAAAGTGCGGACAGGAAGGGCTTGGGATGGAAGACCTGCAGATCTTCCAGCTTTTCGCCCAGACCAATGTATTTCACGGGAATCTGGAATTCTTGAGAGATGGCCACCACGATGCCGCCTTTGGCGGTGCCATCCAGCTTGGCCAGCACCAGACCGGTTAGATTGGCCACATCGTTAAAAGTGCGCGCCTGATTGACGGCGTTCTGGCCGGTGGTGGCATCCAGCACCAGCAAAGTCTCGTGCGGCGCATCCGGAATTTCGCGAGTGAGCACTCGGCGGATCTTGCGCAGCTCCTCCATCAGATTCACCTTGGAATGAAGGCGGCCGGCCGTATCCACGATGAGCACATCGGCCTTGCGCGCCTTGGCGGCATTGACCGCATCAAAGACGACCGCGGCCGGGTCCGAGCCTTCGTTCTGATGAATGACGTCAACGCCCAGACGGTTGCCCCACACCAGCAACTGATCGATAGCAGCGGCGCGGAAGGTGTCGGCCGCGGCCAGAATCACTTTGTGCCCTTTGCTCTTGAGGCGGTGAGTTAACTTGGCGGTCGAAGTGGTCTTGCCGGTTCCGTTGACGCCTACCATCAGGATGACGTTGAGGCGGCCTTCTTCGATGTTCAGCGGGTCGACCGGTTCACTGGGCACATCGCTGCCGTCGTAGTTGAGTACGGCTCCCAGAATGGTGCGCATTTCTTCCAGCAGCGGTTCTGCCGTGGCCAGCTTCTTCTCTTTGACGATCTCGCGCAACTGGTTGATGATGCGCTCGGTGGCGGCGGTGCCGACATCGGAGGTGATCAGGATATCCTCCAGTTCCTCCCAGAGCGCCTCGTCCACTTTACCGTGCATTTGGAACAGCGAGGCAACCTTATTGACCAGGCCGGCGCGGGTTTTGTCCAGTCCTTTGGCGACGGCTTCAAACCAGGGGTCGACGGGAGTCAAGGCCAGCTTTTTAGTGGCCTCCCAGGCGCCGCGCAAGAAGCCCTTTTTCAGTTTGGGCTCCTCGCCTTCGACTGCAGGTGCTTCTTCGCCCGGGCTCTCGGGAACGGCCGTCTGCTCCTCGGCCGAGGGTGCCGCGGGCACCTCCCCTTCGGTTGAGCCTTTTTTGCCAAATAACTTCTTAAGCATTGTAGAGTCCATTCTCCAGAGAATCCCGAGGGGCCGCGACAGGTTGCGCGAAAACCCAACTATGTTCCTCGTTTCTGAACCCAACGTCAAGGCCCTGGGAAGTATTTTACTGGCCCACGGCTCGGGCGCCCCCATGGACACCCCCTTTATGGACAAGGCGGCCGAAGCCCTGAAGGAATCCGGCTTACGCGTTTATCGCTACGAATTCGCCTACATGGCGGCCCGCCGGCAGATCGGCAAGCGCCCCCCGCCCAGTCGATTCGAAAAGCTCCAGGAAGAACTGGCCCTGCTCTGGGAGAGTTGGGGGGTAGAGGGCCCTCGCTATGTAGGCGGCAAGTCGCTGGGAGCTCGAGTCAGTGTCAGCATGGCCAGTCGTTTGGGCGCCAGCGGAGCGGTCGCGCTGGGGTATCCCTTTCACCCTCCCGGAAAGCCCGAAAACGTGCGAATGGC
>JALHOV010000369.1:7483-8155 GCA_022842865.1 Vulcanimicrobiota bacterium | reverse complement strand
CCCTGGATCCCGCTCTGGCTGAGCCCTATTACGGTCGGGGAGTGGTCCACCATGGCGCAAAGCACTACGACCTGGCTTTGCTCGATCTCAACAAGGCGCTCGAACGGAACGGAGAGTACCTGTTTGCTTTTATGGAGCGGGCCGCCGTTTATGAAGCAATGCAAAAGTATGAAGAAGCTTTAGCCGACTACACCAGCGCTCTCAAGATCAGCCCGCGCTATGCTCAGGCATACCTGGACCGCGGCTACGCGCACTTGACCTTAGGTCACCAGGAGCAGGCTGTGGCCGACATGCGGCAGGCCTTAGACTTGTCGCCCAACCCGGCCTTCAAGGAAACCGTGATTCGAGCTCTACGCGAAGCCCAGGAGTAGCCTATTGTGGTGGGATCGAGTCCAGACCCCGCACGCCGATGAACTCTAGATAGCCGTTTTGTTGGGCGCGTTGCCGGGCCTGACGTTTCTGAGTCGGGTCCTTGGTATAGTCAATGCTCAGGACCAGCTTTTTGGCTTTCACCAGGGGCTCCAGGCGCAACTGGCAGTCACGGGTGAATTGCGGCGGGGTCACTTTGCCGTCGCCATCGAGTCCGAAGAAGATTTCTTCTTTGGCGACTCCGGTGATAGCTGCCAGTAACTTCGGGTTGTCCAGTAAGCCGTCGCCGCCATTGAGCACGAT
>JALHOV010000369.1:0-7473 GCA_022842865.1 Vulcanimicrobiota bacterium | reverse complement strand
GCTGTTGGCGGCTGATTTCCAGCACCAGCTCGACCATCGCCTGTTTCGCCTGGGGATGGTCTTTTTGCCAGAGTTCCCAACTGTCCACCACATCCAGGAAAAGCCCATCAAAGCCTTGAGCCCGTAGCTTGCGGGCATTATCGGTGACAATGCGGCGCCAGGCGGGGTCCCAGTAACGCACTTTGTAATTCCCGCCCCAATCTGGGTTGGTAGGACCGAGCCAGGCGGGGCGACCCGGTTTCCAGTCTTTCTGCCAGTAGTCTCGGTAGTTCTCGGCTTCACCTATGCTGAGGTAGGCCAGTAGCAGGCGCCCGCCGCTTTGGAGGGCGCCGACTTCCTGGGGGCTATAAGGTGTGATGCCGTCACGCGTGGGGTCCATGATGAACAGATCCACTTTGGGGACCTTGCTCAGATCCAGGTTCTGGAGTTGGCAAGCAAAGCTTTTGACGGCCTGAAAACGGTCGAGGGGAGGCGGGGTGGGCGGACGGGCGCATCCCAGCAGCAGGCAGGGAAGGGCGTACCTAACCCAATTCAAAACTGGTTACGCCGTAGAGCCAGTCCAGGCGGTGCTGGCGCACGGGCCTGGTATACATGCGGGCGCATTCGAAGCTCACGGTAAAGCCGGCCCCTCCCAGCAGTTCTTGGGCGGCCTCGTTCGGCTCCGGCGAGTCCACGTAGATGGGCGTATCGGAGGCCAGGCCGCTGCAGCAAGCGTACAGTAATTCTCGAGCCTGGTCCGGTGTTTTGGCGATGAGGGGACCGATTTTCCAACCGCTCTGGCAGGTGCGAGCCACCGCCAGTCCATCGACGCCGCCGTGACTGGCGATGCCCCAGGTGCGGGTATCAGGCTGATCCAGCCAGGCTTTCACGTACTGAGGGCGGTCGGCCGGCGAGACCATGCAGTCAAGCCGAACCAGTTCGTCATAATCTAGCTGGTGAAGCGGAACCGCCTGCGTGCTCTGGCCGGTGAACTGACCGGCGTGGCCGGCCCAGCGTAAGCTGCGGTGGGCGAACTGGAAGCCGGACCTGGCGTAGTTCGCCTGCTGAGCCACCACCCCGTCCAGGGCCAGGCACTTGCCTTTGTGGGTCTGCATCACGTGCTGCCAGAGTTGCCAGCCATAGCCCTTGCCCCGTTCTTCGGGAACGACGATGTAAAGTCCAATAAAAGCGAAGTCATCCGTCCATTGGACGGCGGACATACTGGCTATCGGAGTGTCGTCGATCTGGGCCAGCCAGAAACCGTCCGGGTCGACTTGAAAGAAGGTGGCGGCGTCATTTTGGCCGGGGTTCCAGCCTTCATTGCCAGCCCACTCGAGAGCTCGGGCCAGGCCCGGCTGTTGACAGCGCAAAATCTTCATCAGTTTAGCTTCCGTGTCCAATGAAAGCGAGCACGACTTCTACCGCAATCAGCAATACGACCACCATTTCTAGAACGTGGGTCTGGCGGGTGTTGCTCAGGTCAACCAGCACTTCCACGCTTTCATGAATCAGGCGAAGTTTGTGTTCCAGAGTACGGTAGCGGCTGGTCAATTCGAAATTGGCCTTGTGCTCCTGGAAAATCGTATCCAAGGCCGGGTCTTCCCAGACGATGTCGGGCGAGTCGAGAATGGCCAGGTTGCTGACAATCTGACGTCGGGTAGCTAACCCGGTGCCCAGAAAGCCCATCATCTCCTTGACCGTGCCGCGCCAGGTGCCCCCGGAAGCGATAGCATCGGTGAAGGCGGCGGCCCGGTCGAGCAGGCCTTCGACTTGCTGTTCGAAGTGCTCCAGGGTGGTCGACTGGGCCAGTACCAGACTGAGTAAGCGCAGTTTTTGCTGGTTGACCTCCTGAAGAACCACCCGATCAAAGTGGACTTTGTCCTTGGACTCCGGGGCTATGATCACGTTCACGTCGTCGCTGAGGCGCTCGGTCTCACCATCCACATAGGTGGCCAGGTCTTTGGTAAAGACTTCCGCCTTGGGAGCGTCTACATCAATGAAAACGACGGAGCCAAAAGCGAACAGGTAAACCCAGCCGTCCCCCAGCGTGAGGCACATGTCGGACTTGGCTTTTTCCACGATACGATCGACAAAAGCCCGGGCCGCATCCTCCAGACGGATGCGCCTTCCCAGGTGATAGGAGATCATCAGCATACGGCGCGTAGCTACCTCAGGCACTCAGCTTAGATAGCACATCGGTCGCCGATAACCCTGCGCAGGGCCGAGTCCAGGCTTGCAGAAGCTCTCTAAATGTGGAAAAGAATCTCTGTTTGTGCGGCTCTTTTTGGCCTGGCTGGCTGCGCCGCTCAGCCCGGTGTGGCTCAAACTCCCTCCAGACAACAGTTCAGCGTGGTGCATAGCCAGGAAGAGTGGCGTAAGCAACTGACCCCCGAGCAATTTCAGGTTTTGCGCCAAAAGGGCACCGAGCGAGCTTTTTCGGGCAAATACTTCGACAGCCACGATGTCGGACAATATTTCTGCGCCGGTTGCGGCCAGTTGCTCTTCAGTTCCAAGGATAAGTTTGACTCCGGCACCGGCTGGCCGTCGTTTGTGCGGCCCGCTCAAGAGAAGTCGGTGCTAGAGGTGACGGACACCAGTTACGGGATGGAGCGGGTCGAGGTGGAGTGCTCCAGCTGCGGGGGGCACCTGGGACACGTTTTTCAGGATGGACCTAAGCCTACCGGGCTGCGCTACTGTATCAACTCCGCTTCGCTCGACTTCAAGAAGCAATAGCCATTCCCAGATAGACGGGCCATGAAGGCAGGCATACATTGACGGGACAGCCCTCTTCTTCCAGCCCGACCTCGCGTAGTTTGCTTCCGAGCATCGAGGTGACGTAGAGGTTGCCCGAATTGCACAGGTGGGCGCCTTCCATCCCTAAGAACGCCGTGCAATAAAAGAGTCGGCTTCCGTCTGGCGTGAAGGCGGGCGAACAACGATAGACGCCCGGAGCGTCCTGGCTTTCCTGTTCGCGATCGGGTTGGCTAAGGCGGCGAATCCCACCGACTCCAAAAGGACGATAGTAGACCTGGTCGTCGCTCTGGTCAACGAAAGCCAGGCCAGCTTCCTTCGGATGGACGGCGAACTCGATGGGGTGAAAATCGGCACTGTCGATCAGGAGCACGTTGCTGCGTCGGCGTGGACACCAGTGCCAGAGCTGTCCGCGTTCCTCAGGGAGACGCACGGCGAAATAAAGTCCCTGGCCATTTGGGTCCACCTGCAGGTCGAGGACTTCCCAGCCCTCTCGCTTCCAGATGACTTCCCGGCGCCTCCGGTGGCGGTCGAGCTGGACGATGCGATGGGGAGCAGGCCAGGGAGCTTGAGGATGCGGTTTCCACAGCCAGCGCCCGTCGATGGACAGGCGCGCCCCCTGACGAGCGGGTAGAAGTTCCAGGCCCGGCCGCGCCGGGCCGCGGCCCAGCAGCAGCGGAATTCCGTCCGCTTGCCAGCCACAGGCCGAGGACTGACGGGCCAGCAGGCGCGGCGAGCCCCAGCGGTCCCTCCCCAGGCTTCTGCCGATCTGGTAGTCGAGTAGATAGGTGCTATAGTCGTCTTCTTGTTGATCGAGGGTCAGTAAAAGCGATAGGTTTCTCATTGCGCCACCGTAACGCAGTCCCTGTTCGCGAAGGTTGACTCAGCATGTCTGAAGGATGTCTTTTCTTATTCGATTGGTGTCAGGTGACGCGCTAAAAAGGGAAGTGGCTCCTGGCGCGTAAAGCCAATCCTCATGGTGCGCAACTGGATGGTGGCCGCAATGGTCTGCGCCGGATTGTTCCTCGGCTGTTCCACTGAGGAGTCGGTGGACGAGGGCAGTGGTGAAATGCTGGTGTCCGATCGTGGTGCCTCCACGATTGCTCATTTTTTGCGCGCTTCCACAGCCGAAGGCGCGATTTTGCCGCAGACATTCATTCGCGGGTCCAATACCCGTCTGGCCCAGCCCGGTCAGCTCAGTTATGACGTCGAAAGCAAGCGGCTGATCGTGCCCAATGGAGGAGATAACTCGATTCTCTTTTTTGAGGATGTGCTCAATCAGTCCGAATCCGTTCCCCCGCGCCGATTCCTAACCGGTATCGGCACTCAGTTGAATCGGCCGGTGGGGGTCCATTTGGATAGCGCTCACAATGAACTTTACGTTGCCAATGGGGGCAGCAACAACGTGTTGGTCTTCGGCAATGCCTCCACCATCGACGGGGCCACCGCCCCACTGCGAACTTTGAGCGGATCGGCCACCAGAATCAGCAGCATTTCCGCCATGGTGCTCGATGTCAGCACCGATCGGTTGTGGATCGCGGACCCGGTCGCCAATGCCCTGCTGGTCTTCAACAATGCTTCCACTCTCAACGGCAACGTGCCGCCCAACCGCACCATTCTGGGCACTAACACCAGGTTGCAGGCTCCGCAATCGTTGCTGTTCATCAACAAGCAGCTTTTCGTCGGTTGTACCAATTCGATTTTGCGCTTTGACGATTCTGATTCGATGGACGGGAATATCGCTCCGACGGCCATCATTCAGGGTGCTTCGACCCTGTTGAGCCGGCCTCAACAGATGCTGCTGCGACCTGACAAGGACGAACTCTTCGTGGTCGACTCGGGGGCCGCGGCGGTGCTGGTTTTTGAGAATCCGAGCACCATCAATGGCGGCCCTGCGCCCTTACGCCGGCTGCAAGGCTCGCAAACCGGATTTATGGACCCAGTCGGGTTGGTCCTTGATTTTACGGCCAGTCCCTAGATTTAGCCGGTAGTTATCCGCGGCTGGTTAGGCTGGGGAAAGTGCAAATCAATTCTGGTCCGCCGCCTAACCCCTATTTCTACCGACTCTTGAAGCCCATCGTGAGCGAGAGCGCCGGCTCGAACTTCAGGGACCGGGTGACCCTCTCGCCCCAAGCGTTGGCCCGTCGGGTTCCCACCACGCTTGATTCGTTGGTGCACCTGCCTGAGCGCGTGTCGGCGTTCGTTTCGGTCGCTCACACCGTGGTCGGCTGGCTGGCCGGACCGCTGGGGATCGTGCTGGGCAGCGTGGGGGCTTTGGCCATCCCCACAGGCGTGCTGGCTCACCGGCGCTATTGTGCCAAACAGGAACCCTAGGCGGCCCCGTTAAAAGCCGTTTCAGAGGACTTTTGACTGGAGGTTGCTGTGATGTTGAAGAAGCTTTTGGACCAGGGTGTGTCGGTTTGGTTGGACTCGTTGAGTCGCGATATGCTGCACAGCGGATTTTTGCAGGGTTGGGTCGATCAGGGAATGCGGGGGCAGACCAGTAACCCCACTATTTTCCAGGGCGCGATTCGAGGCAGCAAAACCTATGATGACGATATCCGCAAGCTGTCAAAGCAGGGGTTGAGCCCCGAGGATATCTGTTGGGAGCTGATGGTTGCCGATGTGCAAGGCGCCTGCGACAAGTTCTTGCCCCTGTATCAGGAATGCGGCGGCAAAGACGGATTCGTGAGTCTCGAGCTCGATCCCACCAAAGCCCGCGATAGTCAGGGCAGCATCACCCAGGGCAAATTGCTCTGGCCCAAAGTGGACCGCCCCAACCTGATGCTCAAGGTCCCGGCCACCGCGGAGGGACTGCCCGTCATCCGGGCGCTCGTAGAAGAGGGTTTTAATGTCAATGTGACCTTGCTGTTCGCGGTGGAGCGCTACGACGAAGTCATGACCGTTCACATGGATGCCCTGGAGGCTCGGGCCAAAGCGGGCAAACCGATCGACAAAATTGCCACCGTGGCCAGCTTCTTTGTGAGCCGTGTCGACACCGAAGTGGAGAAACGCCTCGAGAAACTGCCCCTCAGCGAAGACCAGAAAAAGGCCTTGCTGGGACACGTGGCCGTGGCCAATGCCCGAGCTGCTTACGCTCAGTTTGAGAAGCGTGTAGCTTCGGAGCGCTGGCAAAAGCTGGCCGCCCAAGGCGCCCAGCTGATGCGCCCTCTCTGGGCCAGCACCGGCACCAAGAACAAGGCCTACGCCGATACGCTATACGTAGACGAACTGGTCGGTCCCCACTGCGTCAATACCATGCCGGAAGGCACTCTGACGGCCGTGATGGAGCACGGTAAAACCGCTCCCAGTCTGACCGCCGAACACCTGAAAGCAGCCGAGAAGACGCTGGCCACTTTGAAAGAGGTGGGGGTGGATCTGGCCGATGTGACCCTGAACACCCTGGAGAAGGAAGGCGTGGACAAGTTCGCCGAGTCCTACAAAGACCTGGTTGAAACGATTAAGCGCTCGGTGCAGACTCTTTCGGTATGACCAGCACAACTCTTGAAAACAACCCGCTACGCGAGGGTCTGAGTAGCGCTCGCACCGCCGAGCCTTGTACCATCGTGATTTTTGGTGCGTCCGGCGATCTGACCGAGCGCATGCTCATTCCTTCACTCTTCGCCCTGTCGGAGCAGCGCCTGGTGGCTCCCGAGCTGTCGGTGTTGGGAATTTCTCGTCGTCCATTTAGCGATACGGAGTTCCGTTCCAAGGTGAAGCCCGACTCAGGGAACGCTACCAACTGGGACACTTTCTCGCGTGGCGTCTTTTACATGAGCGGCGACCACCATCAGGAAGAGAGTTACCAGCGGCTCAAGGCTCGCCTGGAGGAAATCGACCATAACCGCGGCACTCAAGGCAACCGTCTGTTTTATCTGGCAGTGGCTCCCGACGATTTCCCCACCATCCTTGGTTTCTTAAGTCAGCAGGGGCTGCTCGACCCGCCTCCTTATGCCAATCCGGAAGCCAACTGGGTGCGCGTCATTCTGGAGAAGCCTTTCGGTATCGATCTGGCCTCCGCGGCGAAACTCAACAAAGACATCCTCCGACTTGTTCCGGAGAGCAAAATCTACCGAATCGACCACTACCTGGGCAAGGAGACCGTCCAGAACATCCTGGCCTTTCGCTTTGCCAACACTATCTTTGAGCCGGTCTGGAACCGTCGCTACATCGACCATGTCCAGATCACCGCGGCCGAATCGCTGGGCGTGGAGGAACGAGCGGGCTACTACGATCACTTCGGCGCCCTCAAGGACATGGTGCAAAATCACCTGTTGCAGTTGTTGGCCCTGGTGGCCATGGAGCCGCCGGCCAGTGCGCTGGACGACTCCGTTCGTGACGAGAAATCCAAGGTCTTCAAGGCTTTGCGTATCTATAAGCCGGAGGAAGTGGCCGCCAACACGGTTCGAGCCCAGTACGGGCCCGGCTTTATCGACGGCAAGCCCGTGCCCGGCTACATGCAGGAGAAAAACGTCTCGCCTGAGTCGCGCACCGAGACCTACGCGGCCGTGCGCTTTTTCCTGGACAACTGGCGCTGGGAAGGCGTGCCTTTCTATTTGCGAACCGGCAAGCGTCTGGCTCGCAAGGTAACTGAGATTGCCATCGTCTTCAAGCCGGCGCCTCTGATGCTCTTTGGCGCCAACGAAGGCGACAAGCTGGATCCCAACGTGCTGGTTTTGCGCATTGGGCCCGAGGAAGGCATTTCTCTCCGCTTTGGCACCAAAATTCCCGGTATGACCCGGC
>JALHOV010000368.1 GCA_022842865.1 Vulcanimicrobiota bacterium | reverse complement strand
CGGTCCAGCCTGAGGCCGCACCACGAAGTCGCCAAAGTCTTGCTGACCCATAAAGCTTTGACGACCTTGTCTCAGGTCGCAAAATTCCACCGCCCGCTCGGGGACGCGAAACCGCCAGCATCGGATCTCGGTGGACTGCGGCCCCTTGCGGCATCTTCCCCCGTAGAGCGGTTCTTCGTCCCCCAAATTGGGAGCACGCTGGGATTCCTGCACTTCCTTGCGCGAGCAAGAGCAGGCATACACGTGTCCACTGGCCTGCAGACGCTGGAAATGCTCTTCGTAAATGGGCAGGCGCTGAGACTGGTAATAGGGGCCTTCATCCCAGTTCAGGCCCAGCCAGGTCAGGTCTTCCTCGGCGGCCAGAGCAAACTCGGGGCGGCAGCGCGCCCGGTCCAGGTCTTCCTGGCGCAACACCAGCTGTCCTTGCCGCTGGCGGCAGCGCTGGTGAGCGATCCAAAATGTCTGGGCGTGCCCCAAATGCAAAAGACCCGAAGGTGTCGGAGCCAGGCGTCCGCGATATCCCACGGCAGGGTTCTTTAGGGGTCGGCGAAACCATGCCTGCATGCGCTGGATTCTCTGGTTTCTGCTGTTTTCGGTTGCCTGGAGCGAGGTCGCTCCCCACCGACCCCTCCGGTGTGTGCGCGATCGCAAGGCTCAACTGGCCAGTTTCGAAACGGCTATCACCCAGTTTCGGCATCCGCAAAAAGGTTATACCGTGGACCTGATCAGCGCGGTCCATATCGGTCCCAAGGAGTATTATCAGCGTCTCAACCGCGAGTTCAAGAAATATGACGCGGTTCTCTACGAGTTGATCGCGGACGGATCAGCAGGTCGACCCATCCCCGTGGCCGGTGCTGAGGGTGGGGCGGAGAACCCCCTGGCGATGGTGCAACACGGTCTCGGCAACATGCTCGGGCTTGATTTTCAGCTCGACTACGTGGATTATACGGCCAAAAATTTTGTGCACGCCGATGTAAGCCCGGCGGAATTCCAGAAATCTCAGTCGCAGAGACACGAATCCTTTGCGCAGCTGTTCATGCGATCGCTCCAGTCCGGAGCTGAGACCAGTCCTGAGGCAGAAAAAGAACTCGAGCAAGTCAATTTGATGGCCATCTTTTCTCGGCCGAGTGTGGCAGACAGGGTCCACATGCGCCGCTATATGGCCTTGATGTTCAATAATCCCGAGCAAATGATTGAATTGCTGGAAGGGCCCGGGGGCGGCACCATTCTGAGCGTGCGCAATCAGAAGGCGCTGAGTGTGCTCGGGAGAGAGCTGAAGCGCGGACATCGCAAAATCGGAATTTTTTACGGCGCCGCTCACATGCTGGACATGGAAAAACGGCTCGTTCGTGACTACGGTGTCCGATACACCGGTCAGGCCTGGGTACCTGCCTGGGATTTACGGCTCCAAGAAAAATAGCCGCACACTTGCAATAGGGTCAGACTTTCCGGCTGCCGAACGGACTGTGATGTTCAAACGGTTGCTGTTCGTCCTGTTGCTATTCGGTGTGGCCTCGGCCAAGCCGGTGACCACCCCATACTTCGAAGTGGCCGCGCCTGACACTTGGGAAGATCGCCAGACACCGGGAGCGCTTTACTTCCTCTTTCCCGGGAAGGATGTAGACGACCCGGAAGATGCCAACATCAGTATTTCCACCAGCAGCATCAGCGGCGGCATGTCGATGGATGGACTCACACTTATCGGTAAGAATCAGATCGAGCAGCAATATCCGGAGATGGCACTGGGGGCCTCGGCGCCCACCAAACTGGGCCGGCTGGCTGCCCACCGGTTTGACTATAAAGGGGTTCGCAAGGGCAAGAAATACGTGATCGTGCAAATCTTCGCCATCAGCAGCGGCAAGACTTCTTATCAAATCCAATTCATCGGCAGCGAAGCGGACTTTAACTCCCAACGCAGTTCCTTCGAATCGTTGCTGCGCAGTTTCCGCCCACTGTGAAGCGGGCGTCGCTGGCGTTGAGCTTGCTGCTGCTGGCGGTTGCCAGCCAACGACTTTACGCCTGGCCGCTTCCATTTTGCTGGGAACTTTCCGTTGGTAGCGCCGAGTGGGGACACTGGCTGGCCCTTGTCGCCCTGACCTTAGGCCTGAGCACGCCGGTGGCACGACCGATTTGCTTTGTAACCGTGGCGATTTCCCTGGCCCCCTGTGTGGCGGCCTGGCGGCACGGGGGATTTGCCTGGGCCCGCCTCTTGACAGGTTGGGGCGGGTCCACGCAGCCTACACGCGAGGTGGAGGTCTCTCCAGGCTTATGGATGGATGTTTACGTCCCCGAAAGTCCCGCGCCGGGAGTGCTTGTCGTACACGGTGGGTCGTGGGCTCGGGGCAGTCGCAAGGACTTCCAGGCTCTGAACGCCCACCTCAGGCAACAAGGCTATTTTGTGGCCAGCCTCGATTATCGCCTGGCACCGGCCCACCCGTACCCCGCCGCCTGCGAGGATCTGGACCGGGCTTACGATTACGTGGTCAGCCACGCCGCGGAGCTCAAGGTAGACCCTCTACGCCTGGCCTGGCTGGGTCGTTCAGCCGGGGCCCACCTGGCACTTCAGCAAGGCTACGTCCGACGCCCCACGCGTTGCGTGGTGGCCTACTATCCACCCACTGACATGCTGTGGAGTTATGAGCATCCCAGCAATCCGCGGGTGCTTGACTCTCCGGCCGCTCTGCGCGATTTTCTTGGCTCGGCACCGCCCGCGCCCGTTTATCAAGAAGCTTCCCCCTTGCTGCGGGTGGCCGCGGGGGCGCCTGCGACTTTGCTACTTCATGGCCTGCGGGACGATCTGGTCTACGTCGAGCAGAGCCGGCGACTGGAGCGCAAGTTAGGCGAACTTGGAGTGCCTTGCGCCACTCTCTATTTGCCCTGGGCAAACCACGGCTGCGACATCAATCTGGCCGGCCCTAGCGGGCAACTCTGCACCCAAGCAGTCACCCGTTTCCTGGCCGACTACCTCTAGGGTTATCGGCCGTGGCCAAAAAAGAGAGAACCTCGATTTCTCGAGGTTCTCGGTGGTGGGCGCAGAGGGACTTGAACCCCCAACCCCCTCCTTGTAAGGGAGGTGCTCTAACCAATTGAGCTATGCGCCCAGTAAAACAGCCGAGATTTCTCTCGGCTGTATGGTGACCCGGACGGGGTTCGAACCCGTGATCTTCTGCGTGAAAGGCAGACGTCCTGACCGCTAGACCACCGGGCCACGGTGGTGTTTTTAGATGGGCCCAGCTGGATTTGAACCAGCGACCAACCGGTTATGAGCCAGCTGCTCTCACCGCTGAGCTATAGGCCCCAGCGCCGATTACTATAGTGCCGCCGTCGATAGCTGTCAAGGCTGAACCTGGGCGATAATTTCTTCCACATGTTGGCGAAGTCCAGCCAGCACTCCCAGGCTGCAGTCTTGCTCTGGACTCTGAATGATGGCCCGGCTTACACTTGCCGCGGCGGAACGCAGTTTGGCGTTCTCGCCGACTACAATGGCCCGGCGGCCATCGTCCTTACCTTGCTGGTCGAGCATCATGGAAATGTCGTTGCCGCCATCGCCGGCGATGATGATCCGATCGGGCGTGAGATTCTCTTTTTCCTGAAGATAGGCGATGGCATCGCCCTTATTCACACTGGCCAGGTCAAACATGACATAGGGCTTGCCGTGATAAGGGTAAATGGGGGACTGCTGAAATTCGGCGCCCTCTTTGCGCAGTTTTTTGCTGATCGCGTCAGCGAAGGCTTGAACCTGGGAAGGCGCCGTGAAATGTTCCGACTCGAGCTGGTCCTTGCTTTCACCCCTACCCAGTCGCACCGAGCTGTTGAGAATGCAAAGGGAGGCGCTTTCAGGGCAGGCGTCGGCGGCCGGATTGCCCACCACCTTGCCCACCGAAGACACCTCCAGTCCGGCAAATTTCGGGGACTTCAGCAGTTCCTGAGCGATTTCGAAAGCCCGGTTGGCTTGGAAGCCGAAGGCCTGTTTGCGATCTTCCCAGACGGCGTCTTTGCCCTCGGTGCTGTAGATGTAGCCGCCATTGTTGGCGATAGACCAGTCCGATTCGGGCAAGTTTTCTTGTTCAATGCGCTCCAGAGGGCGCGCGCTGATGTAACCAAACTGAAGGTCTACGCCCTTCTCTCGAGCTTCTTCTTTTAGTTCGAGGACGCCCTGGTCGAGAGTTTTGCGATTCTCGGCGTTGGGGGAAAGCCAGGTGCCGTCGAGATCGCTCAGAAAAAGCACGGGCACAAGAGAACGCGTGACCCCACTGGCCGCGTCGTAATTGGCTCGCTGAACCTGGGCCCATTGGCCGCTGGCCGCTTTGCACTGCGATGGGCTGAGGTGGACCTGGTCCCCGAAGCTTTCTTTGGCTTCGGCCCTGGCGGTGCGACGCTGGGGAGCGCTCTGGGCGGCCCGGGTGGCCTGGGTAACTGCCTGCATCTTCATACGCTTAGCATAAGTACGCGCGCTGAAAGGATGCTAAAAAACAGCCTGGCGGAAAAGGCTGGGAGTGGATTTCCTTTGATTGAAGAAAGCGGTCGGGTGATCGAATCGGTAGCGGCCCGCATGGCCAAACTGGGCTTCGTGGAATCGACAGTGGAGGAGATTCTCCAGCTGCGCCCTTTCACGTTCCGGCGTTCCATCCACCAACCCGCTTATCGTCGCCGCTGGAGAAAGCACGGGCCGCTGGGACTGGCGGTGGCCTTTTTTCTGCTGCAGGAGTCCCTTTCTCTGGAAGAGTTGCGCCAACTTCTCGACGATGAGAGCATCGCCGCTTTACACACGCAGGGTTTCCTGGAGCCCAACCGTCTCGGCATCCGCTCCAAAGTGGACCTCTATCCCTGCATGGGATCCTATTTTTTCACCGACAGCGCTTTTGAACTGCAACCCTGGCCCGAGCAGGTCTACTGGCTGGGCGGCGACAGCTACACCCTGGCTTACTGCACGCCGCGACGCGCTTATTCCAAAGCTCTGGACCTGTGCAGCGGCTCCGGGATCCACGCCCTGCTGGCTGGTGGTCCGGCCCTGGGCATGGACATAAACCCCAGGGCCGTCGAGTTTGGTCGTCTCAATGCCGCCCTGAACGGCGTCTCTCAGGTGGAGTTCGCTCAGGGAGACTGCTGCTCGGCCGGGGGCCTCTTTGACCTGGTGACTTTAAATCCGCCCTTCGTACCCACGCCCGAAGGAGTGGCCGAGCTCTATCGCACCGGCGGTGGCAGTGGCGAGGGGGTCACGGAACGGGTGTTGCGCAGGCTGCCGAGCTGGCTCGCTCCAGGCGGCCTTTTTTCTATGGCCACCGAAGCCCCGGACGGTGCTCTGCAGCGCATGCGAAGCTGGCTGGGGCCGGGTTGGGGGCTAGCCGAGCTGCGAAAATTTGAGTTCCCCATCGAAGACTACATCTTCAGCAACATCCTCTCCTCGGCCACGCCACCCGACCAGCAGGAGGCAGAATACGAGCGCTGGTTGGATTCCTATGAGGCTTTTGGTATCCAGAAGATGGTTTCGGGGCAATATTTCGCGGTGCGGCTTGCGCCCGGCTCGGAAGGCTGGCAGTGCTCCCGGGAGATGGCACACCCGGCGGGGCCGCAGGGCGAGCAGTGGGGAAGCTGGCTTAAGGCATTGGAGACCTGGAATTCCCCCTGGCCCGAAGATTTTGTGCCCCGGCTTCGAGAGCCGCAAGCACCGCTTTACCTCGAGCAGGGCAAGCCACTCGGACAGGTTGAGGACCGAGAACGCCTGAAGGCCTTGGGAGAACAGATGGTGATTACGCATTGGAACGAGCGATAACCCTCCGCTTCCTGGCCGAGCCGGGAGAAGTCAATTTCGGCGGCAAGGTCCACGGCGGCGCCGTCATGCGCTGGATCGATCAGGCGGGCTACAGCTGTGCGGTGAATTGGAGCCAGCGCTACTGCGTGACCGTCTACGTGGGCGGCATCCGCTTCCTCAAGCCCATCCAGATCGGCCAGTTGGTGGAAGTGGAAGCCCGGGTCATCTACACCGGCACCACCAGCATGCACATCGCCGTCGACGTCTGGGCTCGCGAACTCTCGCAAAGCGCTCGCCAGCGCACGACCCACTGCATCATTGTTTTCGTGGCCGTAGACGAGGCTGGCAAACCGGTTCCCGTGCAAGCCTGGGAGCCTCAAACGGAGGAGGACCGAAGCCAGCGCGATTATGCACAACGCTTGATGCAACTGCGCGAGGGGATCGAAAAAGAGATGTCGCGGTTCCACTCGACATAAAAAAACCCCGATTTCTCAGGGTTTTCTTTTGTGGAGCTGACAGGGATCGAACCTGCGACATCCTGCTTGCAAAGCAGGCGCTCTCCCAGCTGAGCTACAGCCCCATTCGGGAGTGGTGGGCTTAGCAGGACTCGAACCTGCGACCTCGTCCTTATCAGGGACGCGCTCTAACCAACTGAGCTATAAGCCCGAATGCCTGGGTAAGATAGCACCTCAGCCGGTCAGCGTCAAGCATTCCAGGATTGCACCTCGAGAGAAACGCTGGCGCCCCCCCCGCAATGACCACAGGTCGTCCGACCAGCCGGCACCTTCTGCTGACAAAACGGGCAGCTCCATCCGCCGCCCTCCGAAATGTCCGGCGCCGGGACCAAGCGAAGCAGTTCCTCACGGGCCTCGTAAAGCAGCTCCCGGGGCCCGCCCTTAGTAAACTCCAACATCCGATCCACCAACCCTTGCCAGGCCTCAGGCGGATTGGAGGCCATGAACAGGCCAGGCACCGCCGGCACCGGCAGCGTATTGCGCAACAGCCCCTGGATGACCTCATAGTAGTGGCCAGCCGCCCCCCCACGCAGGTGACCCGTTGCCAGCATATGGCTCGAGGCCTCAGCAAAACTGCCCGCCAGCGCATCTACCCAATCGGTCAGCTCCGCCAGCATCTCATCCGAAATATCCCCCTCGGGCGCGTAATCCGCCAACTCCGCCAGGTCCTGATCCACCTGTGGAATCCACTCACACAGAAAGTCGGTCGGCAAAGGCAACAACTCGCGCTGCTGACCCCACCAGAAGGACAGCTCCACCAGCAGCGGACGCACCGCCTCCAACCAGAGCCGCCCGCGATCCTCACAATCAGGCAGGGCCTCGAAGCACTCCTCCAGACCCGCTCCCACCAGCGGAATGGGCCAGCGCCGAAAGCGCTCCATCTGGCGCTCGCGGGCCTTACGCCGCCACTCCACCAGTACCAGTAGCAGCTCCGACGTCTCCACCAGCCGGGCCATCCCTGCCTTTACCGTAGTCAGCGACCCGAACTCTCCGAGGGCCTCCTCCAGGTGGCGGAAGCCCACTTCCAGGTCGCGCTGCGCATCGGCAGGCAACACCGGCCGCATGGCCTCGAAGCCCTCCTGCAAACGCGCACCCCACACGCGCAAACGGGGCAACCGCTCCAGAACCGCCCGCTCCTCGGCCTGACCCGCCAGCCAGCAAGCCCCGGCCAACACCAGATCATTGATCAGCGGATCGGGCGAGTAAGTGGCCTTGTCCCGCTCTGCCTGCACCGCCTCCATGATCTGCACCGCCTCGAAAGCCTGCGGCAGCAGCTTCTCCAGCGATCCGGCCAGATTGCCCAGCAAATACTCCAGATTGGCCAGCTCCTGCTTCTGAGCGTCGCTGACCCAATAGGAAGACTCAAAGTAGTGCCAGGCTCGCAGGTCTTCTACTCCCTGCTCAAACTCTAGACGCGCTTCCTCAGTCGGGGTGCGAAAAAAGGCCAGCTCATTCAGATACCCCACCAGAGCGGGCGGCAGGTGAACGATCTCCACTAGCGCGCCCCCGCGTGCGAACCCTGGCAAAGCCTCCACAACTCCTCGGCCGCCGTCGCGAACCCGGAAGTTGCCGCCCGCTGCCGGGCCGCCGCCCCCATCGAAGCGCGCAGCTCGGAGTCTGCCAAAAGCGAGCGCACCGCCGCCCCTAGCGCCGGCCCGTCTTCCACAATGCGCCCCCAGGACGGCTCCACCGTGGCCTCTACCCCATAACTGCGCAGCCCAACGATCGGACAACCCGCCGCCATTGCCTCCACGATCGTCAGCCCATAGCTCTCATGGCGCGAACCCACCACGAACACGTCCGCCAACTCCAGCGCCGCCCGCTTCTCGGCCCCGCCCAGATGCCCCGGGAAAATCACCGGGCGCCCCTCGGCCAACCGAACCAGCTTGCGCATAT
>JALHOV010000367.1 GCA_022842865.1 Vulcanimicrobiota bacterium | reverse complement strand
AGCTGGTCAGGTCGCGATAGCTCAAGGCCGGGAGCCCGCCGTTGTCGCCGCAAACCGCTGAATAGGCCTTGTCGAAACCGACACCGTTGCCGGCAAAAAGACCCCGCAAGAACGGTCCAACGTCTTCCCAGGCCTGGGCTTGGGAACCGGTCGTGGGGCGAGGGAACTCCACGAAGTCGTAGAGATAGAACTCGACCATGGTCTTCAGATTGGGGGGCAGCTTATATTTCATCTCTCGTTCGGACTGCTCTGAGGTCGCCAGATAGAGAATTCCGAAGTTGAGATCGGGCATGCCGGTGATCAGTTGATGAATCCAGCTGGAAACACCGCCCGAAACATAAGGATAAGTGCCTTCGCAGAAAAAAAGAACGTCAAGCATTAGGAGCAGCCTTCTCGGTGGTGCGGGTGCGCCCGAACCAATATTGAGCCACCTTAAAGAGCGGATGCTGCTCCTGGCTCCTGGGAAGCTTGATAGCCCAGGCCGACTCCAAAGCGCGCTTGCGCGCCTGTTGGAGCAGACCCGGATCGCCCTCGATCTGAGCACGTTCGGTCATGCATTCGAGCATCAGCAACTGGGCGTCGAGATTGGCTGGCTCCTTGCGCAGAACTTCGTCCACGGCCGCCTCGGCTTCCCGGTACATCTGGCGCATCAGGAACAAACGGGCCATATCCACTACCAGGTCCTGCCGGTTGGACTCGAAACGCATCGCCTCAAACAGTTGGGCCAACGTCATTTCCCAATAGTAATCTTCCAAGGAATCGTCGAGCAGGCCACTGTTCGTATAGTCGTAGTACACTTTGGCCAGTTCTACCCGCAACCCGACATCGTCGGGACGGTAGGTCAATTGCTCTTTCAGCTGATAGATGCGAGTTGCGTAATCACGCTCGAACTCGTCCAGCCGGGAAAGGGCAAACTGGTAAACCTCAGGGCGCCGGTCTTGAGAGAGTTCACGCAGCAAAATCAAATCACCGCGCTTGCGCTGGTCCGCCAGTTTGTTGATGATGGCGATGGCGGTGGCCACATCTGCATAAGGCAGCAGGTCGACAATCGGCTGGGTGCGCAACTCCTCGCGAAGTTGCACGTCAAAAGCTCCTGCGTGCTCCACTTTGGAAGTCGAGGTGGTGCGCACGAACATTTCTGCCCTGACCACATCGACCAGCGGCATCTCGGTGGGCTGTCCCACCCCGAAAAGATAGCATGCCACCCCGGCCAAGAAGCCCAACGGACCGCCGAAGAGGGCAAAAAAACTGACTAAAAGGGCCCAACCCGCGCCCGAGGGATGACTGCCCTTGGCGACTCGGGCGCCCAGGTAGGCGAGCACCACCCCGGTCGCGTGGAGGCCAGCGCCGAACCAGGGAAATCCGCCCACAGAAGTATCCCGCGGAGCGGAACTGAGCATCACGAAACAGGCAATGATCGAGCAGAGCGCTCCGAAGGCCCAGATGATGGCCGCCACCAGTGGCAGGCCATCGTCTTTGGGAGGGGGAGTGTCGGTTCTTACGACAATCGTCATGTGCGCACCTCGCGAGCGGCTTCTTGCCATTCATAGGCCACCGGCACCACCCGCGTAAGGGCGGTGCGGTCAAAGAAAACACGCAGCTCGGGATTGAGCCCGGCAATGGCCATCCGGCCTTTGTATTCAACGGTGAAGCGGCGATAGAAAGCAACCATGCCGGCCAGGCCCTGGCCGTCGACATGCTCGACGTCGGCGAAATCAAGAACGAGCCGGCGATGCCCCGAGCGGACCTGGTTTTGGGCTTCCTCTCGGAAGTCGGCCACTGAGACCGCGTCCAGTTTGCCATGTAGGTGAAGAATCGCTACTCCCCTGTCAACTTGGGCCGTACACTGCATGGGCCCGGGGTTCTGGTACCCAGCCGGATGTCCTCTCTTGCTAAACGAATCAGGACTGGACTTTGCGTTGGCGATGAACCCAGGGACCAATCAGGCTGCGGTCGGCGGAACGCACCGGACGGTATCGGATGCCGGCAAGCACCAGATTGGAGTGGGCCTTCTGCCAGAGCAGGGTGGCTTTGGCCCGCACCATCCAATCGGGCGCCAGTTGAAACTCGACCTCGAAGGTTTCTTGCCCCTCAGGAAGGGCGCCGGGCAGCACCAGACAGGCTCCGTCCAGTCCGATATCGAGCGCCAGGCATTGCTCAAACACGCCGCCGGGAACCTGGAACCAGGCCAGGTACTCGCCCTCGGCCCGGGGAAAAATCCGCCGATTGGCATCACTCACCAGCCTTACCTCACAACTTCAAGCAAAATAAAAAGAGACTCCACAAGGGGGAGTCTCTTTGCGAACCGCGGTCCAGGCCTACTTCACTTCCTTGTGGATAGTGTGACGGCGTAGGTTCGGGTTGTATTTCTTCTTTTCCATCCGGTCCGGATGGGTCTGACGGTTCTTGGTGGTGGCATAGCGAGAAGGAGACGCTCCTTCTTTACGAGCCTCGGTGCATTCGAGAGTGATGATCACTCGGGTTTGTTTCTTGGCCATAGGGCCCCCTTCGTTGCTCTAAAAAACTCTATCCATCGCGAAGCGCGAACACAGGAAAACCTCTTATATCAGATAGCCCTTTGCCTGGCAAGGGGTCTAAGCTCGGTCAACAAAACATAGCCGGGTGCACATCCTACTGGCCAACGAAAATCGCGGTCGCGGCGGAGCCGAGCGTTTCACCGTTCAACTGGGTCGACGCCTGCAAAAGGCCGGCCTGAAAGTGACCCTTGCCTGCCGTCCCGACTCCTGGCTGGCCAGCCAGGAGCTGGAATCGGTGCACCTGCCTTTTCGTGGTGAGATCGATCCAGCTTCCTACCTAGCAGCCTATCAGAAATTGGTTCCCCTGCAACCCGACGTGATCCATTGCCAGGCCACCCGAGACCTGGCCTTGTTCGGCTCCCTGCGCCGACTCTTCCTGAACAAAACTCCTCTGATCAAATCCGAGCACTGCTTTTTGGATTCGGCCGGCTCAGCCTGGCTGCGCTGGTGCTACCGCCAGTGCCAGGCCGTGATTCCCGTGTCGCAAGCCCTGCGACGCCAAATGGCCGAAATGTTGCCCTTCTTTCTACCCTACCAGGTTATCCCCAATGCGATGGACCTCCCGGACCTGGTGCAACCCGTTCCGGAGCCCATGCGCGAGCACCGCTGGCTCGGCTACGTAGGAGCGTTGCTGCCCAGCAAGGGGGTGCGAGACGTGTTGCAGGCCAGCGCGCCCCTGCTGCGCCAACACTCCGATCTACGCCTGCTTTTGGCCGGGGAGGGGCCCGAGGCGGAAGCCCTTAGTCAGCTCGCACTCGAACTTGAAATCGGCCAGCAGGTGTGGATGCCCGGCCACGTCTCGGACCCCCTGCCCTACCTGGCCGGCCTGCAGGTGCTCATCCAGGGCAGTCCTCGGGAGACCTTCTCGCTGGTGGCCATGGAGGCCATGAGTCTGCAGGTGCCGGTGGTGGCTTACTTGCGCGACGGCATTCATGAAGTGGTTAAGGATGGGCAGACCGGCTGGCTCTGTTCCGAATTGGATCCTGACAAACTGACCACGCGCATCGGCCACTACCTTGAGAACGAAGAAATCCGTTGCGAACACGGGCGCAGCGGACGTTTGCGGGTTCAGAGTCATTTCAGCTGGGACGTGGTGCTCCCCCAGTGGCTCAAACTCTATGCTCAATCGCCAGGATCGTAAGCCCTGTCTTAGAACCTGGATTTCATGAAGCGATGGCGGGCGGGGCTGGTAGGAGCGTTGCCCCTCCTGTTTCTGATGCAAATCGGGACCGTGCCCACGACCCTCGAATGTGGCCTTGCGGTGGCGGCGGCCGCGCTGGACGCAGCGGCAGTGCGCTTACCTTACTTTGGGAACTTCTCCACTGCTCCCACCCTACTGGCCGTGCTGGCCTGGCGGCATCAGCCTCTATTGGCCCTCGCGGCGGCCGCACTGGGGCTGCTGTTGCGCACGCTGGTTTTCTCAGGAGGACTGGCCGCCTGCTGGGAACTGGGCTCGCGCGCGCTTTTTTGCCTGGCGCTTTTGACGATCGGCTCCCCCTGGGCGATCGTACCCGCGGCCATCCTGGCCGAGGGCTATTTGCGGCTGGGAGCGTATGTGGGTGTGGGGGGCCGAGCCCTGGCTCGCCAGCGTGAATTTCAGCGCTGGGTACGATTCGACCGTTACGTTCTGCCTCACCGACTGATCATGTATGGCCTGGCTCCTCTGGCGGCCCTGTTGACCCACTCCGCTCCCCTCTACCTTTTCTGCCTGGCGCCGCTGCTGTTTTCCCTGCATCGCGCCGTGCAGGGTGAAAACATACGCCTGGAATTTCGCGATGAAGAAAAGCTGGTCGAAGAAGCCTCCGAGGCTCGCCAACGCCTCCATCAAGTTTCCAACAAGTTGAATACCGTTCAGCATCGACTGCGCGTCAGCCAGCAAAAAGAGAGTCTTTTCTGGGAATTGAGCTTGCAACTGGTAGAGTGCCGGGCGGCCGAGGAGACGGCTCAGCGCAGCCTGGACTACCTTGCGCGCCGAATGGGCTGCGAGCAGGCGGCCTTCTGGAGGCGCTCCCAGGAAGGGCTGCAGCTGCTGGCTGGCATTCCCCCCGCCAGTATGGACCAGACCGACGCGGGCAAACTCTTTGTCGAACTGGGCGAGATTGGCCTGCTCTACTGCGCGCGCGGCAAGCCTTTCTTGCCCGATGAGCGGGAATTACTGGTGGAACTGGCGGGGGTCTTCACGCTGGGTCTGCAGTCGGTCAGCCTGCTGGAGGAGCAGGCCAGACGCCTGGCGAGCCTGACCCAATCCAGCAAAGTCGCCGCGCTGGGACAGTTGGCGGCCGGACTGGCCCACGAACTGAATTCTCCACTCGCCTCCATCCGCCTACAACTGGGACTTCTGCAAAGCCGCGCCCAGCATCCAGACAAGCTGGCGGCCTCGCTCCCGGCCACTCTGGCCAGCGTCAACGGCAGCCTGGACCAATCTCAAGGACTGCTGCGCAAGCTACTTTTCTATTCGCGCGACGGAACGCAGGGCTCCGCAAAAGTGGATCTGCAGCAGGTCCTCGAGGACACGTTGGACCTGACCCGTGCCGTGCTCGCCAGCCAGCATGTCAAGTTGATCAGCCGATTGGAACCGCTCGAGCCACTCGAGGGCAACGCCAGCGATCTGCAGCAGGCTCTCTCCAATTTGCTCCTCAACGCCAAAGATGCCTGTGCGCAAGGAGGGGTTGTGGAGGTCTACAGCATGATGCAGGGCGAGGCTCGCACGATCCTGGTGCGCGACAATGGAAAGGGAATCGATCCAGAAATCCTGGATCGAATCTTCGAGCCGTTTTTCACCACGGCCGACCCTGGTAAGTCAGCTGGCCTGGGCCTGTCCCTGGCTCAGCAAATCATTCACGCCCACGGCGGCAAGATCACCGCCTCCAATCGTCAGGGCGGTCAGGGAGCCGACTTCTTGATCGAGCTATAGCAGCAGTCTGGCCTCGGTATGCAGGCGGAACAGGTCCAGCGAGGGCTCAACCTGCAACTCGCGTGCCAACGACTTTTGGGCCCGCTCGTAAAGCTTGATGGCCTCAATGGGATTGTGTCCCTCCAGGTAAACTCGCATCATCAAGGCATAAGCTTCCTGGCAGCAGGCATCCAGTTCGAGAATTCTCTGGCCGATCTCCAGGGCTTCAGCCAAACTGACCTCGGTCTTCTTTTGAATCAACAGTTCCGCCAGGCGGTAAAGAGCTCGCGTCATCTGTGCGTCCAGATGTTGACGGGCTTCCACCGCCCAGTCCAAATAGCAGTTCTCCAGAAAAGGTCCACGGTAGAGCTCGGCGGCCCGCTGCAGCGCGGCCAGCGCGGAGGCGGCATCGCCCTGACGATCGGCGCTCTCCCATTTGCGTAGACATGAACGCAACTCCTCGGCGTCGTGCCACCAGGGCAGGTCTCGGTCCATAGCCAGGCCCTGGGGCTGACGGCAGACATAAGCAACCTCTCGACTGAGGCTGGGAGGCTGCAGAGCCTTGCGCAGGATGGAGCGCACCGAATAGACGTTCTTACGTCCACGCGAACCTTCCTGAGGCCAGAAAATCTCGGCCAGGATGTCGTCGCTGACCACGCGACCGCGCTCCCAGGCCAGGTAAGTCAGCAACTGACGAGCTTTCTGATTCCGCCGGAAGGAGGTTTCGGGCAGACGAACCTGTCCGTGGAAAATCTCTTGCAGGCCCATGCTGAAAATTCTCAGGGTGGGAACGGCGCCGTCACTCTCGCCCGGAGCCTGAAGCTGCTGAGCGGCCTGGCGCACCACCTCGGAAGAGTGACCTAGCAGTAACTCCTGGACCTCGCGCGATACCGGACTTTGCAGCAAAGTCAGCAAGCCCCGAACCGATAGTTTTTCTGACCTGACCAGTTCCAGGCTCAGGGTGGGCCGTTGATGCAGTAGGATCTGCGTGAGCTGAAGCGATAAGGGCTCTTCGCTCTCCAGCAGGCGAGGCACGAGCCAGGTGGCGGCGGCCAACAAAGAGTCGCCGGGAGGGCCCAGTTGCATTTCCAGCGAGGGGCCGTGCAGAGGCCGGCCGGCCAGCCAGTCTCCGGCCAAATGGGACAGCCCGGCGGGACCAGCCAGATCCAGACGTTGATAAATCCCCTCCGACTCGGTCAGCAGGACGCCTGCCGCCGCTGGATCGAGCCCGGCCAGCAAGAGACCGGCCTGGTAAGCACTTTCCGCCAGGCTGACGGGCCCCAGGCTGCGACTGATGGCAACCGCCTGGTGACAATGGGTCCGCACCTGATCGGGGCGACCCAGGCGTCCGGCCAGATGGGCCAGTGCCAGACAAGCTTTGGCGCCCTCGGGGGAAGGAGGCGGGGTGGCCAGACTCTGGTAGGCCTGCACCGCCGCCGCCAATTGATCGCTTTGCTCGAGAGCCAGCGCCAAAGCCAGAGTGGAACGGCGCTTGCGCCCTGTCTGCGCCACCGGACCGGCTTGTCCGCCTTCGATCGCCTGGAGCACCGCCGCGGGAGTCTGGGCCGGGGGCTGCCGACCCTGGGCCAGTGCCTCACTGGCTTCCAACAACTGACTTTCCAACCCGTGAGGGCTCTGAAGAATCGAGAGCACCCGGGTGGGCAAGATCTGGTCGAGTTCGCGCGGTAGGCCGAGTTTGGCCAGATTCGAGCACAGGCTGGCCAATTCCAACGCCTGCATATCCGGCTCATCCCAGGAGAAAAAGCCGGCCAGTTCGCGGGCTTTGTCGGCGGCAGGAAGCGCCCAGGGACATTTTGGTTCAACCGACGGACTGGCCGCGAACCCGGCCAGCGACCAGCGCAAGAAACCCAGCAAGCTGGCCTCGTGAGCAGCTGCCCGGCGTTTGTCTTGCACCTTCACCACCAGGCGGCCAATGGCCGACTGCAAGTCGTCGACCGTAAACGGCTTGAGCAGGTATTCCCCGACCCCCAGGCGCAACGCTCGCAGGGTGTCGCTTTCGCTGGCAAAACCGGTGATCACCAGAGAGCAGACGTCGGGGGACCACTCTTGCACTTTGGCGAGCGCCTGCAGGCCGTCCATGCCAGACATGCGGATATCGGTCACGATGATGTCGAAATCGTATTCCAGCGACAAATCGACGGCCTTGGAACTGTCGCTGGTCGAGTGGACCGTAAAACCGCAGTCGGTCAAGGCCTCCACCAGGGTGTGTAGCAGACCTAAATCATCTTCTAGGACCAAAACCTGAATGTTCTCTTGCAAGCCGGGACGTTTTCCTGAGGACCAGCCCAATCCCTCCGGTTCGAATAGATGAACGCGTTGCGCCTTTATCCAGGATGCCTTTTCCAGAGCACCACCCCGGAGGCCACCAGACCCAAAATACTGAGGGCCAGCAAATCCGTTATCCACAAGCCCAGTGGGCCCCAGGCGGTGCCGTCGTGAAGGTTATAAACAGTGCGCATCAGTTCGCGCTGTGAGTTGGCCGGCCGGGCCGCGGCGGGCGTCAGGGACCAGGTCTCCTGCACTCGACGGTGCAAACCTTCGCTGGTGAGCACCGAGAGAGTGCCATCGAAGCCCACCTGGAAACTTTGGATGGCTGCGTGTGAGGGGAAATTGATCTTGGTCCACAACTTGCCGCTGTCCAGGCTGAAATAGATGCCCTGCTGACGCAGCACGGCATAATAATGACTGGGCTCATTGGGATGAAAGGCCACAGATCGGAAGAGCA
>JALHOV010000366.1 GCA_022842865.1 Vulcanimicrobiota bacterium | reverse complement strand
TATCGAGCGGCAGGGTCACCGTTCCGTCCGGATTGAACGGGATGGTGAAGAGGCGCTGGAAGGTTCCGCTGCCGCCCTGGTCCACTCCCACTTCCAAGACCACTCCAGAGTCCCCGGCGATGCCGCTCACGACCGGCACATCGGGCAAATTGGTGGCGGTAATCTTCAGTGCGACCAGAGTGTCATCGAGCAAGTAAGCCTGCTTAACACCCTTCAGGCCACCCTGGGCAGAACACTGGTATACGCGCAGCTTGGCGGTTCCCTGCACGTTGGTTACGGTGGCGGCGGTCAGAGGATTGGTCGAGAGCTCAACCCCTCCGCGCGTTTGCACCTGGCCCGAGGTGCGAGCCAGTTGCTGTGTGTTGCTGATCTCGGCGGACAGGCGCGCGCTGGCCTGCACCATGTTGAGATTGGAGCGGTAACGCGAGTAGGCTCCGGCCAGTAAGGTGGCCAGAATGGCCAGAATGGAGCAGACGACTAAAATTTCGATCAAGGTAAAGGCCCGTTTGCGCATCTCCTCAGGTTCTCTCCCAGGCAGGGGATGCCTGCGCCGCGACTAACTCGGCGCCCATGAAGCCTTTTCGAGTCAAGTCCAAACCGGTCGTGCGCGTCTGGGGTGGGCAGCGTTTGGCCCCCGGGTCCTCCGAACCCATCGGAGAGCGCTGGGAGGTCCACGGTGAGAACGAGTTAGAGGACTCCCAGGAAACCCTGGACCAGCTCAGTCGGCGCCTGGGTCGGAGTTTTTTAGGGGAATGGTCTCCCGATCCCGAGGCTGGCTTTCCGCTGCTGATCAAATGGCTGGATTGCCAGGACTGGCTTTCGATTCAGGTGCATCCCGACGATGCTCTGGTGAACCCCCCACTTCGCGGCAAGGCCGAGGCCTGGTTTTTCGCCGAGGTGGCCCCGCAGGCTGAGGTGATCCACGGTTGGAAGAGTGGGCCCCTTTCGCGGACTCAGCTCGAGCAGCTCAAGCCCGCCGAGTGGGTGGAGCACTTGCGCCGCTACCGTCCCGAGCCGGGCAGTTGGTCCTATACCGCGCCGGGCACGGTCCATGCTCTGGGCCCGGGGCTGCTGGTCTACGAAGTGCAGCAAAGTTCGGATATTACCTATCGCCTTTATGATTGGGATCGCGTCGGCAATCGTGAACTTCACGTCCGCCAAGGCATCGACGCCATTTGTGAAGCAAAGCCGGAGCCGGCTGTCCAGGCCCCGCATGACTTGCTGGGGCATTTAGAGATCCTGTGCCCGCACTTTACGGTGGAAACGGTGACCGGCGAGCACAGCTGGTCGCCCCAGGGTCGTTCCTTTGAAATCATCACCGCGCTGGCCAGCGTTCGGCTGGATGGACATCTTTTGGAAGAAGGCTCCTCTTGCTTGATTCCCGCCGACGCCGGCCTGGTCCGCTGCGGCAGCCAGGGAAGCTGGTTGCGTGTTCGATTGGCTCCGCCTGAGCTGGCCTAGAAGGAATCGTCACGCTTTTTCAAAATCGAACAGGCCTATGCGCTCCGGACCCAAGGCCATTCTCTATCAATCCACCCTTTTCCGTACCTCCGAACTGGTCTGGGTCAAGGTGGCTCCGCTAGCTCCCTGGCGGGAATTGGTGCGCTGGGGACTGGTGGCGGCTGGTTTCGCCTTCTATCTGATTGTCGCCTCAGCCAAAGGCACCTACTACAATTTAGAAGGCTTCCTGGGGCTGTTAGCCTGGCACGTAGGCTACTACATCCAGTCCGAAGTCCGGTTGGCCAGCAGTGGCGACCTGCAGGAGTCTTACGAAGGACGAGGCGGAGGCGGCTCGGCCAAAACGTTCCGCCAGTGGGTTTCCGCTCTCAGCGAGGGCGACGATGAATGCAAGCTGCAGACCAATCGCTACCAGCACTGGTTCAACCTGGACCGCATCGCCTGGGCCGGCCCCTGCTGGTTGGTGGAATGGTATCCTCTGATTTTGATTCCCGTGTTCCTGGGCTATCGCTGGCTGATCACGCTGGAACTACCCTTCCACAATCAAATTCTCGACGAGATTCACTTCCTCAGCTTTGAGGCATCCACCGGCTTCGTGAACTTCCTGTGCGTACTCATCGCTTTTCTTGGCTTTGCCGGCTGGGCTACTTCCATTCATCCCGGTGTCCAGTTGCGCGCCTGCGGTGGCCTGGATGACCGGGTGGCGCTGAATTCCGCCGACCGTGACCTGCTCCTGGATCGTCTGGCCGGTTTTGGCGAAGCCTCCGCTCGACCGGCCGTGGCCGTGATGGCTGCGCCGGTGGTAGCGCCACTGCCTCCTCCGCCTAAAGAAGAAGTGGCCGAACCGCAGCCCGTAGAAAACTAATGTTCTACGACGCGCTTTCGCTACGAGCCTACGGGGCCGAGCTGACGCGTAGCTTCCCGCTTCCCTGGTTCGTGCAGAAGATCTCTCAGGTGGCGGAGTTCGACTTTCTTTTGGCTTTCCGACTTGGTCCCAAGCAGAACCTGCGTCTGCTGCTCAGTTTGCAACCCAATCAGCCTACCTTGCGTTGGTGGCGTGGTCCCAAGCCCCAGGCGACCGTGCCCTCCAGCTTTACCATGCAGTGCCGCAAGCATCTGCAGGGTCGTTCTTTGGACCGCCTGGAGTCGCTCTACCCGGAGCGCTCTCTCAAGCTGGTCGGTAGAGAATATTCCCTGATTTTAGAGCTGGTGGAACGCCAGCCGAACCTGGTGCTGGTGACCGCCACCGGTTTGGTGGCCGGCGCTTTTCGCCTGAAGGATCGGCAGTTGCGCATGCGCCGCCCGTATGTCTCGCCTTTGCAACCAGACCTTCCGGACGCTTCCAAACTGACTCCCTATCAGCTGGAAGAGCTGTTTTTAGAGGGGGCCAACCTGAACGAGCGCACCTTCGGGCTGAGCAAGGCCGCCTGCGCGCGTCTGGAGCAGTTGATGCGTCCCGACCTGCCTTTGGAAGAGAGGATCCAACAGGCCTGGGCGGATTTCTGGAAATTCAGCCTGGAGGGCTATTCGGCGGAACGGCTGGGAAATGGTCGCCTCACGATTTGGGGTTCGGGTGCGCCCCAGGGCCTGCTGGATTTAGAGCAAGAACAGGCCGAGGCTCCTCTACCGGCGCTGGAAGTGGCCCGCCAGCGCACTCTTCAGCGCATCAAAAAAGGCTTGGGTAAACTGCAGCTGCGCTTGAGCAAGTTGGATGAAGACAAGGCCAGGCTGGCTCAGGCTGAGGTTTTGCAACGCCAGGGCGAGTTGTTGCTGACCTACCAACATCAGGTTCCTCGCGGCTCAGACCATGCTCAGCTGACCGACTGGGACGGAGAAACCGTCCATCGAATCGCCCTGGATCCGGCTTTGCCGACGGTCATTCAGGCTCAGAAGTTGCTCAAGCGCGCTTCCAAGTTCCGTCGCTCCGCCCCCATCATAGAAGCTCGCGTGGCCCAGACTTACGAGGAAATCGCGCGGCTACAAGAGGCCGTCTTCTCAGCCGAGCAGGCGGAAAGCCTGGAGGATCTGGAGGAACCTAAGAGCGCTTCCAAGATTCAGCGGCCCAAAGGAAGTGGACCCCGCCGCTACCTGCTGGACGGCTTCACGTTCCTGGTCGGGCGTTCGCCTCGTCAGAACGACGAGCTGATTCGCAAGCATTCGGCTCGCGACGACCTCTGGTTTCACGTCAAGGACTCTCCTGGCGCCCACGTATTGTTGAAGACGGCCGGGCGCAGTCCCGAAGAGTCGGTGGTGGAGGCGGCCGCTCAACTGGCGGCCCACTATTCCAGTCGGGCTAAGGACTCGCGGGTACTGGTCTCTTTCACCTCCGCCCAGAGGGTCAAGAAGCCGGCCGGGGCGGCTCCGGGGCTGGTGGTCTACAGCGATGAGCTGACCCTGTGGGTTGACCCCACCCAGCGCAATCCCAATGTGCTTCGCAGTGAATGAAGAAACCCGCTTAAACATTAGGATTTCCACAGGCCCAGGAAAACTGTAGTAAAAAAATACTCAGGATTTGGAACCAAACTTCCAGGGGGTCTGTTGGGCACAGCAAAGCATCCTAGAGACTAAAGTCTTACCGTGACCGTACACACATACTAGGTCTCGGAGTCTCACCCAGGATTAACCAACGGAGGATTTCCTCATTGTCTTGTCCTGACGCAGAGGTAGTGGACCTGATCCTGGACGGCGAAGCCGGCCCAGAGCAGCACAAGCACCTGGAACAATGTGACGAGTGTCGTAGCCGGCACCAGTTTTATTCCAGGTTCCGCCAAACGATTCGCACCAATTGCAGTCTGGAGACCACGCCCGAGCTCGTTCAGGCCCGACTGTTGAAAGCACTCGGCGCCGAGGTGCAAGCTCCCAAGAAAGCCGCCCGACCCATGTGGGGACTGGGCGCTCTGGCCGCCGCCTCGGCCGCCATCTTCTCTTTCGTCGCCCTGCGACCGGCCAGCGATAAAGCCACTCCGCTGGCCCTGTCCCTCTCTCAAGATCATTCCCGCTGCGAAGGCGCTCCCGCCTCGGATCGGCCTGCTCAGACTCCCGCCCAAATGGCCCAGACCGCTTATGGCGCGCCCATGCCGGAGATGGCTGAAGTGCAACAGTTGCGGCCCTACGATGTGCGTCTTTGCCCCGTTCTGCACGGGGAGCGGGTGATTCACGTGCTCTACCGCGACCAGCAGCAGCGTGTGGTTTCTCTTTACGCTATGCCCAGCAGCCGGGTGCAGGTGGACCTGCCCAGCGTGGATAGCAAGCCGCTTTATTACAACACCGAAGAGGCCAGAGTCGCCTCCTGGCAGCATAAGGGCTGGGTTTTTTCCCTGGTTTCACGCTTGCCCCAGGCGGAGATGGCCACCATGGCCGATACTTGCTGCTACGGCGCTACAGAGTCGTCGAATCCCAACCTGATTCCGGGCAGCATGCCTGTGCGCGCCATCCCAGCCTCCAATCAACACTAAATACCGAGCGCCTCAGCGCTGGCTGGACCCGACACTTCTAGTCGCCTGGCTGGCGCTGGTTTCTTCAGGCTGGTTGCTCATCTACAGCACCACCTACTATCAGCCCGACTTGCGACGCCACGCGATGCGCCAAGGCATCTTCATTGTCTTGGGGCTGATCCTTCAGGTCTACCTGAGTCGCCAGTCCCTGAAGAAGTTGCTGGCCGGGTCGCCCTGGATTTACGGCGCCAGTCTGGCCTTGCTGGTGGCCGTACCTTTATTTGGATTCGAAGTCAACGGCGCTCGCCGCTGGCTCTCTCTGGGTCCATTGGGCGCCCTGCAACCCTCAGAACTGCTCAAGTTCACCTTACCGTTGCTGCAAGTCTACTTCTTGCAGAAAAAGCGCTGGGACCTGGCCCTGACGGCTCTACTGGTTCCGGCGCTTTTCGTTTTGAAACAACCGGACCTGGGCACGGCCGCCTGCTACGCCGCCGCCACCTGGGGGCTGCTTTTCATCGCTGAGTTTGACTGGCGCGCGCTGGTGGGCGGCACACTGGTGACTGTTTGGCTGGGTAGTCACGGGCTGCATGCTTATCAGAAAGAGCGCTTGCTGATGTTTCTTGACCCCGAAAAGGACGCCACCGGGGCGGGCTGGAACCTGATTCAGGCCAAGATTGCGGTAGGAAGCGGGGGCTTACAGGGGCTGGGGGCTTTTCAGGGTCTTCAAAAGCGCTTGATGTATGTGCCCGAACAGCACACCGACTTCCTTTTTACGGTGCTGGCCGAAGAGTGGGGTCTGTTTGGCGGCACTCTGGTGTTGCTGTTGTTCGGATTGCTGGTGGCGCGCGGGTTTCGCCTGGCGCGCCGCTCCGCAACCCAGGAAGGACGCTGGTTATGCGCGGCCGCTTGCTGGTCGCTGGCATTCCAGACGGTGGTCAACCTGGCCATGGTCATCGGCCTTTTCCCCGTCACCGGAATTCCCTTACCTTTGCTAAGCTACGGGGGAACCGCATTGCTCAGTCAGTGCGCGCTGCTTGGTTTATTGCACAGCGAGGCGCGCGCACAGCACCAGGCCAGCCGGGCTCAGGCCCGTTTGCAGTGGGCTCCACGCGGGTAATTCCCCGCCATGAGTTTCACGGAGACAACTTCTGAGGGCTTTTTTAGCCGGCTTGGCAACTCGATCGGCGGCATTTTTGTCGGGATCCTGCTGATCCTGGCCAGCAGTGCGCTGCTCTATTGGAACGAGGGTAACTACGTTCACCAGGCCGCCGGCCTCTCGGAAGCCAGGCGCGTGGTGCAAGAGATCAAGGAAGACAAAGTGGACTCCGCTCAGGAAGGCAAGTTGGTCCATTTGACCGGCACCACCAAAGCCGGCTCCGCCCTGGAAGACGCCGCTTTTGGGGTTTCGGCCAAGGTCATTCGAATGCGCCGGCAGGTTCAGTTCTATGAGTGGGTTCAGAAGAAAGAATCCAAAAAGCGCAAAAAGCTGGGCGGCGGTGAGGAGACCACCACCACCGACACCTATGAGAAAAAGTGGGTGGGCCAGCACGAAGACTCCTCAAGCTACAAAGAAAAAGGCCACGAAAACCCGACTCCTCCGGACATCCAGAACAAAGACTTCGCCTCCAGCGACTCGACCATCGGAACTTACAAGTTGCAAGGTCCCGTTCTGGAAGCCCTGGACAACTTCGATAGGCTGCCGCTGGCGAACGTGAAAGTTCCCGCCGACAAGACCTTCCGGGTCACCAATGATGTACTTTATCAGGGCAAGGACCCGGCGGCTCCCCAGGTGGGCGACGTCAAGGTCGACTTCCAGGTGGTGAAACCGGGACAGATCAGCCTGGTGGCCAGGCAAACCGGTGATCGTTTTGACAAATACACCACCAAGGCCGATACCACTATTTTGCTGGTAGAGCCCGGCGGCCATAGCGCCCAAGAGATGCTGACCCACGCCGAAGAGTCCAATAACATGATGACCTGGGTGTTGCGCTTCGTCGGCTGGCTGCTCATGTGCATCGGCTTCTCCATGCTGGTCGGCCCGATCAACATCGTGGCCGACATCATTCCCTTCCTCGGCGACCTGGTGGGACTGGGCACGGGCCTGTTTGGTTTTGCCATGGGCTCGTCGCTGTCGCTGGTGTGCATCGCCATCGGCTGGATCTTTGCCCGCCCCCTGGTCGGTATTCTTATGCTGGTGGGCGCTATCGGAATCTTTATAATGCTCAAGAAAGCTGGACAAAAGTGACTACTAAGACCACCATACGCGCCCCCCGGGGCACCCAATTGAGTTGCCAGGGTTGGGAGCAGGAAGCCGCTCTGCGCATGCTCATGAACAATCTCGATCCGGAGGTTGCCGAAGACCCGGATAACCTGATTGTTTATGGTGGCACGGGTAAAGCCGCGCGCAACTGGGACTGCTACCACGCCCTGGTGAAAAGCCTGCAGAGTCTTGCCAACGACGAAACTTTGCTGGTGTGTTCGGGCAAGCCGGTGGGCATTTTTCGCACTCACGATCAGGCGCCGCGCGTGTTGATTTCCAACTCGATGCTGGTGCCGGCCTGGGCCAACTGGGAGAATTTCCGGAAGCTGGAGCACCTGGGGTTGACCATGTACGGCCAGATGACGGCCGGTTCCTGGATCTACATCGGCACCCAGGGCATCTTGCAGGGCACTTTCGAAACGCTGGCCGAACTGGCCCGTCAGCATTTTGGCGGTTCGCTGAAAGGTAAGCTCACGTTGACCGCCGGTCTGGGAGGCATGGGCGGCGCTCAACCTCTGGCGGTTACTTTTAACGAGGGCGTGGCTCTGTGCGTGGAAATCGATCCGCAGCGAGCCCAGCGCCGTTTAGATACGCAGTATCTGGACAAGCTGACGCACAGTTTGGAGGAAGCCCTGGCCTGGTGCCAGCAGGCCCAGAAAGACGGAGTTCCCCTCTCGGTCGGCCTGATCGGTAACGCCGCCCATGTTTTCCCGGAACTTCTCCGGCGCGGCATCATTCCTGACGTGGTCACCGACCAGACCAGCGCCCACGACATGTTGCACGGTTATGTGCCCGACTTGCCTCTGGAAGAAGCCCTCAAGCTGCGTGCCAGCAATCCTGAGGAGTATCAAAAGCGGTCTATGCAGGGAGCCGCCGCCCACGTGCGGGCCATGCTCGGCTTCCAGAAGAAGGGCTCGGTGGTGTTTGACTACGGCAACAACCTGCGCGCTCAGGCCCAGCAGGCCGGGGTGGAGGACGCCTTCGATTTCCCCGGGTTCGTGCCGGCTTACATTCGTCCGCAGTTCTGCGAAGGTCGCGGACCTTTCCGCTGGGTCGCCCTCTCCGGCGACCCCGAGGATATCG
>JALHOV010000365.1 GCA_022842865.1 Vulcanimicrobiota bacterium | reverse complement strand
GTGGTCGTAGCCAGCACAGACGAACTGGCCTCAGCGCTGCCCCGCTATGGCGTAGAGCTGAACGTTTTTCCCATGGCGCTCCAGAACGGCAATGAGCAGGTGGTCGGCTCCAAAGACGCTGCCGCCCCGCCCTGGGTCGCTTACCTACCCGGCGGCGTCGGTCAGAGCCTGGCCCTGGATCTGAAAGATCCGCAGCTCAAGTTGCTCTCGCTGAACAGTCCCGAAAAAGCCACGGCCATGCTGAAATCTGGCCAAATCCGAGCCTGCAGCCTCTGGAACCCCTATCTGGACCAGGCCAAAGCCCAGGGCTTTGAATCCAAGGGCCAGCCGGCCAGCAACCTGGAAGTTTGGGTCTCAGCCCACGGCGGTGTGCAGACCGGACGTCTCAGCGAAGAAGACGAAGCCAAGGTGGTGCGCGCCTGGTTTGACCTGATGCGCCAGTTGGCCGAACAACCGGAACTGACTCAGCGGGCCATCGCGGAAGAGAACGAAATGCAGCCGACCCAGGTCCCCGGCAGCCTCAAAGGCCTGGAGTTCTACTCGGCCAACAGTCTTCTCAGTAACCGCGTCAAACTGGCCGAAGACATGCGCACCCAGATGCGCGACAAAGTCAATCTCTGGTCGCTGGCTGGCCAACCGGTGGGCGGTGACATCGAACGTTTACAAGTAGACCTGGACTGGCTGGTGGCGCTAGGACTTGATGGGGAGGCTCCGGTCCTCGTCCCGGCCGAGACTCCCACCCCCGAGGCGACGGCCACTCCCACCTCTTCCCCGCCTGGCGGCGACCCTTTTGATCAGCCGGGAGGGAGTTCCGGCGGCAACACCACGCAGGCCGGAGGAGATGCCCGCCACAGCGGCATTCTGCCCGGTCCCGCCCTGCTCTCTGACCCAAAACAGCTGTGGTCGACCGGACTTGGCTCGGAACCCACCAGTCCGGTGGTGGCCAGCCCGGACGGTAGTCAACTTTTCGTCGGTCTCGACGACGGCAACCTGGCTTGTCTGGAGCGCTCCAGCGGTCGGCTCCTGTGGAAATTCCCCATGGGTGAACGCATTCGCAGCGCTCCCGCTTGCCACGATGGCTATGTCGAGGTGGCCTGCGACAGCGGCGCGGTGGCCAGCGTTAATCGCGCCGATGGCCAAAAGCATTGGCTGGTTCAAGTCGGCTCGGACGTGATCGGACCGCTGACCGAAGACGGCGGCGCATTGTTACTGGCCACCTACGAAGGCAACGTGGCCGCTCTGGACTTGAGCGACGGGTCTACCCGCTGGAGCCAATCGACCGGAGCCAACATCACGGCTGGCCTGGCGGTTTTTGGCGACTCGGTGGTGGCCTGCTGCATTGACAAGAAGGTTCGTTCCTTCGCCACTGGCGACGGCAAGCCGGGCTGGGACACCACCCTGGGCGACGCCTGCCGGGCCACTCCCTGCATCGAGTCTGGCCTGATTACGGTGGGCTGTGGTGACAAGAAGGTTTACGGCCTGCGCGTCTCGGACGGCACGATAGCCTGGAAACGCCCCTTGCCGGATGAAGTCACCTCTGCGCCGGTGGCTCTGGGGCGAAACGTCTGGGTCGGATGCAAAGATAACAACGTATACTGCCTGGACCGGGCCACCGGCGATGAAGTGTGGCATTACCCTACCCGTGAGCGAATAGCCAACGACCTGGTGGGCACCGGCGACACAATTTATGCCATCAGCCAGGACATGCGTCTCTACGCGCTGGGAGCAACCGATCACAAGCTGCGCTTCAAGCACAAGGAAAGCAACTGGCTGCAAACACCCTGGGTCCAAGATTCGGTGGTGTATCTCCCGGTAGCCGACGGGACACTCAAAGCTCTTAAATAATTGGCAACGTTTTTGTAACAACTCGCCCCCCCTCCTCGGAATAGGTTGATTTCAGAGACTAGTGGGGGGTCCAGGGGGAGGTGCGTTAACCCCCCCTGGAACACGAAATGTGTGGGAGGTGTTCATTGAAATCACCAGCTTCTAAATCATCCGTGCGTTTGTTCCTGGGGGCGAGGGTTTCCCGCAGCATGGGCAACTGGGACCGCGAGCGGGAAGAAGAGCAACTTGACGTCAGTCTCTGGAATCGTGCCTTGAACGGCTTACGCCGCAGCTCGGAGCGGGTCAGGAAAGTTTAACCCGGCCTTCCAAGGGGGAAGGTGGCCAGATATCCATAACTATAATTAAGGCACTTCATGACTCCTAAAACGTCCGCTACCTACCCAGTGATTGTCCTTGGCGCCGGCCCGGCCGGATTGGCCGTGGCTTACGAGTTGCTGAGACGCGGAGTCAATCCCCTGGTCCTGGAAAAAGGCGCCACTCCAGGCGCCTCTTTCGCGTCCTTTCCGCGCAACATTTTCTTCGGCCCCTGGCTAAACAACTTGCTGCCCGGCTCCTCCATCGACTGGGCCTGGCTGCTCAAGCGCTCCACTCAACCGGCCTATTCCAAATACCTGCAGGACTACGCCCACCAGAATCGCCTGCCCGTAAAGTGCGGCGTGGCCGTGCAGTCTGTGGTCCGTGACGAAGACGGATTCCGAATCCAAACCTCGGCTGGCGAGTATCGCTCCCATCTGCTGGTCAACTGCACCGGCTATTTCACCCGCCCTTACACCCCCAATTACCCCGGGCTTGACACGACCAGCGTGCCTCACGTGCACGTATCTCAGTATCGCGACCCCTCGACCGTTATGGACATCCTGAAGCGCCGCAGTGGCCGCATCCTGGTGGTGGGCAAGCGCCTGTCGGCCGGCGAAACCTTCGTGGAACTGCACAATGCCGGTTACCAGATGGCCCTCAGCTACCGTGGCAAAAAGCTTCGTTTCGGACCAACGACCTGGGGCGAGGCCCTGTTCTCCCCCATCAATTGGGTTTTTGAGCGTATCTCGGTGGCCCTGCGCGTGCGCAAGCACTCCTACCCACTCATGGCCGGCGGCGAGAGTCGCCGGTTAATCGAAGACGGTCAGGTGGCCACCTTCTCCCAAATTGCCCGCTTTAACGAGAACACCGTGGTCTTCGAAGACGGTCGGGAAGAGCGCTTCGATCTGGTCATTTTCGCTACCGGCTATCGCGCCGCCATGTCTCACCTGGAAAGCCTGCTGGGCCCCCAGCCCAATGAGCCCAAGCTAAAGAACATGGAGTCGACCCAGGTCCCCGACCTCTTCTTCCTGGGCGTGGATCAGCAGCGCACCTACCGCAGCCGATTCTTGCGCGGCATCGTGGAAGACTCCCGATTGCTGGCCGAACTGGTAGCCCGCCGCGCCCAACGCATCCCCTCCCCTCGTCGCGGCCTCCCCGAACTCCTCTCCGTAGAAAACTCCGCCACCCTCGTTAACTAGGCTTTCTCTTAGGCGTTAGCCTTGAGGGAAAGAAACGAGAACGCACGCGACACTTTCCCCGGCGCGAGTCTGGTAAGGAAGGGGGACTGTGGAGATGCCTGCGAGCCCTTGCCTACACGACTTCTTAATGGGGGTGGGCAAGTGCCCGTGACGACAGCCTGCCCACGGCGACGCGGGCGATGCACAGACAGATCACTCGCGATGCGCCGGCGGCGATCAAGGCGGCGCGGGCGTCTCGGAGGGTCTGGCCACTGGTGATGACATCGTCCACCAGCACCACCGTGCCCTCCACCCGACCCTGGTAGGAAAAACTGGACCGCTGGTCGCGGCGGGCGCCGAAACCGCGCAGAGCTTTGCGGGGTGCGGGGTCTCCGAGGCACTGAAAACCGGAAAGAAGCGGCAGGCCCAGGCTGCCGGCCAGTCTCTGGGGAGCACAGTAGCCGCGCCAGCGCTGTCGGCGCGCCGAAGTTGGCACACCCACAACCGAAACGGGCCCGAGGCCACGTTGGCGCAGCAAATCGCCAAGACGCTCGCCCAACACAGCAATCAGATGCAAGTCATTGCGCTCCTTGATGCGCAGTACGGAGCGGCGGAGAGCTCCCTGATAGATGCCCAAGGAGCCAACTTCCAGACCCCCACGCACTTCCCAGAGAGGCTCGAGTCGGTCCAGACAGGAGCGGCAAAACGAACTGCCGGAGCGGCCGCATTGTAAACAGCGAGCCGGGAAGAGCCGGCTCAGCAGGGCCCCGATCAGTCCGAGGATTCCCTCTGCTCACCCGCCAGGCGGGCTCCGCTGGCGATGACAATCTTGGTGAAACTGCGACCGCTCTGCAGAATGCAGCCGGAGCCGACCAGGCAGTCATCGAGACTGGAGCCGGCCCCCAAGGTGCAGTGATCCCAGACCACCGAGCGGCGCACCTTGGCGCCCTCTTTGACAACGGTGTTAGCGCCCAGCACCACCGGTCCGTTGATTTCCGCTTTCGCCTCGACTCGCGCACCCGGTCCCACCAACACGGGAGGGCGAAGGTAGGCCTGCGGGCTAATCGTGGCGCCCTCGGCCACCCAGATGTGCGGCTTAACCTCTTCGCCCTGCAAGCGCATTCCCGAGCGACCCTCCAGAAGCTGCCAGTGGGCCTGCCGGTAATTCAAATGAGTGCCAATGTCCATCCAGAAAAACTCGTTCACCTGGTAGCCGTAGAACGGCAAACGCTGGCGCACCAGTTCGGGGAAGAGGTTCTTGCCGAAATCGTAAGCGCTTTTGCCAGGGATGTGCTGGAAAATACTCGGCTCAAAAAAGTAGACTCCGGTGTTACCCCAGTTGCCGGCCCGGCTCCTTTCGGGCTCGGGCTTTTCCAAATACCAGGTCACGCGCTTGTTTTCGTCAAGCTCCAAGACGCCCACGTCGCTGGTGGTCTGCAGAGGAACCACGGCCACCGTGGCAAGCGAGCGTTTTTCGTGGTGGAATTCCAGCATGGTGGTGAGATCAAGGTCGGTCAGGTCGTCCGCCCCGATGACGAGAAAGGTCTCCTTAAAAAAGGAAGCGACGTTTTTCACCCCGCCGGCCGTGCCCAGCAGTTCCGGTTCGTACGAATAGTGAATCTTGACGCCGAAGCGACTGCCGTCGCCCAGTTGATCCGTGATCAGACGATGCAGGTAGTGCAGGTTGATCATAATTTCATCGAAGCCGTGCTTGGCCAGCAATTCTACGATGTGCTCGATGACCGGCATATTGAGCACCGGCACCAACGGCTTGGGAAGGCTGTAGGTCAGGGGGTAGAGCTTGGTGGCTCCGCCCGCCGCCAAAATCATGGCCTTCACGGGTTAGCCATCGGACGCACGGCCCGTTTTCCGCCGACCAGCACGCGCAGGGCAAATTTGGGCAGGGCCATCATGCGGCGCCAGCGGCTGGGCTGCAGGGCCAGGCGATAGAACCACTCCAGGCCAAGGTTCTGGAAGATCTGCGGGGCGCGCTGCACCCGCCCGGCCAACACGTCGAAGGTGCCGCCCACGCCAATCCCCACTTGCACTCCGCAGGCGGCTCCATACCGGGTCAGCCACAGTTCCTGACGTGGGAAACCCAGAGCGGTCAAAAGCACGTTGGCACCACTGGCTTTGACCCTGGCAACCATTTCGGCGTCGTCCTTGAAATAGCCATCGTGGGTTCCGGCGATGTGCACTCCCGGACCCAGATTGAGCAGTTTATGGGCGGCCGTTTCGGCCACTCCTGGAGCTCCGCCGAGCAGGAAAATTCGCAAACTGGGGCCCAGCTGCTGAGCCAACTTCTGGGTCAACTCGACCCCAGTCACCCGTTCCCGCAGGGGATAACCCCCGTAGCGGGCAGCCAACACCGCGCCAATGCTATCGGGCACGACCAGTGCCGCGCCGCGCACAGCTTCACGAAATTCATGGTCGGTTTGGGCCCGCACAATCATCTCTGAGCCAATGGTGACGACCAGATGAAACTTGTCTGTTTTCAGATAACCTCGCAAGATGTCCAGGGTCTGCGCCATGGTAACGCGGTCCAGGGGACATCCGAGTATCTCGAGACGGGATGGGACCAACTTCTACTCCTCCTCCAGCCAGGTGACGTCTCCGACCGGAAGCGAGACCCGGAAACGAGTTCCTTCATGCAGTTTGCTGTCGACGCGAATCTCGCCGCCGTGGGCCTCCACGATGTGCATGGCGATGGAGAGGCCCAGTCCGCGACCGCCGAAACGGGCCGCGCTGCCCTTCTCGACGCGATAAAAACGCTCGAAGATACGCGGCAGTTCTTCTTCCGGCATACCACTCCCGCGATCGATGACTTCGATCTCCGCCTTATCGCGGTTATGGCTTAGCTTAATGGTAACGACTCCATCAGCCAGGCTGTATTTGATGGCGTTGTCGACGAGATTGGTGATCACCTGGCTGAGACGGTCCTCGTCGGCCCGCCACAGCGGAAAATTGTCATCGGCTTCCACCTCGATCGTTACGCCCCGGGTCTTGCCGTGGGGAGCAAGGACATCGGCGGTGTGTTTGCACAGTCCGACCAGGTCGACCTCATGGAAGTGCATCTCCACCTGATGGGCTTCGATCATCGACAGATCGAGCAGATCGCGAATCAGTCGCTCGAGTCGGCCGGCCTCGTCGTAAATCACCTTCATCCAACGTAGAGCGAGATCGGGCTCTGACAGAGCACCTTCCAGCAAAGTTTCCGCGTATCCCTTGATACAGGTGAGTGGGGTACGCAGCTCGTGGGAAACGTTGGAAACGAAAGTGAGCATGATTTCTTCGAGCTCAGTTTTAAGCGCCGCTTCTTTTCGAGCCTCGTAGACCAGGCGTTCGACGGGAGTATTGGGATCATATCTCAGCACGGTGTAACCGCCGCGCAGGTCGATCTTCTCGTCGACCCCCAAACGCGCTGCCGTTTCATTGATCATGAAGCTGAGCTTCTGCAAGACGCGATTGGCGATCAGCTTGAGGTCCGACTTGGCAAAGGCTTCTTTGCGGCGCGGCGGAGAGAACAAGTAGATCACGAAAAAGTCGACCTCGGGTCCGCCCACCGCGATCAAGTCCTCGTCGCGAAACAGCTTGCCCCGTTGTTTGTTGAGCGTCTCACCCAAAGCCTGGAGCAGTCGCTGGCCCACTTCGGGACCATGGGTGGCGATCAGGCGACCGAATTCGATGACGTCGAAGTAGAGGAAGCCGACTTCTTCGCGCTGCTTGAGTTCGCGCTCCACCCGCTCCAAAACACCATTCAGGAAAGGCAGGTCGGAATGGCTTTCGGGCAAGGTTTTGGCACTATCCACGGGTTGAACGTCTCCTGTCCTCTTATGAAAAACCGCACCACCCTGTGGTGCGGCCCCGCCGACTTTTCGGGTCAGGGCCGAGCGGCCCTGCCCCATTTCAGGCTTGCTGACGCTGTTGATTCAGCTTGCGCCCTTGAGCCAGCAATTTCTCGGCTTCGTCGATCAATTCTTTGACTTTCTCGGCGCGAGGGTCTTTCTTGCGGTTCTGACTTTCCCAGTAGTGATAACTGAGCCCGGCGACCAGCGTCACCAGCAATCCTGCCCCAACACCAATCGAAATCCAGGTCCAGACACTGGGGCGATTCTCTTCAATTTCCAAAGTACACCTCCAGTATGACTCTTCCAAGTTTTTCCGGATGAGACCAGGAAATTCCTTTAGTCGTCGCTTTTGTCACCCTTTTTGCGATTGATGAGAAAGCGGACGAGTCCCACCAGAATGCTCAAAACGACGCCCAGCACGGTTCCGAGGAACCCGAGCGACAGCTTATTGAACAGCGAAATGCTGGGGTCGACCATCATATAGCCGCCGGCCAGACCTGACATGGGGAGCTTGTCACCGTTTGGCAGGTTAAAAGTCGCCTCACCCATCGCAAAGTAGATAAAGGTTCCAAACGCAACCTGGAGCAAGATATTGCGCAAAACCGTCGGTATCTTGGGAGGGAGAAAGGCAATGCCAAGCATAACGAGGACACACACGACGGTGAAACTGGCTGGAAGGGTGAGCATGCTCGGGTATTCTTCCGACCTGGATCATCCCCTTTTCATTTTTGCAATATATAAGTGTCGACGCGGGTTGGAAAGCGCGGGTCCAGATCCACGGGCGTCGGCGTGGTTTGCGGAATGACCTCGATGACGGTGGAAAGCTTGCCCTGGGGGGACTGAATCTCCAGCGGATACTTGCCGGGTGGCAGGTCTGCGCCGAACCGTCCCTGTTCATCCGTGGTGTGCTTCCAGTCGCCGGCTTCACAATGAAACTGGAGCTTGGCTTCAGGAACCACGGTAACACCGTCCGGAGCGTAAACATGGCCTTCCACATAGGTTGGCCGATGGGGACCGGGGACCAGGAACTGAACTTGCTTCTTGCCGCGACAGCGCGGGCACTTCTTAGCCTGAGAT
>JALHOV010000364.1:7865-8262 GCA_022842865.1 Vulcanimicrobiota bacterium | reverse complement strand
TCCCAGCAACAAGCCGCCGTGCGTTCAGCAGAAGCCGAAGTGGCTCGCCAGCGCATCCAGGTGGAGTATACCCACAAGCAAAATCTCAGCGAGGTCACTCAGGCCAAAGAATCTCTACGCCAGGCCGAAATCGGCATTTCCCAGGCGCGCACCCAACTCACCTCCGACCTGAGCGACCGCGATCGCAAGAAAGACCTGCTCGCCCAGAAGGCCATCGCCCAATTTGATTACGAGCAGGCGGTGCTGAAAGTCAAAATCTCTCAGGACCAGTTGGCAACAGCCCAGAGCAAGTCTTCGGCCGCGCGAAACTCGCTGCTGTTGGCGCGGCAGGGGGAGGCTCAGGTTCGCCTACAACAGGCTGAACTCGGCAAAGCCGAGGCCGGTGTGGGGCAAGCGC
>JALHOV010000364.1:0-7855 GCA_022842865.1 Vulcanimicrobiota bacterium | reverse complement strand
GATCGAGCTGCGCACCACCATGATCTACGCTCCGATGTCGGGAGTCGTGGTCGAACGCCAGGTCGAGCCCGGACAGTCGGTAGGACCCGGTGGCGGGCCACTGCTGACCCTGGTTGACACCCAGGCCTCGGAAATCCTCTCGAATATCGACAATCGCTTCGCCGGACTCTTGCGAAAAGGACTGGTGGCCAAGGTCACCTCGGCCCTGAATAAGGAGCATTTTCTGGCCACCCTGCAAGACGTCGTTCCCTCCGCTGACGCCAAGACGAACACTTTGCAGGCGCGCTTTCGGCCCGTCCACCTGCCGCCGGAACTGGTCAATGGCACTTCCGTGCGACTTTCCCTCAACCTCGAGAACCGCTCGGGTATCCTGGTGCCCCTGGCTGCCGTGCGCGGTGACGCGCAAGGACAACAATGGGTCTGGGCGGTGCGCCACCAAAAGGTTTCGCGCATTCCCGTCCAGGTGAAACACCGCGACAATTCCACTGCCTTGGTGGAAAAGGAAGTGGAAGACCGCGAGGCGCTGGTGGTCTTGGGCAGCGAAAACCTGAGTGAAGGCGACACGGTGCAGGTCATCCAGGTTCGCGAGCCCTATGGGCCCTAGCGCAGCCAGACTACTGCTGGTCTGGCTACTTGCCGCTCGGGTCTGGGCCCAACCGCAGCACTTTGTGCCCCGGGACCAATGGGGTTCGCAGCCTCAACCGATGCCGACGAACCTGCAGCACGTGCCTCAGCGGATCGTGCTCCACCATTCCGGCGTGCTGTGGAAAGAGGGCGACGACCCGTTTCTAAAGATTCGAGCTCTGCAGCTTTGGGGCCAAAGGGAGAAACACTGGCCGGATCTGCCCTACCACTTCCTGATCGACCCGCAGGGGCAGGTCTTTGAGGGCCGGGAATTGCGCTATCGCCCGGACAGCAATACCGAATATGACCTGAATGGCGTGATCAACGTGGAATTGTGGGGCAATTTCGATGAACAAAAGGTGACGCCCCAGGCCTTGGACGCGACCGTTCAACTGCTGGCCTGGCTGCGCGACCAGCACGGCCTGGAGGTTTTATCCACCCACCGCAGTCAGGCTCCCGGGCAGACCAGCTGCCCGGGAGAAGACCTGTTCCGCTATTTCGAATCCGGCCGGTTAGCGCCGGTTAAACGATAACCCCGCCGGGACCACCGGGTCCACCGATCGCCACCACGACCCCCACCTGGATTGCAGTGGCCACATCCAGCATGACCGCTGTGGTGACCACCGCGCCACCCCCGGCGCCGCCGGAGACGCCAGCCAGGTCGGCTTCGCTGAGCTGGCCCGGCAGAACCGGAAGGCGCAGAAAAATCTGCTGAGGAGACTCTTCCACCAGGTTCACCTGCAAATTATCCGGCAAGGTCACGTCGGCCTTCAGTTCGGTCAGTTCTTTCTGCAGGGCGGCCTTGGGATTGGCCCGCAGGGCCGCCAAAAAGGCCGGGTCCGAGGCAGCCTTTGCATAGATTTTTGCCTCAAACTCTTCGCGTTTCATGGACATGGTTTCTCTCCTCTCGATTTGGTGCCAAGCCGAGGTCTGGCACTTTCAAGCAAAATAGAGCCCGCGATCGGCCACGCCCAGGCGTGCCCGATCCAGGCTCTCTTGCGTAAACTCTCCGTGACATGAGGCACCGGCCGCCTGCATGCGCAGCAGGTCGACCGCGCTCAGGTTGGACTGCCGAAGTTTGGCCAATTCCTGACTGCACTGCTCGGCACCCAAAGAGGGATGAAAGAAGTCAAACATCAAGATAGCGCGGCATTCCGAGGACTCGTTGCAGGCCTCATGCTCGAGGGTGTCGTCGAAGATCAAAAATTCCGACTCCGCCCAATCCCGGCGTTCCTCGCCCACCCGCAAAAAACAGCCGGGCGGACAAATCAGCCCCATGTGACCGCGTAAAACCGCGGAAGTGGCGCCAAAGTGAGGCAAAATACGCGAATGAGCGTCCAGCAAGTAAATCGCGGCCGTGACCAGACCGGGTATCTTGGCGACCGCGGCGCTGGCCACAGGACACCGACTCTGATTGGCTGGAATGGCGAACTGATACATCGACAAGTAGAAAGTGGCCCGCTGACCCCGGGCACCCGCCTGGTGGGTCTGGTAAGCGGCCGGATGCATCCAGCGAAGATACCGGTAGCCGTCCAGCACGCTCTGAGCCTCGGCGCGAAGGTCCGCAAACTGCTGCCGAAGCCCGTCTAACCAGTCAAACTGGGAGGGGTCAAAAAATGCCTGACGTTTCGGTAGGGACTGCATGGGTCAGGCTACGAGGAAGCGCCCGCACCTTCCTTCATACCAAGACTTTGCCGGCAGGTAGCCGGGCCGCTCGCGAGAAGCCAGAGTCATGCAAACCCCCACCGAAGTCGCCCATATCCCCCTCTACGAAGTGAAACGATTACTGGAACGGGCCGTGGCTGAGCCGGCCTTCCGGGAGAAACTGCAGGACAATCCCGCCCAGGTCGCCAGCGAATGCGGATTCGATTGGGACCCCAATGAGGTCCGTGCCCTTTGGGACCAGCAATATGCAGCCACCGAGCCGGCCGCCACTCCGGTGGTCACCGCTTTCCGAGAGCGGGTCCAAGGATTGCTTTCCATGCGGGATTCCATGCGATCCGGAGAGGGGGCTCACCATCCCGCCTATCATAAGTGGCGCGAGCGCCAGAAGCACCGGTTCTTGCTGGAGATGGGCCAGGGAAAAGCGCACGCCATCATCCACGCCCCCATGGCGCTGGAGCTGAACAAAGGATGCTCGGTGGGCTGCTGGTTTTGCGGAGTCTCGGCTCCCAAGTTGAGCGAAATTTGGGCTTACGATGAGCCGAATTCGGCACACTGGCGAAGCACCCTGACCACTCTAAAGGAGATCCTCGGGCCCATCGCCCGCTGGGGCTTTTGTTACTGGGCCACGGATCCACTCGACAATCCCGACTACGAAAAGTTCTGCAGCGACTTTCACGAGATCACCGGGCAGTTTCCTCAGACCACCACCGCTTTGTCCCTGCGAGATCCCCAACGAACGCGAAAGCTGCTTCAACTATCGGAAGAAAAGGGCTGCCGGATCAACCGCTTCTCGATTCTGACGCTGAAGAATTTTCTTGCCGTTCATCAAGAATATTCGGCCCGAGAGCTGGCCCATGTGGAATGTATTCCACAAAATATTGAATCCAGCATGAAATATACCAAGGCAGGCAAGGCGCAGGATCGCCAGGATCGCACCGATCGAGCCGGCAATCTAGTTGTCACCGAGGAAGGGGGGACCATCGCCTGCGTCTCTGGCTTCTTAATCAACATGGTTGACGGCTTGATCCGCATGATCACCCCTTGTGCGGCCAGCAGTAAGTGGCCTCTGGGCTATTGGGTGGTGCGCGAGGGCCGCTTCGCCAGCGCCGAGGAACTGGGGAGACTGGTGCTCTCGTGGCTGGATTCCCTGGCCAATTCTATCGTGCAACTGCCGTTCGTACGTCTGTCCCCGGCTATGCGAGTGATGGAGGAGGAAGGTCAGGTCGTCCTGGTTTCCGACTATGGTCGCGTGAGTTTCCGTGGGATTCCGGCCCAGAGCGCGCGCCAGGTGGTTTCGCTGCTGGTCGACGGTAAGCATACAGCCGAGGAGTTAGCGCTGCTCAATTTGTATACCTCAGGCATGTCTGAGACGGAGACTTTGGCCTTACTGGAGCGCCTTTTCGACCTGGGCTGCCTGGACGAGGAACCGGTTGTTGCTGCCTAGTCCCGCTTCGCACTATCTGGACCTGTTTCGCTCCCCCACCAAACAGTCGGCCGCTTCGCTGGCCTACCACCAACGCTGCATGGAGCCCAATGACCAGGTGCTCTGGCTCAGCCGATTGCGCCCCCCGGTCTACGCCGGCTGGGTGGACCTGATTAAGCAATGCGGCTTCCCCCCTCGAGGCGTCTTGCACGTGGGGGCTCACTATGGGCTGGAGTTGGAGAACTACCTGGCGGCTGGCTGCCGGCGGGTCGTGTTTTTTGAGGCCAGCCCCCTGGTGTTGGGGCAACTGCACGCCCACGTCAAATTCTGGCAAGACTGGCTACGCATCTTGGACCGCAGCGACCGAATGCGCGTCGAAGTGGTGGAAAAAGCGGTCAGTGATGGGCGGCGTGAGGCTCACTTCCATGTGGCCGAACTGGAAATGCTCTCCTCCCTTCACCAACCGGAAGCGGACTGGATTCAGGTTCAAGACCAGATAACCGTCGCATGCGATACGCTCGATGCATTAGTTTCGGAACCGCAGGACTTCAACATCCTGAATTTGGATGTGCAGGGACACGAACTGGAAGTGCTGAGCGGGGCCGCCCGGACCCTGCCCTTTCTGGACGCCATCTTGATCGAGCTAAACCTGGTGCAACGTTACCACGGCGGAGCCGGGGCCGCAGCGGTAGACGAATGGCTGACCGAGGCCGGTTGGACCGGCTTTTACCAGATTCGCTACGGAGATGTGATTGACGCGCTTTACCTGCGGAACTTACCGAAAAATGGTCTCGAAAAACCCGCCCCGACCGACCCGAACCGAGGCGGGTAGCAATTCGGGACGGACGTGTCCTCCCGGGAACTCGACTCGAAGGGGACCCTTGGCAACAGAGGCGGAAACGGCCAGGCTCAGGCAACGCTCGTCCAACACCACCACCAACCGCTGCTCGAGCAGCCGCTGCAACGAATCGACCGGTAGCTCACGAACCGGCGTCGCCTCCTGGCAGGCCAGATAAGTCTGCCGGTCGACCCCTGACACCCGCCGCTCGGCCGACACGGCGCAGGGGCGGGTATCCCGGAAATGGAGTTCTTCGTCCCGGTCTTCCACCGTCAATTCGCATCCAGAATAGTAGGCCCGGCGCCATTCCTGAGCGATCTCGTGGAGCCGGGCCTGGATCGGATGAGACCACGCTGTCCCTTTTTCTTTTTGAAAGTGATAGCAGAGATCAAAAGCCTGCTCAGCCGAGACCGGGTAGAGCATTTCCATCATCGGATGGGTGAGCAGGTTCAGCCCGTATTGGTGGCGTTTCTCAAAGTATGGGCTGTAGCGGTCGTAGCGAATGGCCACCACCCCGGCGGGGGGCTCCAGGTGGAAGAGCAGGGGCATAAGCTCGGCCGTATGTCGATGCCATTCCGGATCCTCGCCCGGGAAATCGAGCAACATGTTCCAGCTGACCTGAATGCCGTACTCCCGAGAAAATTTGAGAAACTGCACCTGCTGCCAGGCCCTCGATCCTTTGTCCATTAATTTGAGCACCCGCGAATCAATGCTCTCGATACCGGGCTGCAGGCTGCGAATGCCGGCCTGAGCCATCGCTTTCATTTGCGCCGGCCTCAGATTGGATTTAACCTCATAAAAGATATTCCAGTCGCGCTCGGAGGCAATTAGTTCGGGAATGACCGTATCGAGATAGCGCAAATCGAGAATATTGTCGACGATCTCCAGCGAAGTGATGCCCCATCGCTCCGCCATCCAGAACATTTCCGCCAGAGCCCGCTGAGGCGACTTGCGACGAAAGGCCAAGCCGCCCCCGTTGAGCCCGCAAAAGGTGCAGTGATGTTTGGCGCCCCACCAACAACCGCGTGAGGTCTCCAGGGGCAACCCGACGCGCACGGCGGGCTGCAGGGGAGAAGCCTGCAAGGCTCGGAAGTAGTCGTCAAAGTGCGGATAGGGCAAGGTGTCGAGAGCCTGAAAACTGGCACGAGCCTCCTGAGGATAACCCTGGGTGCGATGCAGCGGAGCATAGACCCCGTGAGGAGGAGAGGTCAGGTCGGCACCATGGGCGATCAAATCTTTGCACAGGGAAACAATCAATCCATCGGCTTCGCCCGAAACGACAATATCCACCCAGGGGAAATTGCGGTGGGTGGAAATGCCCATGACCGTTTCACAATTGGCCCCTCCCATCATAGTAACGATAGACGGGTCGAGCTGACGGATTCGGCGCAAAAGCGCCAACGAGGGAATGTGCTGCTGAAAAGTCGAGGTGCAACCGACAATTCGGGGCCGCCCGGCCACGATGCGTTCGGCCAGATCGTAGACCATTTCGGTGGCCAGGCGCTGCATGTCGCGAAAATTCGAGCGGAATGCATCCAGGGGCGGAGATTGGGCGGCGAAAGCTAGCACCTCTTCCTCAGGAAACGCAAAATCCGGGAAGGCGGCGCGATGGAAGAGAGCTTCCCCAAGCAGCATCAGGAACCAGGCCCGAGTGGCCTGACCGAGTCGCTCATAGCGCTCGACGCCGATTCTTTCGGCATAGTCCAGATTGCCGTAGACGACCTCACAAGAGAGGCCGCCCTCTTCCAAGATGGCTTGCAGCAGGCTCAGGCCCAGGTTGGGTCGCTGCACATCGACGATCGGCATATTCACCAGGACGATGGAAGGAGCCAATTCGTTCATGGCCCGGTCTTCTGGTGTGGTTTGACCGGTCCTTCGCTCACCGGCTGCCCGGCGGCGGCTTCCAGGGCGTTCAGGGCCACGAAGACCGACTGAAGCAGCGCGATGTATTCCTTGCGCACCGAGGCCAGATTTTGCTGACTGGTGAGCAGGCGGGTGTAGGGAACGGCCCCCCGTTTGAACCCATACTGGGTGATTCGGGTGGACTCTTCGGATGGTTGCAAGACTTTTTCGCGAAAGTCGGCGGCGTTGCGCATGGACCCCAGATATTGTTCAAAGGCGACTTTCAGCCGGGATGAGATCTCCAAACGAGCCAACTGCAAGTTTTGTTCTTGCTCAAGTACGGTTTCTTCTTTGGCGCGCACGTCGTTGCGGATCTGTCCCCAGTCAATGGGGAACTGGAGGCCGATTTGAAACTGGTAGGTGCGCGTGGTCAGATCGCGCAGAAAGGTGAGCAGCGGGGTGGGATGGGCTTGTTGTTCGGCCAGGGTGACCGAACGCCGACTTCGCTCCAGTGAGTACAGGGCGGATTGAATCTGGGGATTGCTTTGAGCCAGCTCAAGCAGCCTGGAGTAGGCAAGCTCCAGGCTGGGAGTGTCCAGACTTCCGCTGCATTCGATGACGGTTTGTCCGGGCAAGTTGAGCAGCGGCGCCAGGGTGGCTTGAGCTTCCTTGAGGCCGGCCTGAGAGCGAACCAGGTCCTGGTTGGCTCGCGACAACTGAACCCCCGAGTCGATCAGGTCCAGCTGCGGACCGGCGCCAGAAGAAAAGCGCTTCTGGGCGATGTTGTAGCCTTCGTTGGCCAGGTCGCGATTGTTCTGCACCACCCGCATGGATTCCTGAGCGGCCAACAGGTTGTAAAAGGCGTCCTTGATCTGCTGACGCAGCTTGACCCTGGAGGCCTCCCAGTCAGCCACGGCCACCCGATAATCCTGCAGGGCCACTTTTTGGCTGGCAGTGTAGCTACCGATGGGCATAAAGGGCTGGGTGACCTGGACGTAAGTATCGGTCTGACCGTTTGCCGCGAAGGTAGCGAAACCCGCGCCCGCCCCCGAAGGATTGCTGCCGCCCGGTATAGACCCCGCCACGTTGGTGCCGGGAATGGTGCCGACCGTCACCTCGGTAGAAGGCAGCGAGGCAGCTTTCTGATAGGCCCAGTAAGCCGAACGCACCCGAGCGTTGGCTGCCAGCACCTGGGGATGACTGGAGAGCCCGCGCTCCACCGCCTGTTGAATTTCCAGTTGAATGGCACCATGACCGTCGGGCAGCAATTGTAGAGGGTCGAGGGCGGGCGCCGGTTCCAGGGCCGGCAGTTCGGAAGGCGGCTCAGGCTGGGCAACCACCAGATGCGTCAGGGCGAGCGCCAGGATCAGGACCAGCTCCCTCAAGCTCAGACGACTTCCAACAGGAAGGCGTTGAAGCGGGGGGCGAGTCGGGAGGGAAGCTGGCCGTTGGTTCCGAGATAC
>JALHOV010000363.1:1841-8270 GCA_022842865.1 Vulcanimicrobiota bacterium | reverse complement strand
TACAGGGAGGGCCCCACATACCACCTCCCGCGTGCTGTTGGTGGGCCAATTTAGACCACAACTCAAGTGAAGGCTAGCGGCCTTCGAGCTAACTAGCCGGAAAACCACTCGAAGCTCCAGTCGGGGGCGCACTCGTCTCGATAGCAGCCCAGCGCCTGGCGCAAGCAGCCGGACAGGTCGGGATAGACAAATCGGTAGCCTAGATCCAGCGCCCGGCCGGGAACTCCGAAACAGCCTTGCAGTAAAAGCGGGGCCCGGCGACCCAAAGCCAGCCTGAACCAGGCCTCCGGGACGACCATCTGCGGGCGCCCGCCCAGAACCGAGCCCACCTCCCGAGCACACGCGCCCAACGTGGTCGGCTGCGGGGCGCAGCAATTGATGGATCCGCTCCACTGAGGCTGAGCCAGCGCGGCCAGCACCATGCCCAGGGTATCTTCCAGGGAGATCCAGTTAAAGGGTTGCTTTCCGTCGCCGATGCGCCAGCTTGGGCCCGCCAGACAGGACCAGTAAAGTGGAGGCAACGCACCGCCGCGGAGCGTCAGCACCGGTGCAATGCGCAGACAGACCCGGCGCGAGCCGACCGCCTCCATCGGCAGGGAAGCGGCCTCCCAGCGCACGCAAACCTGGGCCAGGAAATCCTCCCCGGGCCCTACCTCTTCGCTGCAGATACCCTCAGGGCGGTGACCATAGTAGCCAATACCGCTGGCGGACACAAAAACAGCGGGTGGGCGCTGCAGGGCAGCCAGCGAACGGCACAGACTGGCGGTCGCCTGAGCTCGGCTCGAATCAATCTCGGCCTGGTGAGCCGGTCCATAGTTACCGTCCAGCACCCCCTTACCGGCCAAATGAATGAACCCGTCCAGGCCCTCGAGGCGTTGCTCGGGCCGATCGTTTTGGGGGTCCCAAAAGACTTCGTCAGCAGCCGTGACCGGTCGGCGCACGAGGCGAATGACTTCGTGCCCAGCCGTGCCCAGCACGGCCACCAGCGCCTGACCGAGCACGCCAGAAGCACCACTTATGGCGTAACGGCCAGGTTGGGCCGGTTGCGGGAGGGTGCGCCAAAGTCGGGTGACCAGGTGTCGAAAGCGGAACATTGTGGCCATCTGGCGTCGCAACAGAGGGGCCACGACATGAGAAGCTGGCGCCAGGGGCAGCTCGAAATCGATCTCGTCGACCAGCCAGCTCTCCCCCGCCCCTGCCTCCAGGAAGGAATGCTCGTGCGCCCAGCGCCGCAGCGGTCCACGCTCCTGGGAGTCTTGGAACCCTCGGCCCTCCTGAAAATGGCTGTGGCGAGCCCACCAGGAGAGATAAAGAGGGGTCACCTGCAGATGACGCAGATCACCGTCCCGGATTCCCTCATCGCGCCCGCGCGAACGCATAAATTCCCAGGGGGGAGTCAACAGCGAAAGAGCGCCTGGACGAAGATGCCAATCGTAAAGCTGCTGGGCCGAGCCGGGCTGACGGGAACGAGCCCGGAACCTCATAAGATACCCCTAGGGACCAAGGATGCCGGCCGTAGAGAGCGAGCCGCGGTCCAGGTAGTGAAGGATCATGAAGCGGAAACCACCGGGCAGCTCGGCAAGGTCTGGTCGCGGCATAAAGGGCGGGCTGGCGTTGCGCAGAGACAGGTCATACTTGAATTCCTGGTTCTTGTAGCCACGGCCAAGCTGGTCGCCTTCGACATCGATGTATTCACTGATAACTGAGCCATTGATAGCAATCTTACGTTGCGGCTGGTTGGCCGCGCGGGGGGCCATCAGCTCTTTCCAGCCCTCAATGGGTTGGCGTCCGGTGTTATCCCAATCCAGGCTGACCGTACGTTCTTTGCTGACCAGCACGGCATCGATGGTCAATTTCTCTTCTTGGGTGACCGGATCTTTGGGAGTGTTGTCATTGAGCAAGACAAAGTTCTGGGCAAAAAGGCCGAGTTGGTTTCCGGACTTATCATTATACTTCACGTCATCAGCAATGACGATGTTGCCTTCCCGTTCGGTCGCATAACGCACCTTATTACCGGAAGCATCCCGCTCGACAGGCGGGGCCGGCCAGAGCAACTGCCCACTGGGCATTTCCGACTCGACCGGGGGAACGACGCTGGCGCCGAACCTCGCTCGCCCTGCATTCAATTGCGCAACCGTGTAAGGCGGCGTGGGATAGCGAGCAACGTCAGCAGGCTTCAAGCCTGTGTTGAGCACCGTCTGGTCCCATTCGTTCTTGAGGGCGGTGAAATAGCCCCGAGCCGCATCGCTGTAAACACTGGAGTCATTGGGTATAAAGCCGTCGCGGTTGGGGTCCTCGGTGGCCACGATACTCAGCTTCCCTTGAAATTTGTTGGTGGGGTCGGTTTTGACCACCACATTGCCGCCCTGCACGTAAAGCAGTCCACTCTGGAGTTGGTCTTGCCGAATGGTACGGGAATTCGTGATGCTTCCGTCCAACGTCGACCGGGTCTGAATCTGAATCTGGTCTTTGTTGAGCACGACTTCTATATTGGGAACGCGCGGCCGGAAATCAAACGGCTTATTGACGGTTCTGGTGTTGCCTTCCGAATCGGTCACGACGTCCGTGCCGTCATAAAATGGGTTGGTGGGATCGCTGGACTTGGGAGCAGCCAGGGTGCTGCCCCGGGCGCCGGGGATGCTGGAGGTGGGAATTTCAATCAGACCCGACTGGTCGTCGTTGTCCACCACAAACTTGGCGGCCAACTTCATATCATCCTGGCGGAAATCGGGAATTCCGACGCGCGACGAACGCGGCACGAAACCCGCCGTGAACCCGCCCATGGTTGCGTCGGTCACATCGTCGGGATAAACGTTGGCGGGCTGATTGATGGTCAGCTTGTGACTGAACTTGGGACCGTTCTGGGCAGAATTGGCCAGGAAGCGGAGGTTGCCGGCCTGTTCCTTGACGTGACGCTCCACCGAACCGACCGGTGAGCCGGCCACATCCTGACCGTCGACCCGCATGGGACCCTGCTCTACGTAATCTTTAGGGATCACCACATAATCGGCCAGGTCTGTCGTATCGGTTTTCGGCGTGGTACCCGGCGTGTAGCCGTTCACGTTCCAGGTGCGTCCGTTGGCAATAAAGTGAGCGTAGTCGAAGCTGGACTCTTTGACGCGAGCCTCGACCACTCGGGTGGCCACAGGAGCGTTCACGTTCACAGATGCACCATTGACCAGGGTGTAGACCCGAGCAGTGGAGATCAGCCGATAATCGTGGCGACCTTGCCCTCTAGAAAGAAGAATCGGTTCAACCACCACATCACAGGTAAAGGCCAGGTCAGAATTCAACGGAAACAAACGAGGGTTTAGCTGCTGATCACAAATTCTGATGCGCCGCAAGTCCTGTCGAAGTTGAACCTTGTCTTGATTGCTCAGGGTGGAAGGCACAAAGGCTTCCAGGCTCGGGTCCTGGACGATATCCAGAACGACCACTCCAATGTTTTGACCGGGTGCCGGGGGGATGGATTGCCCGACTGTGATGGGCGTAGCTTGAGTCCTCAACACATTGTAAAAACCGAAGGCCATCGAAGGGCTTCCCCCAGGATTCGGCCAGAGCCTTCTCTCCCATACCTGCTGCTGGCCCGGCACCGTGCCTCGGCCCATATAGGTCAGCGCATACTCCAGTCCATAGCTGGCTGCTTGCACCGAGGTCTCTTCGTAGCCGTAGGAGCGAGAGGTGCGGGCTTCGCTGAGAGACAGCGACATGAAGGCGAGGCTCAACGTGACCAGGATGACGGTGGTCAGCAGAGCCAGTATCAGCGCCACGCCTTTACGGCGACGCAGTCCTTTGGGAAGCTTCATCTCTCCTCCACGCTTTTAAATCAGTACCCGGACTTAATTGTAACCTGTTGTGTGAGCACTTGCGAGCCATAATATTTATTGTTTCCTTGAGAATCGATCATGATGGAAACGGTGACCGTGAAAAGGGCCGGCTGGTAGGCCGGGTCGTTGGGCAAAGGGGTGGTCCTCTGAGCGGTGGCGGCAGTGTGCTCCACGCTGAACTGGAGCTGGTCTTCGGGCTTGGGCAACTCCATCACCAGCCCCCGCTGGAGCTTCTGATCAGGGGTCAAGGCGGCGTCGACCATGTTGCTATTGCCCAAGGGGTCGGCTGCGTCGAGGACAAAGAAGGGTCCATTGGCCACCTCGTAGTTGCCCGCCAGCGTCAACCCGGGAATGGCCGCGGCCAGAGGGTCGGTCTGGACCCGGTAAGTACGGCGGTACAGTTTGTTCTGAGGCAAATCTGGATTGTCCAGGCGACCGGGCACCAGATACTCGACAAAAACATAATCGGCCAGAGAATCGTTGAACACCCCGCTGCGCTTGCCGGGAGAACTAAAGATCAAACGATTGTAGGCGCGATCCACGTTCACGGTGGCACCGCCGGGTAGCGTCTGCAATACGTGTTCCCGTTTATAGAGGTTGCCGCTGAAAGGCTGATTGAGAGCGGGACTGTAGTCCGGGTAGATGACCCCGCTGCGCAACTCGCCACCATTTGGAAGCAAGCCCATGCCAATCGAGGTCGACATCTCGGCGGAGATTCGGTTGAGCACATCTCGTCCCAAAACAATCGCCTGGCGCTTGGCTTCCCCGCTGCGATGTGAGCGGACCGCCCAGCGAATGGCCTCGGCAACCACGCCCAGGATCAGCGAGAGCAAAAGCAGGCCCACCATGGCTTCAGTGAGCGTAAAAGCGCGGCAGCGCTTAACGGACATCTCGGTTTTCCGCTTTGCCGGAAATAATGGTAACGCTCTTTTCCGCCCCTCCCGTATTCGAGTCGTTGTAATAGGTGGTCACCTGCACCTGGGCGAAACGACCGCCGATGTCGTTGGTAAGTCCGCTCGGGTCCACGACGCCATAAAGAGCGACGCGAATTGCCTGCGCGCGCACCTCATAGCCGGCCGGAATGGTGCTGCGCATCTGCTGTGTGACAAAGGTCCTGATGGCCCCCGTGCCGCTTATGTCCTGAGCGAGGGCCGATAAATTAGGCTGGGAGGTAGTGCTAAAGCTGGGCGAGTCAAAGGGCAGCGCCAGAATCTCGGCCCCAATGGTAGAGGCGGTCTTGGCCGCGATGGTGGCCTTTGCGCTCTTGCGATTGAGCCGATAGGCGGCTGGATAGACGGCCGCAAAAGCCACCAGGATCACGGTCAGAAATCCGATGGCGAAAAGTATCTCCAGAAGACTCAGGGCCCGCCGCTTTTTCACGTATCCCTTAGTTGGCTCAAAGCCACCAGTAAACCTGCTACCCCCGCTCGGGACGCACCCATGTCAGGTTGCGACAGACCTGCCCAAAGAGGTCGCCGGCTTCGTTGCGCTGGACCGCCGGATAGAGCACTTCCACCACCTGGGCCTGACCGCCGCGAAAACTCCAGGCGGCCAGCATTTGCCAGGGCTTGCCGGCGCGCATTCCAGAGACCAGCACGCGTGTGGCCGGGCGCCCGCCCACCACCAGACTCGACATCTCCACCTGAGCCCCTTTTCCCAGCCGCTGGCGCAAGAATTTCTCCAGCTCTTTGTGGTGGGCGGGAGTCAACTTCTCGAGATTGCCGAACTCGACTCGGTAAAAGGATAGTCCGACCGGATTGCTCTTGCGCGACAAGACGACGCGAGCGGAATTCGCCTCCTCAATGGTATAAGCATCCGGCACGGATGCCTCAATACCCAACAACGGGAACGCCAGTTTTCGAGCTTCGGCCGCCTGGGCCAGCCCCAAACACAGGCTCAAAGCCCCTATGACTACATGGTGCCGAATAGACGGTCTCCGGCGTCGCCCAGTCCAGGCAAGATATAACCTCGGTCGTTCAAGGCCTGGTCGATGGAAGCAGTGTAAATATCCACTTCCGGATCCGATTGCTGCAGCACCTCAATGCCTTTGGGAGAACACAGCAAACACAGGAACTTGATGTTTTTGCTACGGGCACCGCGCTTTTTGAGAAACTCCACCGCCGCCGCTGCCGAACCACCGGTGGCCAGCATGGGGTCGAGCAGAAACAGGTCGCGCTCGGCAAGATCCTCTGGAAGCTTACAGTAGTATTCCACCGGCTGGAGGGTGGTTTCGTCGCGATAGAGTCCGATGTGACCCACCTTGGCATTGGGTACCAGACGCAGGATCCCGCCGACCATACCCAGACCGGCCCGCAGAATGGGAACCACTCCCAGCTTCTTGCCGGAGATCGTCTTGCCGTCGCAGGGGCCGAGGGGGCCTTGCACCTGGATATCCTCGAGAGCAATCGTGCGAGTCACCTCATAGGCCATCAGCATCGCGATCTCTTCCAGCAGTTCGCGGAAGTCTTTGGGCCCGGTGGTGCGATCGCGCATCAACGTAAGCTTGTGCTGAATCAGGGGATGATCGATAACGGTTACGCTCATGGCACCTCCAAGTGACGGCCAGCCCTTCTGGGACCAGTCTAACCCCCCCTCCTGGTCA
>JALHOV010000363.1:0-1831 GCA_022842865.1 Vulcanimicrobiota bacterium | reverse complement strand
CCTGGGCAGGGGAGTTTCGCGTCCAAGAGGAACCAAACGCGGCAACTTTCCCCACTTTTAGGAGGTCTTTTCATGCGTACCCTCATTCAAAATGCTGAGATTGTAACGGCCAGCGATCAGTTCCGCGGCGACCTCTTGTTCCAGGATGACAAAATTCTGAGCGTTGGCTCCAACCTCGGGGATGTCACCCGAGACCACACCATCGATGCTGCCGGCAAATACCTCCTTCCCGGCGGCCTCGACGTCCATTGTCACCTGGAGATGCCCTTTATGGGCTCGGTGAGCAAGGACGACTTCACCACCGGCGGCAAATGCGCCATCGCCGGTGGGACCACCACCGTTGTCGATTTCTGCATTCCCACCAAGGGCGGCACTCTGGCCCAGGCTCTCGAAATTTGGGACGCAAAGTCCAAGCCCAAAGCGATGTGCGACTACTCCTACCACATGTGTATCGTGGATTGGAACGAAGGCATCCGCAAAGAACTGGACCTCGCATTCGAGCGCGGCATCACCAGCTTTAAGGTGTTCACCGCCTACAAAGGCGCCCTGATGATCTCGGATGAGGAAATCTTCGACCTGATGCTGGAAGTGCGCAAACGCGGAGGCCTGGTCACTGCCCACGCGGTCAACGGGGACGTGCTCAATATTCTGTCCGCCCGTTTCGCCGCAGAGGGCAAGCTCAGTCCCCACTATCATCCCTTATGCCAGCCGCCCGTGGCCGAAGGCGAAGCCACCGGACGCGTGTTGGAGCTCGGCAAGATGGCCGATCAGCCCGCCTATATCGTGCACATGACCTGTAAGGAAGCGGTGGTGGAACTGGCTCGCGCGCGCAAGCGCGGTTGGGAATCTTATGGCGAGGTGTGCGCACAGCACTTAATGCTGGATGCCGATCTCTACGATCTGCCCGACTTCGAAGGCGCCAAATACGTGATGTCGCCGCCGCTGCGCAAGGCCCATGACCGCGAGGCGCTTTGGGGTGCGCTGGCCAACGGCATCATCCAGGTAGTCGGCACCGACCACTGCACCTTCGACTTCAAAGGGCAAAAGGATATGGGCAAGGACGACTTCCGCAAAATTCCCAATGGCCTGAATGGACTGCAGGAACGCATGCCGGTCGTCTGGACCTACGGCGTGAATCAGAAGCGCATCTCGCTACAGCGCCTGGTGGAAACCTGCTGCACCAACCCGGCCAAGATGTTCGGCCTCTACCCCACCAAGGGCAGCCTGTTGCCCGGCAGCGATGCTGACCTGGTTCTCTGGGACACCAAGCAAGGCTACACGGTCTCGGCCAAAACCCACCAGTCGGCCTGCGACACCAACGTCTATGAAGGCACCAAGATCGACGTTACGGCCCACACCGTCTTCATCCGCGGCCAAAAAGTCTATGAAGCCGGCGAATTCCTGGTCGAACCCGGCTTTGGCCAATACCAAAAACGCCCCGCCGGCCGCCCCATGAAAGTCGACTACTCCAGCCTCGGCCAACCCGTCAACGTCTAACCCCCGCCCGGCTGGGGAAGGGAGACCCGAGGGGACGAGCGGGAACAGGAGAGTCGCGCGCAAGCCCGACTAACCCTGAAAAGCAACTTGGGTCCGGGCCTGGCTTACCGGCAGATGCCTCTCCCAAATCCACAAAAATCCCCCCGAATCCCCTCTCTCCCTGCGCACCCGGCCCGGCAGCGCCAATTGCTACTCCGAGGGGGGCCCAGCCACGGGCGAAGCGAGTTTGAGGTCGGGGCTGGGGGCGAGGTCGCGGCTGGTGGGGTCGATGAGGAAGAGGTCGTGGAACCACAGGAAAAAGGCTTTGGTCATGGCGGCCAGTGGGATTCCCAGC
>JALHOV010000362.1 GCA_022842865.1 Vulcanimicrobiota bacterium | reverse complement strand
GACGACGACGACTGGGAAGACGACGACGACGACGATGATGACGCCGACGACGACGACGATGATTTAGACGACGTCGAAGAGGAAGAAGCCTAAGCCTCCTTCTCTCCCCTGGCCTCTAGCTGCCCCTCCCTGACCGAGCCTTCGGGCTCGGCGGGGCAGAGGGGCAGGGTAAACGAAAAAGTCGCCCCACATCCGGGCGCACTGTTCACGGCAATTCTGCCTCCATGGCCCTCCACAACTTTGCGGGCGATGTAGAGGCCTACACCCACTCCATAGTGAGTTCGCTGATTGCCTGTATCTAAACGATGATACATCTCGAAGATTTTGTCTTGCTGGTCGAGAGGGATACCCACCCCTTCATCACGTACCCAAATGGCCACCTGGGTTCCCTCGCGGCGACAACCCAGCTCCACTGCTCCGCCCGGTAACGAGTACTTCTGCGCGTTGGAGAGCAAGTGCTCGAGCACAGAATGAACCCGTTCCGGATCACAGTGTGCCCAACAGTCCTCGGAACACACGACCCTCTGAGCCACCTTGGGATTGGAATAATCCTCCAGGCATTCAAGCAGCAGCGCACCGATATTCACCGGGCGTGGACGAATCTCCAGATCCTGTGAGCGCATCTTGGCCGCTTCTAAGAGCTCCTGGATCAGTCGCTGAAGTTGGTCGGCCTGCCCGTTGACGACGCCAACGATGCTTTGGACCTTGTCCATATCGAAGGTGCGGGCCTTGCGGTGCATCAGCGTCTGCAAATAACCCTTCATACTGGTCAAAGGCGTGCGCAACTCATGGGACAGGGTGGCCGTGAAGTCGCTGCGCAGGTTGTCCAACTCGCGCTGCTTGGTGATATCTCTCAAAACCACGGTGATACCCAGGCCGCTGGATACGGCCAGTCGGCTAGAGGCCAGATAGTTGATGACCAATACATCCAGGGGTGATTGGTTCGGCCGTTTGATGTGCATTTCGAAGGAGGGCGAAGGCCGTGTCCAAGAATGCTCGAGGAGAGTGTCCAGAGGCTTGCCTTGAATTTGCTCCACCGGCAGACCTAAAATGCGGGAGCCGGCCCGATTGCAACTGAGTATCAGGCCACTGCGGTCGGCCAACAGAACACCGTCCTCGAGGTTCTGAATGACGCTACCGTGCATACGCATCCGGGAAAAAAGTTCGTGATATAAGGTCCAACTGGCCCACGAGATCGAGAGCAAGGGGCTGATACCCAGCAGGCGTTCGCGCATCTCCTCCAGCCGGTCTTGCACAGGTTCTAAATGTAGCTCCATCACCAGCAGAACCGGCGGCGGTAAATCGGCCGAAGCTTCGTAGCCGGCCTCCACCTTGACGAAAAAGTGGTGCTCTCCGTGAGCATTGGTCTCGATCCAGCAGGGGGCGAGTCCAGCGAAAGCCCGTCGGCGCTGTTCGGGCGGGTGATCGCCAGCGCTCCATACGAACTCTCCCCCATCCTGAACCCACAGCGATAAGGTCTTGGGCTGGACTGTCTCGAGCGCTTTGCGGAGACTGTCGGCCCAGCCCTCCAGGTCGACTTCATTGAGTCCTTCACGCGCCAGCAATTGAAGCAGGCGCCTCTGCACGTCGACGCGCTGCACGGCAGCCTCGTAGGTGGCCGCCGCCATTTCCTTTTCTCGCAAGCTGGCCTGGAGCACGCTGAGATGTTCAGCCAATCCCGAAAACTCGTTGGGCAAGGCGGCGGCCTGACCACCCCGCAACACCTCCAACGCCTTGGAAAGGTGGAGGGCCCGTCGCCACCCCCACCACAGCGAAGCGACCCAGCAAGCCGGAATGGCAGCCATGAAAGCGTGAGTGATGTCGGCCATCCAGGCAGGATGAACCGCGCTCTCCTCCACGTAGCCCATCCAGAGCAGCGACGCCAAGGTACACACGAATGGCAAGAGAGCGGCGCGCACCAACAATAACTGCAACCCACGCGCAGTGGAACGACGATAGACCGAAGGACTCAAGGCCGACAACGTTTCGACAAATTCACCCCCGACCCCCTGGCCACGAAAAACTTTGGACATGCTATGGACATCCTGAGTTAAACACCCCCGAAAGCCCCCGTGCTTAAATCAGTGGGGGGTGCAAGGGGGAGGCGCGTTAGCCCCCCCTTGATCCTACAGTGGGGGGTGCAAGGGGGAGGCGCGCTAGCCCCCGCAAGACGTGGAGGTAGATATCGTGGTTTCTGTTCGAAAAATGGAGAAAATTAGCGGTCATCCCTGGGTCAGGGCTGTAGCCGAAGTGGACTGGCACGGCATTCGCCTGCGTGGAATCCGACTGGAGCAACACGCGGACGGTTGGCGTGTCTCTCCACCGGGAAGGCGTATTCAGGGAATATGGCAGAGCCTCTTCAGCATTCAAGACCGCCGTCTGGAACAAGAACTTTTGGAATCGTTGAGGTTACGCCATGGATGATGAAGACAAAGCCCTACTCTGGCTGAGCCTGTGCCGTCCTTTCTCAACCAAAGCACGTCTGGCCCTGATCCGCGCCCAGCGCGGTGCGCTGGGAGCCCGCCTATTCCTACAGAGCCAGGGCCATCCCGGTCCTCCCTTTGACCTGATGGAAAAGGCTTTGCGCAGCCGCTGGATGACCAACCGACATCCGCTTTATCCGGCCGGGCTCAAAAACTTGCACGAGCCACCCGATGTGCTCTACTACGAGGGCGACCCGGCTCGCTGGGCCCAGGCAGCGACCTCAATAACAATCGTAGGAACGCGTCGGTGCAGCGCTAGCGGTCGGCAGCTGGCGGGACGTTTCGCGCACTGCCTCGCGCACACCGGCATCAGCATCATCAGCGGATTCGCTCGCGGCATCGATAGTGCGGCGCATTGGGCCTCCCTGAATAGCAGCGGTCCACCCGTGGCGGTGCTGGCCTGTGGTCTGGACTATTGCTACCCATCCGAGAACCAACAGTTGTTCCGGCATATCGCCGACCAGGGGCTGATCTTGAGCGAGTACCCTCCCGGGCAACCGCCCTTACCTCACCACTTTCCCGAAAGAAATCGCTTGTTGGCGGCGCTGGCGACGGCGGTGTTGCTGGTCGAGGCGCCGGCGCGAAGCGGAGCTCTGCTTACGGTAGAGCACGCTGTGGACTTGGGACGGACCGTCTTCGTCTTGCCCGGTCCGGTCGATCACCCCAACTACCAGGGAAATCTGAAGTACCTGAAAGAGGGGGCCTTGCTCATCACCAGTCCGCGCGACCTACTGGAGCAACTGCCCGGACAGACGGTGCAAGCCGGTGACTGCGGCGAGGGACCGGCTCATCCCGAAACCTGGTCAGAACGCTGGGGAATGCCACTGGTGGCGACCATGGTTTTGCTCAGCGAAAAGGAACGCAGCGGGGCCATGCGCCGGGACACTCACGGGCGCTTCGGCTGGGCCTTGGCGACGGGGTAGTCCGCAGCATTGAAAGGCAGATGCTCCATCGCAAAGATATGCTTGATGGCGTCGACCACTTCTGCCTGGGGCAGTTTTTTGTAGAGCGCCACCACCTCGCGGTGGGCCTCGGCCAGCCGATTCTGGTTGACCAGACAGACGATGCGACCGAGTCGAGCGTTGGGCTCGTCGGGGCTGAGCTTGAGGATCTGGTCATAGTAGCTCAAGGCGAGCTCTGGATGGTTCCGGTCGGTCTGGTCGGCCAGCAGCATGTAAACCTCAGTCAACTGACGGACGATGTCATTGCTGCGGAATTCGAACATGGAATTGAGGGCGTCCACCGGGAAACGTTGGGAGCAACTGAGCAGCAGCCGCTCGCGCTGAGAGCGCTGCTCAGGAGCCTGCAGCAGGTCCGCCAGATTCACATAAAAGGACGGGTAGTTGACGGGATCGCATTCCAATGCGCGCTGCAAAGCAACCTGCGCCTGCTCGGTATTCTTGTTGACAACTAAGGCCTTGTGGAGAAGATCCCAGTGGACGGCCCGATGGGAGTCGAGCACGACCGCCCGCTCAGCAATCCGCAAAAACTCTGCGGGCTTCACCTTGTCCAACTTGGAGGCCAGAGCGGCCGAATAAGTCAAACCGTAGTGGTGAAAATAGGAACCCTGGAAGGGGTTGAGTTCGATGCTAACCTGGTCCTCTTTGAGAGCCAGGGCGACTTCGCCACGACGCAGCCAGAGTTCGGCCTTCTCGTTGGCCGCATGGGCCATACCGAAGGCCATATCAAAGGCGGCGCCCAGACCGAAGGCGGCCATCAGAAAGTAGCTGAGCAGCACCTGTGGCCGCAACGTCCAGGGACTGATTTCTTCGTCGGCAGCGGGAGGCGGAGGGGGTGGCACTTCCGGCCAGACATAGGCAAGGCTAGCGCCCAGCCAGGCCGCCCACAGCACCGGCAAGGCGGGAAACTGCCACTGCACGTCCACCGCCATGCAGGCGGCCAGGATGATCGCGGAAACGGCGGCGTCCAGAGCTGGCGGATTGGGAGCGGTGGGAGCGGGACTCTGCAATCCGCCGGCCAAAACCAGCAACCACTGCACTCCCAGCACGCCCAGCAGGACGGTGCCCGGCCAGCCCAGCTCCGCAAAACAACTCAAGACCGAGGAGTGGCAAAACTTGGAAAACCAGCGCACATCCGACTGGTAGCTAGGATAATAACGGTGAAAGCCGCGCGGACCCACTCCCAGCCAGGGATGGTCGATACCCATCAGGAGGGCCGCCCGCCAGAACTCTTTGCGGGAGGAGAGGCTCGCGTCACTGCCTTTTTGCAGGTCGGTGGTGCGTTGGGCAATGTTGTTGTAAGGGGAATGCTTGTAGTTGGCCACTTCGAGCTGCGCTCGATAACCGCCCAGACACAGGGCTACCAAAACAGCCAGGCCCCACAGGGGCAAGCCGGAGCGGTAGGCCAACCCGCCCAAGAGCAGCAAACCCAACACCAGACCCCACGAGCTATGCACGGCAAACCAGCCTGCCCCCAACATCAGGGTGCAGGCGAAGAGAGAGCCGGTCAGAGCCGTGGTAAGCGAGCGGCCTCTTCGCAAACTGGAGCCCAACCACCAGCGTCCGGCCATGGCCAACAAGGCGGTCAGCATGGCCGCCCGCGTGCCGGTCAACAGAAAGGCCAGGTAGATGGGCACAACGGCCAGCAGCCCGGCCACCTGCAGACGCGGGCGACCCCGGGCGGCGATGCACTGGTTCAACACCCAGGGCAAAGCGGCGGCCAGGAAAGCGGCCGTCACATTGGGTTGAAAAAAAGTCCCGTTCAGTCGCCCATCCTCGTTGACATAAAGCTCCCCGCCAAAAAAAGTGAACAGAGAAGCGACCGCCACCGCCACAGCCGCCGCGCAGTAGGCCAGCCCCACGCCACGGGGGCGAAAATGAAAGGCGACCAGCACCACCAGGTTCAGCAGGGCGGTGTCGACCACCGTCAACAAGGCCTCGAAGGGGTGAGAGCTTCGTGCCGCCGAGAATCCGGCCACAGCGATAAAAAGCCAGGAGCAGCGCCACATCCAGCGCCCCTGCGGGGGCACCTGCAGACCCAGCAAGACCGTCAATCCGCCCAGCGCCAGCAGAGCAAAGCGCAGCAGATAGCTGTTTGAGCCCAACTGAAAGCCCGAGTCGATTTGTCCCAGCATGGCAAAGATCGGGGGCAAGGACACCGGGACATCTTTGAAGATCCAGACACACATCCCGGCCCAGCCGGGAGCCGTCAGAATGGCAAGAAACAGGGCGCGCAGCAAGTTGACGAGCACGCGGTCAAAGAGAAAATCGACCCACTTCTGCACGGCACTGATCGGGTCGGCCCTGGTCAGACCCGGATCGGTGGCCGCCTCGGGAGAATCAGGCGGGACAGGCAGGCTGGAGAACCTGTTCGAAATTGGGCCGCACCCGGTCCATCGTGTAGCGCAGCGCGCCGAAGTTGGCTCCGGTCTGCCCGATTGTCACGAGGTAGTGATAGGAATCGACGGACTGAATCACCACGATGCCGCCCGCGCATTCCAACACCCAGTATTGGGGGGCGCTGGCGAAGGCTTCCAAGAACGCCACCGTCTCGATAATGAACTCAGAAAGACGATCCTTTCCGATGGTATCCTTCACCTGTTCGGCTACGGCATAACCTTCACGATTGAGGAGAAACACCGAAGAGACGCTGCGGGTTTTGGCCAGAGTCTGGATTAATCCGTCCAGACTGGCAAGTAGGGGCGCGTAAAGGCTGGCGAAATCCTGTTGGGCCGGCTCGGGCTCCGGCTGGGGAGGAGCGACCACTTCCGGCTCAGGCGGCAGGGGAACATGGATGGGCACTTCCACCGACTCCACACTGGTGGGGGCTTCCAGGTCGTCGCCCAAACCAGAGTCATAGCTTTCGGGTCCGGGAAGACCGAGATGAGCGGGTCCCGGATCGTATCGTGAATCCACGGGCTCGTCATCCCACAGGGCGCCGGGCTCTGGCAGGGCACCTTCCAGGGTGGGTATCATATCGAGCTGGAGGTCGGGATCAGGATATCGGTTGACGCTTTCCACCGAATCGTGAGCAGGAGCGATATAGGTGGGGTGATCATCCCAGAGGGCCGGCTCAACCAGGCGAGCAGGCTCTTCTTCCAGGCCGACCTCTTCCACCGCCTCCTCGACCTCAAGGACCTCAAGGACCTCGGGAACCTCGGGAACCTCGAGGACTTCGATGACTTCGATGACTTCGGGTTCTTGAGAAAGGTCCACGTTGGCGTAAACTTCTTCCTCGTAGACGGCCTCATCGGGTGTGACGGCTTCCGCAAAATCATTGAACTCTCCGACGGTCACCGCCGGATACTCGGCTCCGCCTTCCAGAGGCTCAACCAGAGGCGCTTCCACCAAAGGTAATTCTGCCACCTGTGCTTCCGCAAACGGAACTTCCGACACTGGAACTTCCTCGATACTCGGTGCCTCGACCGCTGGAGCTTCGGCTGCTCGCTGACGCTCTCGCTCGATCTGACGTTGCCGATCCAGATCTGCCAGATAAGCTCTGCGGGCGTCTTCGAGCACAGTCAGCTGAGACAGCACCTCCTCGCAGTAGCTCAAGCGCTTGCGTGTTTCAAAAATATAGTAACCAAAGGTCGGGTCGCCAGCGTTGGCCTCCTGAATGGCCACCAGTTCTTGACCCTCACGCAAGACCAGAGATCGGGCGATGCTGAGACGGACCCGCGCCAGGGCCAGTTCATCATGGCCGCAACCGGCAAGCAAAATTTCCTCGATATCTTGGGGCAGGGTGGTAGCGCCAGACAGCTCCCGCGCGAAAACGTGAGCCTCGGGATAACCGGGCTCCATTTCGAAGAGAACGCGCAGCTCGCTGATGGCTTCCTGATAGAGGCCGTGATGACGATACATCTGAGCCATGCACAAATGAGCTTCAGCTACCGACTCGTCCTTCAAGACTTTCTGGTAGGCCTCCAACGCCTCCAGGCGCAGGCCACGCCGGAAAGCCGTCTCGGCCAGAGCCAGCAAACCGATGTGATTGTCCGGAGACTTCTCGCAAATGGAACGCAGCTTCTCTAGCTTGAGTTCGAGAGTGGTTTTCTGTTCGGTGCCTCGCATGCGCGTGCATCCTCTCAATTCGGGGTTAGCCGGCGGGGGTTCCCTGGCGTTGGAGACATTCGTGGACGATGGCTAAAAGCCCTAGAGGACTGAATGGCTTAGAGACCTGAGCATCCGCTTCTGAGTTAACGACTCTGGCCAGTTCGTCCTCACTGAGCTGATGGGTCATCAAAACCACCGCAGCGTCTCGCGTCGACGGTTCCTGCTTGAGAAGCGAGCACAGTTGCACAGCGTCGCAGTCGGGCAAGGTGAGATCCAGCAAAATCAAATCGGGAGGTGCATCCCGGGCAGCCTGAAGCGCCTGCTCAGCGTCCTGAACGGTCATCATTTCGAAGCCAAAGTCTTCTAACACCACCTGAATGACTTCCGAAGTCACCGCATCGTCTTCGATGACGAGAATGCGCTTGGATTTCATGCCAGCATCGCCTCCACGGCAGACTTGGACTTTCTGATCTCGAGGCGAAGACGGCCAAGATTGGCGTTGGCGCGCGCCACCACCACCAGCACGCAGTCGTTTGCCAGCTGTTCAGCCGTAATCTGGCAGTCGGCAAACTCGATGTATTGCTGATGTAGTGGGCTTTTGCCCAGCTCGTCCACCAGCTGCGCCCCCAATTGCACCGAGCGCAAAACCAGCATCCCGATGGCGCCGCTATCCGGCTCTTCATTGAAGTATTCCTCGATCAGCAAACCCTGATCATCCAAAATCAGAGCACCCCGCACCAGATCGACGCGGCAGAAATTCTCGAGAACACGCTTTAAATCAGTCATTGCTCACCA
>JALHOV010000361.1 GCA_022842865.1 Vulcanimicrobiota bacterium | reverse complement strand
TGCCAGGGAAACGGCCAGTTTCATCCCCCAGCGAAAAACGCCTAGATGCCAGACGACCGCGTTGGCGGCCATGACAAAACCATAACCCATTCTGACCGGGTTGCGTGAGCGCATGGCCCTCTCGAACTGGCGATTCAACACATTTCCTACGATGCCCAGCCGCATCGGGTCGTTTACCCAGGCCAGTCCGGTCTGCAGAGCCAGGTCGTAGAGTTCTTGTTCTTCGCAGTCCGACTCTGCCATCAGTTCCGGACGTGGAAGTGGTGGGCGCACCAACCAGCGAAGGTTAGGAAAGCGGAGCATAGCCCAGACAATGGCTGCCCCCATGCTGCGCGGCACCCGGACGCCCATCAGTTCCAGGGCGGATAGATAGCCGTCCAGGGCCTCAGCGTGCCGCCCCAAGTTTCTCAGCGCCAGACTACGTTTTCTTAGCAGGCTGCAGCGCCGTTTTGTTTCGCGAGTTTTGATTAACTGCTGGGAATAAATCTCGATGCTCTTCTCGGCCTCGCCAACCTCGCTATGAAGATCGGCGATTACCTCCTCGAGTTCATCGGAGCTTTCCCCAAGCTCTCGAATCTGCAGGTAGTAGCCCAAAGCGCGTTTCGCCGCGTAAGAGTTGCGCGCCTGGAGCGCGGCCTTACTGAGGTGCTGGCGCGCGCTGTCCACATCTCCTGCCTCCAGATAGTGTCGTGCCAGCACGTCCGCGGGTGCGGCGAACTCCATCGATGAAATTTCATAAGCCCTGGCCGCCAGTCGATGCAGGCGTTGAAAGCGGATACCGGAGAGCCTGGCTAAGACCACTTCCCGGAAGCGGTCGTGATAGAATGCCAGCACGTCCCGCCCCTCAGCCGGGACTTCGGCGAAGAGTCGAGCCTTGAGCAACTCTTCCAGAGCCAGAAAGACGTCCTCTTCAGGGCTGGATTCGAACATTCTGCTCAAAATCGCGTAGCGGAATTTCTTGCCTAAAACAGCGGCTGCACCCGCCAGATCACGGGCCAGGTCAGGCAGGCTGTTCAGGCGACGTTCTACCAGCGTGGCTATGGATCCGGCCGGTTCCGCTTCTTCTCTCTGCCGAACCAGACTCCATTCGTCTTCGCGCCTTTCCAGTTGCCCGTTCACGTGCAAGGCGCGCAAGAGCTCATTAAGGTAAAGGGGATTTCCCATGCTGGCGTCAGCCAGGTAGTCGCTCAGTTCCCGGCTTACCGAGGATCCACCCAGTGTGGAAAGCACCATCCCGTCCAAGTGCTGCGAGGGCAACGTGGCCAGCGCAAGCCGCTCCACTATTTGCAGCCGCTCAGCTTGTTCCAGCACCCGGTGAAGCAGGTGATCGGGGGGGACTTCGTCGCTTCGGTAGAGGATTACGGTAGCCCAGGGCGAGTGTCGCCGGGTGTAGATCAACAACTCAAGGGAGGCCGCATCCGCCCACTGCACGTCGTCGAAGCACAAGACGCCCTGGGTGGCGGGATTGAGCACCGCCAGCAGCCGCGAGACCACCTCAAAGAACCGGGCCTTCTCGACAGCTTCATCCAGCCTTTGGGTGGCGGGAAAGAGCTCTTCGAGTTCGGGAAGCACTCGACTTAAGCTGGAGGCCAGGCTACCGAATTTGTCTGCAAGGGTGGCGCCCTGGCGCTGAAGTTGCTGAATGGCCAACCGAAGCAAAGGCAGAAATGGAGCGTACGGGGTGGGGTCGCCCTCCAGGCAGGCAACCTGGTGAACGGTCAAGCCGCAAGCCAGCGCCTGGCGTTTGCACTCTTCCCAAAGGCGTGATTTGCCCACGCCGGGCTCGCCCCCCATAGCTATCACTACTCCGGCTGGGTAGGAGCCGTGACGCAGCGAGGTCCATACCCCGGCCAGCAGCGTCATTTCGCGGTCGCGTCCTACCAATCCGGCTTCAAGAAACTGAGTTTGCTGAGGAGCTGACGGTCCCACCTCGCTGTGAACCTCGAGAGGATCGCTCGATAGCGCCTGCAGAGCTTCGCCGGCGGAGCGATATCGGTCGGCCGAATTTCGCGCCATTAGCTTCTCGATGAACCCCGAAAGCCAGAGAGGCACTCGATGATTGCACTGCCGGACGTTGCGTGGTTGCCAACTAAGCAATCCTTGTAAGAAGGCCATCAGGCCCCTGGCGCTGGCCGGCATTTCCCCGCCGCAGGCCTCGTACAGGACCATACCGAGACTATACAGGTCCGAACGAACATCGGCTGCCTGTCCTGACAGTTGTTCAGGAGCCAGGTAGAGAGGAGTGCCCAGGATAGCGCCCGAGCGCGTGATGCGTTCGTCGGCGGTCACGTGAGCCAATCCAAAGTCCATTACCTTCAGGGTATTCGACTCGTCGACCATCAGATTGGCGGGTTTCAGATCTCGGTGCACGATGCCCTGGCCGTGAAGTTCGCTCAGGGCCACCAGCATCTGGCGAACGCAGCCAACAAAGTGAGTAAAGCCCGGCTCGGCAAAAAGGTCGCGCTGCCCCAGCCATGCATCCAGACATTGGCCACGCACCAGTTCCATCGTGAAGCAGGGTATCTCAGGTAGGTATTGGTAAACCTTCAGAATGTTCGGATGTTCGATTTGCGACAGCAGTTCGAATTCGCGCTGAAATCGCATCCGCTCCAGCCGTGACAGCGCCTTGGCTCCACTCAGGACCTTGACCGCACACTCCAGACCGTCGCCTTGCCGAGCCTTGTAAACGTCTCCCGCTGCCCCAGAACCCAGATGAACGAGAATTTCGTGTCCTGGAATTGTGGGGAGGGCCAGCTGTTCCACGCTATTGGTCCCCCACCACGGCGATGGACAACAAGTCTTGGCATTCGGTTAAGACCGCTCTTCCCGTTGCATAGAGTTCCTGGTCGTTGTCGATTCGTCCCGCCACCATCTGGCTTTTTCCGATGTGGGCGCGGGCTCCGGCAAGTTGGGCTGCTTCGATAGACCTGTGGATCTCCCGATGGGCCGGACCAATTCGACCCTCCTGGTAGTGGACCAGCGCCTGCAGATGCAGCCAGCGGGCCTGCTGGCGGGGAAGGTGGCCAACCTTGCGCGCCCAGTGGCGCAGAATTTTTTTAACCCCTGCCGTGTCACCCGCCCTGAGCAACGCATCACCGCGGTGGAATGCAACTTCGCTTTGGAAGAAGGCGCCGGGTGCATTGGGCTGGACCTTTCGAAATTCTTCCTCGGCCTGACTCCAATGGGCCTCACTCAACAAAATCAGGCCTCTGCAGGCGCCGGCAAAGTAGTCCAGCAAGGCGTTATCAATCTGTCTGACCAGTTTGGCGATGCTTGCAAATTCTTCTTGTGCTTGCCCTGTTTCGCCCTGGCTGACTTTGGCGATGGCCACCAGCAGGGCAGATGTCGCCTCAAAATAGCGGTCAGCACCCAAACTCGCCAGTTGCACTCCTTCTTGGCCCAATTCCAGCATGGCTGCGAAGCGGCCGGGATAGTAATGAGCAATGGTCAAGTATACCTTGCTCTCAAGCAGTCCGTAAAAGTCGTTGACTTCTTGCGACATTTCTCCTGACTTCCGGATCAACTCGATACTGCGATCGACCTGACCGACTTGCATGAAAGCATAGCCGGCGTAGCGGTAAGTCCGGGCCAAGGATCTCGGCTGGGAAATTCCTTTGACCGTGGCCAGGGCTCTTTCCGCCAATGCCACTCCCAGGTCCATTCCCCATTTGACTCCGCCCATTTGCCAGGTTATGGCGCAGCTGGCCATCACAAAGGCGTAGCCCATCTTCACCGGATGGCGAGATTGCATGGCCAGCTCAAACTGGCGGGAGAGCAGGTTGGACACGATGGCCAGCCGCACGGGGTCATCGACCCAGGCCATACCGGTCTGCAAGGCGGTATCATAGAGTTCTTGCTCTTCACAGCTTGACTCCGCCGTCAGTTCTCGATTGGGAATGGGTGGACGCAGCAGCCAGCGGAGGTTGGGAAAGCGAAGAATGGCCCAAATCATAGCTCCTACCAGGCTCCGGGAAACCTTGACGCCCAATATTTCCAGGGCCTCCAGGTGGCCTTCCAGCGCTTCGCTATGGCGTCCCAGGTTTCGCAAAGCCAGGCTGCGTTTTTTGAGCAGACTGCAGCGACGTTCCGGTTCGTGGGTTTTGGTTAGCAACTGTGAGTAGGTCTCGATTCCCTTAACTGCTTCGCCAACCTCCGATTGAAGGTCGGCAATCGTCTCTTGAAGATCGTCAGAGGTCTCTCCAAGCTCGCGAATCTGCAGGTAATAGCCCAGGGCGCGTTGAGATGCGTAAGAATTCCTTGCCTGTAGGGCCGCCTTCCTCAGATGCTGGCGAGCGCTGTCGACGTCGCCGGCCTCCAGGTAATGGCGTGCCAGCACGTCCGGGGGAGGAACTAGCTCCACCGACGAGTTCTCGTAGGCATGGGCCGCCTGCTTGTGAAGGCGCTGAAAGCGGATGCCCGACAGCCTGGCAAGTACCACTTCTCGGTAACGGTCGTGATAAAAAGCCAGCACGTCCCGCCCCTCCGCCGGGACCTCGGCCAAAAGTCTGGCTTTGAGCAGCTCCTCCAGGGCGATAAAGACGTCCTCTTCGGGGCGGGAATCAAACATTTTGCGCAAGACCGCATAGCGGAATCGCTTGCCTAAAACGGCGGCCGCACCCGTTAGGTCGCGCGCCAGCTCGGGCAGATTGGTCAGCCTCCTCTCAACCAGCAGAGCCATAGAACTCGCCGGTTCGGCCGCGTCTCCCGCACGGGTCAAGATCCATTCGTGCTGGTCCCGTTGCAGTTCTCCGTTCATGTGCAAAGCCCGCAACAGTTCACTTAGATACAATGGGTTGCCCACACTGGCGTCGGCCAGGTATACACTCAAGTCTCGGTGGACCGAAGAGCCGCCCAGGATAGAAAGCACCATTGCCTCCAAATGGCCCGCGGAGAGGGCTGCCAATGTGATTCGCTCGACTTTCTGCAAGCGCTCGGCTTGGTCCAGGACCCGGTGGACCAGGTGGTCGGCGGGAACTTCGTCACTTCGGTAAAGCAGCACCGTCGCCCAGGGCGAGTGGCGGCGCGTGTAGCTCAGGAGCTCCAGTGAGGCCGGGTCAGACCACTGCACGTCGTCGAAACACAGAACGCCGCGGGTGGCGGGGCTGAGCTCGGACAGCAGCCGGGACACCACCTCGAAGAAGCGGGCCTTCTCGACTGCTTCCTCCAGTCGTTGGCCCGCCGGAAGTTGGCCTTCAAGTTCCGGCAGCACTCGAGTCAAACTGGAAGCCAGGCTGCCAAACTTGCTCTCGAGCGTGTGCCCGGCTCGCTGCAATTGCTGGATCGCCAGGCGCAGTAAGGGTAGGAAAGGTGCATAAGGAGTCGGTTCGCCTTCCAGGCAGGCGACCTGGTGAACCGTCAGGCCTCGGGCCAGAGCCAGGCGTTTGCTTTCCTCCCAAAAGCGGGTTTTTCCCACGCCCGCCTCACCTCCGAGAGCCACCGTGACCCCCTTCGGAAAGCCGCCCTGGTTCAAGCGGTCCCAGACCTGGACCATGGTGGCCAACTCCGCTTCGCGGCCGACAAATCCAGCTTCCAAGAATTGTGGCTGGTCTAAACCGACGGGGCCGCAGACCTCCCGATCGTCGCCGGCCAGGGCTTGCAAGGCCTCCTTGGCGGAACGAAAGCGGTCGGTCGAATTGCGCGCCATTAACTTCTCGATGAACTGCGAGAGCCAGTTCGGAACACGAGGATTAGACTGTCGCAAATCACGCGGCTGCCAACTGAGCAACCCCTGCAGGAAGGCCATCAGTCCCCTGGCGCTGGCCGGCATTTCTCCGCCGCAGGCCTCGTACAAGACCATTCCCAAGCTGTACAGGTCCGAACGATCATCGGCTGCCTGTCCCGACAGCTGCTCCGGCGCGAGATACAGCGGTGTGCCGAGGATGGCTCCCGATCGAGTGATGCGCTCATCCGCGGTGACGTGAGCCAGCCCGAAGTCCATGACCTTCAAAGTGTGATGTTCATCAACCATCAGATTGGCGGGCTTAAGATCGCGATGCACGATACCCTGGGCGTGCAGTTCGCTTAAGGCCACCAGCACATGCCTGATGCAGGCTACAAAACGGCCGAATTCGGGCTCGGCAAACAGATTGCGCTGGCCACTCAGCCAGCCGTCCAGACACTGCCCGCGCACCAGCTCCATGGTGAAACACGGGACATCCGGGAAATACTGATAGACTTTCAGGATATTCGGATGGTCGATTTGTGATAGCACTTCGAACTCGCGCTGGAACCGTACGCGCTCGAGACGTGATAGCGCTTTGGTTCCGCTCAGGACCTTGACGGCGCATTCATGGCCGTCTTGCTGCCGCGCCCTGAAGACATCCCCGGCCGCCCCTGAACCCAGATGAACGAGGTCTTTAAGTCCGGGAATGGTGGGAAGAGTCAGGATTTCCACGGCTCGGTTGCTTTCACAATGCTTGCCTGGATCCTCGCAGCCTGGCGGCGTCCACTTGTTAAAAACCTCCACATCCGCCGTTAGCATCCTGGATCTAAAATCCAGGCGTGTTCATCACTGCCCAAGCCCCACCCAGCCTGACCCAGCCTGGTCCGCTGCCCCTACCAGAAGGCCGTCAAGGACGCCTTCACACCCGGGGAGATCGCTCCGGACCATGGTTGGCTGGCTAAAGATCCCGTGCACACGCTGGTTTTGTAGATCGGCTCTTGGGAGAACGCCAAGCACTTTGATGTGGTGGTGGTGGGCGGCGGAATGGGCGGCCTCAATACCGCCTGGCGCCTCAAGGACAGCGGCCAGAAGATCGGCATTTTCGAGCGCACCAAACATCTCGGCGGCCGCGTCCACACCGGCCGGCCGAACCCTACTTACGCCCGAAACCCCTGGGTTAGGGCGGGTTAGGGCCCACTGTCAGAACAGCCCCGGCGGCCAGGACCCCCCGCGGCCAACTTGAACCCTCCCGAGTGCAGCCCCACCAACATCAGATCCTGATCGTGGCCGCCTGCGTTCTCACCCCCAGTGTGCTCACCGCCATCTTCTGCTGGCCCCTGCTAGCTCGCGGCCGAAGGTTCGCGCCCTACCTGGTGCTTCTCTCCTGGCTGGCCGGCAGCGCGGCCGCCGCTTTCTACCTGCTCCAAAACACCGCTATCACCAGCGCGCCTCAGAGCGCGTGCCTTCCCTCGGCGCTCATCACCGCCCTTATCTTTCTGATTCTCACCCGCCTCCACCCGGCTTGACCTACTTCCGCCGTCAGCGAAAGCATTTGGCTCCCAGCTGCTGGCATTTTTGCCACTGCAGTTGGAGGTATGGGGACGGTCCGTTTCCACTGACCGACTCCAGCAGCGGGAACACGCTCTCTTTGGCCCGCCCGCCCTCAGGCAAGCGAGTGCCCACCCCTACATAGGATTGTCTCCCGATTTCCAGGCCCGATTCCAGGCGTTCCAGGACCGGAGCGAAACGCGGTCGTTCCAGCCTCACCCCCCGCAGGTCGGCCCAGCTCAGCAGCGCATGCAGCCCGCGCAGCACATCATACAGGTAGAAACGCGGAAAGCACAGGTTCATCCAGGTCTTCGCCTGCGCGCGTTCCTCGGCATTGTGTCGGGTCGGCGATCCCCGCCATAATTCACGTTCCTGCAAGAAACCTGCGCCCCGGTCCAAGAACCCGGCCCGGACAACCCCTGACTTGCCCATGGACAACCCACCCCCCACTTGCCCAGGGACAACCCCTGACTTGACCCGCCCCGCGCACCCGGCCTGGACAACCCTCGACTTGACCTTGGTATGCAAACAAGGATATATTATACAAGTAATTGCATAATCGGAAGGACGACCACAGATGAGCTACGCCCATATCGTCGCCGAGAACCGGCTTCATGATCTCAAGGAAAAGGCGGCCCGGGAACTGGGCCAGGTCATCCGCAGGCGGGGCTGGACACAGTCCCATACCGCGGAAATCCTCTCCGTCTCCCAGCCTCGCATCAGCAACCTGCTGGCCGGCCATATCGAAAAGTTCACCCTGGACAAGCTCATCACGATGCTGATCTGCCTGGACCGACCCGTCGACCTCGCCTTCCCAGACCCCGCCGAGTGGAGGCGTTCCCCCAGCCGGAACCCCGACCCGGCCGACGCTGATTCTCTGGACAAAGTGGAACACTACAGCCAGCTCATCCGTCAGGACCCTGCTAACTCGCTGGCCTACAGCCGCCGAGCGAGCGCCTACCACCAACTGGGCGATTACGACCGGGCCGTGGCCGATTACACCCGCGCCTTTGAGCTCGACCCCAGCAGGCCCGGCGCTCTTTCCAACCGAGCCAGCCTCTACGGGGAAATCAAGGACTAT
>JALHOV010000360.1 GCA_022842865.1 Vulcanimicrobiota bacterium | reverse complement strand
CCGCTCGGCGAACCCCTTTATAAAACTCGGCAAAAGCTCATTCTCCGGGAGTTGATCACGGGCTGGAGTTTGTCTTTTCGTCAAGTTCTCCAGGAGTTATAAATCCCGCGGTTACGGGCCTTTCTTGTTGGCGGAGTGCACGGATTTGAACCATGGGCCCCGTCCCCCAGGTTGTCCGTAAGCCTTTTTCATGGTTCGGCTCAGGTTTGCAGAATGGCGTGGTTGTTGGGTTTGGGCGGGGTCGACTTCGCTTGAGTTCATGTCAGATCGGCGAGTTTTTGGCACGGTTGGAGACCACCAGGAGACAACGCCCATGGTTCAACTCGAGAGCCATCTCGTCTGGATTTCTGTTGCAAGGGAGCCGAAGCCTTGAGGGCAGACTTGAGCCAAGCGGGCGAGGTCGATTGCCTGGGCAAGTTGGAGTCGGAAGGTGGCAGCTTGTTTCTGGTCGGTGACGTTGCAGGTCTCGAAGGCAGCCTGGAGTTGGCGCTTGGGGTGATTGGGGGAGTCGTTCTTCCCCCAGCTGTTCTCGGGCTTTTTGGGGAGCGTCAAGTTCTTGACCTTGGGAAATACCGTTTTCCAGGCTTCTGAATCCGTCAGCAACCAGGCTTCCAGCATTTCGACCGCCAAGCCAATCGCGCAGCGCGGAGGGTCGCCTGCTTTCGCCCGTCCCTCCTGGAGGGTTGCGAGTCGGTTTTCGTCAGTGTCCCGGTCTACCACGATGAGCACCGGGTCCGTTGGCTCTTGATTGAGAATGGCCATTACTTTCTTTTGGAAAGTGGGGACACGGAAGTGCTTCATCTGGTAGGTCCGAAACTCACCGACTGTGTCGCCAAGTTCTTCGATGAGTCGTTTTACCAGTATCGGTATGACTTGAAGGTCCGACGTGCCTTCTCCGACAAAGACAATCCGATCGAGGTTCATTCCGTCGTGGCCAGCTGGGCCTCTGCGACGTTCATCCAAATCTCACCGGTGTTGAAATTGTCGCGCCATCGGTCAAGCTCATTGTAGTCCGCCATGTTGGTCAGTGTGGAGTAGCCCTGGGCATCGCGGGTGGTGACCCAGACCTCCTCCGGAGCAAGGCTGTCGAGCAGGGTGGGAGAGTGGGTGGTCATGATGACCTGTTGGCTCTCAGCAAACGTTCTAAGTTGATCTACAAAGCTAGTGAGAAGGCGCGGATGCAGGCCTAGTTCCGGCTCTTCGATGAGTGAGAGTCCGGATGCATTGGGATTTTGGGAAAATACGATCAGGGCGAGGATATAAAGCGCACCATCGGATGCTGCGTCCGCTTCGAAGAAGAATGGCTGCCCTGCCGACTCGCCTCCGAATTTGAGCAGCCGCTTGCTGACCCCGTTATCGTCACGAAACGACTTTACCCCGACGCTTCGAACCCGGGGGAGCAGAGCCTGAATACGTTCCTCGACGGCTTTGAAGGCTCTGCGGTGCTCGGGGTTGGCACTCAGGGTCTCGACAGCGGCCGCCAAGTTTTCGCCCGACGCCAGCAAAGGACGGTCGGGCTCGCAAGCGGCGCGGATGGTGGCGGCATTCAGCCGGACCGTCACGAAATGCGACAGGTCTCGGGCAAACGCTCGGGCGGGATTGTTGTTGAGCGCTCGGGCTATCTCCAGTTGATCCGAGCTGACGCTGGCCATTACCTGCAGCAAAGTCTGCGTCGGTGCCACCTGGATTTTGGGCTGCTTCTCGCCCTTCTGAACGACTTGGAAGCGCTCGGATTCTCGATGAAGCTCGTAGTCACCAACAACGAGAATCTCTTCGTCTACAATCGCCGGTCCGGACTCAAAACTTTGGCTGACTTTCAGCTCATACCGGAAGTCGAGAGTCTGATCTTTGAAGATGTGCTTACCCTCCAGAGCTATGCGAAACGAATCGCTGCCCGGGGTTGCGTAGTGTGAAAAGAGACGATTCTGATGGAATACTTCGTGGAGAGGCTTCTGCGCGCAGACCGCCAAAAACTCGAAGGAACGTAGCAGATTACTCTTACCTGAGTCGTTTTCGCCGATGAGGCAAGCCACGGGCTGACTTGGTTTCCAGTCCAAGGTCTTCCAGGTCAGAAAGTTCTCCAACTCCAGTCGTGTCAGTCGCTCGATCACAACTATTGCTTCTCGCTCAGGAGGCTAGTTCCCCGCAAGAGCTTGGAAGGTAGGAGGCTGGAGAGTCCCCCCTGCTGTAGAGACAATCTTCTTGGGGCGCCAATTTAACGGTCCCCTTCCGTGGACTGGCCGAGCGCGAAATACCCAGTATCCGTGTTGACCGTGAGCCGGTGGCGACCGAATGTCCAATGAAGCCCCTGCCTATCGTGGGTCACGACATCTGGTTCGCCCAGGGTCCGTTTCAATGTGGCAGCCCGCTCTCCGGGGTTCACCAAGCCGTTATACTCGCTGCAGATGCACTTCCCGTCAAACTCGAGAAAAACGCCACCGACAGCCTGCACGTTGGCTTTGTATAAGTGAGTATTAAAGCTTACGGCTGTTCCGTCCCCATAGCCGGAGCACCCACGAGGCATTCCGAAATGCTCGTTGCGGCTTCGTTCACCGAGATATTCCACTCTGTTGGTACGGCCAAAGGCTTTGTCAACCTCGGCTCGAGACATTCCAAGTCCGATACCATTGATACTCAGCCGGCTTGAAAGCGACGGCAGCGGCTCCGGGTCGACGTACGCAAAGGCTGAACAGACCGAAACAGCGACAAGAATTATCAATTCACTTTTCATCAATTGGTATGTTAAACGGCGCCTCGGCGTCGCCTCCACCTGCTGAAACTTCGGTTGCGAAATGGTTCTGGCCAGGGGCGTCTTCTTCCCATGAAAACAGTTCCCAGGACTGCAAAGCCAGCGACTGCCACAAGACCAGCTCCTCCTCAAGGCTCAATTCTTCTTCATTCTCCATGAGCGACCTCGAGTGGAGCGTTTGCCGAGGGCATAGGCACAATTCCCAGGTCCTCCAGGGCCGAGGCGGCAGCGTAAGCAATGACGGCGAGGATATCTGGCTCCGTCAGAGTAGGGAAGTGGTGGAGGAGGTCTTGGACGCTGTCCCCGTCGGCCAGGCTGTCTCCCTGTAGTTGTCCGTCCACCGTCAAGACTCGGCCTGTGCGTGCGGAGGGGAGCGCCACAGTTTCTCTCGAATTGCCAAGGTATGGCGGAGATTGACGACGGACTTCCCGAATCGCAGATTGGGCGCGCCCAGTGGCTGGCCGACGAGCTGGCCCTGTGCGGCCACGAGGATATCAGCGCCCTGGACCTTCTGGACGCGCTGGCCATCATCGGCCTGAAGCTTGTGCCCGATACGGAGGGCGCGAGTAGTCACGAATACATGAGCGCTCACAAGTCGGTGATTCGCTCACCAAAAGCAGACTTAAACTAAGTTCAGGAGCCTGAGCCGGAGTCGAAGCCGATTTCCCCGTCGCATCGGGCCGCGCCAAGGCCTAACGCCTGTAACCGTTGTCGCGCCGTTTCCACGCGGTCTCTCTCGGGCTTCCAGGCTCGGCCCGTCTCCTTGAAGATCTCTAAGCATCGGCGATAAGCCTGTCGTGCCTCCTCGGCCAAACCGCGCAGCTCGGCCACCTGACCTGAGAGTTGCCAAGTAGTGATGTCAAGCGGATGTTCTTCCCGGCATTTCTTCAGGAGAATTGCCGCACGTTCCGTCTCCCTGTCGGACAAATAGAGCTCTACTCGCAGCAGGATGCTCACCAAGTCTTGAGAGTCGGCGCATTCTTCCGCAGTTTTCCGGTCGCCCAGCTTCCAGGCCGCGAATCCTCGGTTTCCCGAGGGGGGATAGAACTCCATTGATTCCTGATAGCATCCTCGAGCATAGAGCCAGGAGGCTCGCAGCCAATTAACGGATGGATGTTTCAGGACTTCCAGCTGCTCGAGGACTCCGGCGCAATCAGCCTCCTCAGTGCACAGGCTCAACCAGAACTCGCGAACCAGCACGTCCGCGGATTTATATTCTGGGGCCAGCCTTGCTAACTCCGCGACCGCCTCCCGCCAGCGAGGCGTCTCGCTGAGCGCGATGGCGCGCCCAAGTCGCAAGAGAGGATCTTTCTCGTCTTCAGCAAGTTCGATGGCTCGGTCCCAGCGTGACTCGTGGAGCAACGCCCAGAGTTCGTGCACTTTCGACACGGCCGGCTCCCAAGTGCCAGGCCCCAGGAAAGTGCCCAGAAAGGAGCCCAGGCTGCGACCGAATGCCTGTCGGCAGGCTTCTTGTCCGCAGTCCGCGCGCTTTGCCTTAGCCAGGAAAGAATGGAAGTTCTTTTCATCGAGAAGTAGTCGGGTCAGGATTTCGGCCATCGAATAGCAGAACTTCTGTCGTTCTTCCTCCGCTGCGAAGCCCTGGCCCGACCAGAAATCGTTCAATCCCCCGGCAGTCGCCAGCTGGCGCAGTCTGTCCGCGCCCTTGGCCAGGCCCTCCAGGCCACTGGTGGCGAAGGTTTGGGCAATGCCCTCCTCTAGCCAGAGCGGCAATTCCGAGTCTGACAGCAAGTCGTGAACCAGTTCGTGGGCCAGGGTCGCTTGCATCATGTTCACGTCCCTGTCGTAGCTCACCACGTGCACCAATCCGTTTCGAATGCACATCCCTACGTTTCCGCCCCTGCTGCCACTGAAGTGCGAGACGTAGCGCCAGTATTCGTCGGGATTCCGCCAGATCAAGACGACGTGACGGCCCCGGCTCTTTACACCCAACAGACGTGACAACCGCCCCAGGGTCAGCTCGAGATACTGCATCTGGTAGCTGGCCTTGCGCGCCGTAAACGGACTGAGCAGGTAGAAGTTACGACTGCGATCGAGGCGAAATTGCGTGCCTACCTGACCTAACAGGTGCTTCAACCATCCGTCCGGCAGCGCATTCTCACCAAGCGGTCCCCAGTCGGGATGAGCAAATCCGGCGTGTATCCGCCAACTCGCCGGCGTAGGCGCCTCAGCCTGCCCGCGCCCGGTTAAGTCTGCTTTCCATCGACGCAGAAACCCAAGCATTACTGTGCCTTGACCAGTAGCGCAGTAGGTAGGAGGCCCAGTCCTCTCACGGTTTGAGTGGAATCCCCACGGAGGGGCTGTAAATGATAAAACCACCGCTGTGGCCGACGCACATCTCATACTCGGGCAGGAGCTCACGCATCAGCGGCATCAAGCGGTGGTCGTTCCAGTCCATCTCCGGGTGGAAGGGAAACGGGGTATGTGGGTTTGGACTGAGTAGGTAGACTGCGTCCTGACCCGCATCGAATCCATTTAGCGACATCCAGAGTTGAAACGGCTCGGCCGGCGGCTTCTGAGCAATCCGGCGGAACACCAGGGCGAGCGCCCGCAGGCCCTCACGTCGGTAGGTCCAGCGGAGATTGCCCCAGCCCTCCCAGTCGGCGTGATAATGCCAATAGTTCCACCACGGCGATTCGTGCAACTCGAATTCGCCGGCTTTACGCAACATCTGCCGGAAGTGTCGTTTCTTACCTCGAGACTTTTGCCGTGGTGCTTCGCTGAGTAGGGGGAGCATCACGAATGGTTCTAGGTTGGAGCGAGTTTACCCCGCGTAAATCGGGTTAGCTTGACTCCAAAATGGAGGGCAGCAATCCTTCTTTAGTCCACACGCTCATCGCGCCGTCGGCAGTGCTCCCCGGTGCAATTTGGCTGATTGGCCGAGCGCTAACAACCTTTTCTCCAACGCGGTCGACGCCACTCGAGCGCTCTACTACGCACTCAACGGACCCAAAAAGGGAAACCAGAGGCTGGCGCTGGCCTGGACTCAGGCACAATTTGGTCAGTTGCCGGGAGCCGTGGTCTCTGGCCCAGAATACTCAATGAGTGGATGAAAGAAAACTGATTCAGATGCAGGGTCGGCAGATGGGGGTCGACTTTGTGGACCTGGAGCAACTAATAGTCGGCCCGGACTTGGCTCGACTGGTGCCGGAACATCTGGCCAGGCGGTATTTCGTATTTCCCATTGACCTGAAGAACAATCAGTTGACCCTCGCCATGCATGATCCCCTCGATGTGATCGCGCTGGACGATATTCGGTTGGCGACCGGTTTTGATCTTCTTCCAGTCATAGCCATAAAGCGGGATATTCAGAAGTTGCTTGACGATGAATTTGGCGAACCTGAATTTTCCGAAAGCCCTGGAGAGACAACTAAGCAATGTGAGTTAGACGACTGCCTCTACCAGGTAACGTTATCGGACCAGGGGAAGTTGGTTCTGCGAGCCTGCCCGGAGGCGACGCTCTCGCGGTCGGTGCGTTTTTCCGAAAAGCCAGACGGATTTCACCGCTGGGTGGATTTTGCATCAGACTCTCACTCCTGGCTGCTGCTGTCCACGGGCTGCAGAATTGTGCTGGATTTGAACCGCGGGGAATTGCTTCCCAATCTGCCGGTTGATTTGGAGCAAAAGCTGTTAGCCGTGGAGAAAGAGTGGACGCTGGCAACGCTCGAGCGTCTCCCAGTGGGTGTCTGCCTAAATCAACTGGAGGAGACGGCACTGATCTTGAACACTAGCCACGGCTGGCAGTCCGATGTCCCCTGGCTGCAGGCCAGGTTGGAGAAGCAGCGGTATGCCCACGGAGGGTCCCACCTCTTCTCCCTCCCTGGCGACTGCTCTGCGACCAGCAAGGGGGTGTCCTTGCTCAAGTTGATGCACTACGCCCAGGGTGGTCCGCCCAGCGACGTCACAGCTTACTACCTGCACGATGGTGTGAAGGAGCTTCGCCTTCCGAGCCAGGCCGGAAATCCTGACTGTTTGGGTCTGGGTCTGACCCCACGGGCAGTCTTGCGAAAGATGGGTTGTCCAGACTGGATCGATTTAGGAAGAGGGACGATCTGGGATTACTACTATCCACAACCACTGGAAGGGTGCGTGGCCCGGATGACGATCGATTGGGGCCCCGAGAGTAGAATGCAGGCGCTGGCCCGAATGCAAATGAGAGGCAGACAAATTGCGCAGCGGGCCAACCTCATAGTCTTTTGCGGTGGCTTGCTGGGGCCTCGAAATCCACCGGAAATCCTGGAGATAAGACCTTAAGCGTGCTTGGCTTCCAAGAAATCCTGAGAGGGGCCACATTCCTGTATGGAGTGTCCTAATGATGGTGGTCAAACCGGAGCTAGTAGCAATTACATCCAACATTTTGGCTGTGAAAGGAATGTCAAGGGTTCTACGTCCAATGCTCGCCCATGGAGGGGTTTCTTGAAATGAAGTCTGTCTCTCTTGAGCCCAAGACTAAAGCTGCCATCGCAACCGCAATTCAGCAGGTATTCGCGGACGAGTATGGAGATGTCGCCGGTACCTACTGTGCGGTATACGCCTGGGTTGGTCAGCGAGTCATCAAAGAAGCATTAGGGCTGGATTACAAGCTGACTGCAGGTTCCCTCAGCCTGCTCGACTCTGAAGGAGAACGCTTTGGTTTCCTAGTTGAGCAAGGGAACTACCATGCCTGGTTAACCCGGGCAATGGGACATCGGACTGAGCTTGTCGACTTTTCTTCGATACATTGGCCGTGGCTGTGCGAACAGACTGGCTATGAAATAAGAAGCTCTGGACCCCGTTTCATATGGACGTTCCAGGATGAGCTCAACCCTGATTGGGAATGGGCCGATGGAGGCGCGTTTGTGGAGAAGTTTGCGATCGAAGGGATCAACGAGCTCTTCGCTCAACCGCTGGTCGCGAAGGTTCTCGCGAGGCTATCAACCAGTGGATGAGGACCAACGAAAAGCCCCAATCGGCCCGGGCCTAGTTGGAATTGTCAAGGAGATCTGGTGATCCCGTTTCTGTTTTCCGACTCCACCGGCTGCCTCTTAGTAAGTGCCAGGGCCAAGGCGCCCCCGCCTACGATCACTCCGCCCGCGAGGCCAAGGCATTCATAGTAGAAATAGGTAATGGCGCGAGTCTTGCCGTCATTGTGCCAGTAAAACTCTGCCATAAAGTAGCCAAGTCCGTGGCCGAAGAGCACTCCTAGCCCGATGGAAATGAGCAAAGCGCGGATTCCGTGCATTCTCGCTCCTTGTCGAAGCCTTCACACTAGCCCCCGGGCTTCCCTCGAAAGATTCCCTTCCCATCGCGTAAGTCCCGCATGCGTACTACGTCTGTGTCTGTCGAAATCTACGCCTATCCACCCGATGCAGACTTCACGGTCTCACTAAGCCGGATAGGTCCTTGCCCTCGACGAAAGAGAAGCCGCGGCCCGCCTGGAGCTCACCCCGGTCGGGTGCGAAAAAGACTCAGGATGGAGCGACGTCGCGCCAGTTTCCTTTTCTACGACACAGATGGCGACACATTTATGGACAGCGAGACCCTAGACCA
>JALHOV010000359.1 GCA_022842865.1 Vulcanimicrobiota bacterium | reverse complement strand
CTTAACCGGGGCTAACGCCCTCCCACTTTTGGCCTTACGTCTCCTCGCGAAACGTAAGGCCTCTTCGTTTTTGTTCGGCAATGTAGGCCTGGCGTATCAGTTCACGCACCTGCGCCGGGTCCTTGACGTTTTCCAGGCGCACGGATCCCGAACTCTCCATGGGCTCGGAAGTCGTTCCAGGCCAGCTCGGCCTCCTCGACCACCGGCTCCGTGCGCAGGGAGCGGATGCGAATCTCCAGGACGATAAAATCGGTCTTATCTGGGCTGGATTGTAGTGGCTGGCATTCAATCCGGCGGTGTAGCCATCAAAAGCGGTGCATTCTCCCAGGGAGTGGGACCAGGCTTCGCAGCGAACCGGGAGGTTCGATTCCAGTCGGGCCTCCAGTCCGGCGCCTCGGAGGACGAGAAGGAATCTCTACGCCAGCCCCGCTCCAGCCCCAGAAACCCCATAATCAAGCCACTTGCCCCACCCACCCAAAACGCCCTGACAGACACTGCGATAGGGGCTGTACTCGAGGGCTTCCTGGTGACGGCCGCAGTCTGCGCCGGTTAGAAGCATCAGCAAAGCCGGCCGCAACGACCCCTGCCCGTGTGGGAGCTTCCGGGAATACAAGAGATGCTGCCTGAGTTAACCCGCGCATTGCACATTCGCTCAACCGTTGCGGGCGTCGGCTTCCTCGGCCATCTCTTCGGCGCGGTCCACGCTGACATAGCCCCTGGCCACCGCGTCCACCAGCTGGGGATAGCGAATCAGTGCGGCCAGTCGCTCGCGCACCGCCGGCTCCAGCGACTCAGCCAGAGCCAGCGCGCGCTGAGCCTCTCCGGAAAGCTCGGGCGCGGGAGCCTGCTTCTTGAGCTGCTCGCGTACCCGTTGGGCAACCCAGAGCGCGCCCTGTTCAGGCTGGCTTTGCAGCCAGTCAGCCACCTCGGAATCGAGCTTGAGAGTCATCTCCTTTTGCATCGATGCCGCTTCGGCGCGAGTTACCCGACCCCTAGCGGGCGATTTCCCTCACAACCGGAAGAACTGGAGAAAGGTCTGCCAGCGACTTTGTGACTCCGAACTGAGCTTGAGCACGACCTCTTTTCTCCGATGAGATTCGATAGCCTGGTTATAAGCTTCGACCATTCGCTGACCCTGGGCCAGCTGACTGAAGCGGCCAGCATGCTGTCGGGCCGCGGCCGACAGGTCTCCCGCCTGGGCCATCGCGCGCATCGCCTGAGACAACGCCTCCGGATCGGCGGCGGTGAGCTGAGCGCACTCCTCACAGACGATGTCGCGCGTGCCGCTGGCGTCCACCGCGGCGACCGCCAACCCCGAGGCCATCGCCTCCAAAGTAGCCAACCCCTGAGTTTCGGTGACACTGGCGAAAGCGAAAACATCGGCCGCCGCCAGGTAAGTAGGCAGATCTTTGTGGGCTACCGAACCGGCAAAACAGCAGCGTTCGCCCAATCCAAGTTCGACCGCCTTTTTCTGGAGAGGCGCCTGCTCATCACCCGAACCCAGCAGCACCAGGCGAGCATTGGCATCGTCGAGTTTGGCAAAGGCCTCCAGCAGCAACTCAAAGTTCTTTTCTTTGGCCAGTCGGCCCACCGAGATGAAGACTTTCTGGTCCGGGGGCCAATCCAACTGACGGCGAGCTTCGGCCCGGTCGCGTGGGGCGAAATGCTCGAGGTCGACGCCGGTGGGGATGACCGAAATCGGTCCGCTGAACTCGTAGCTTTCCTGCAACAGGTCCTTGATACTCTGACTGGGCACGACCAGATGATGGCAGCGGGCCATAAATTCCCCGAGCCAGGTCTGGATAAAGTCCTTGACGCTGTCCTGCGGCAACGGGTGGGCGTAGTGAGAGTAGTCGGCGTAACGCGTGTGATAGGTGAAAACCAGCGGCAGGTCGAGTTCCTCGCTCTTGCGCTCGGCCACCCGCCCGAGCAAAGCCGGGTGATTGGCGTGTAACACCTGCGGCTTGAGGTTGCGCAAAACCTGATCCACGTAGGGAGAGACCGGCAGCGTCAGCGGATACTTCTGCATCGGCAACTCCAGCGCCGGGTAGCGAAAAACGTAAGGGGCGCGGTCTTCGATTTCCCCGCAGGAGGGAGCCATCACGAAGGCGTGATGGCCCAGTTGGGTCAGCGCCTTGCGAAAGGTTTCCACCGACACCACCACCCCGTTGGTGACCGGCAGATAGACGTTGGTGAACATGGCCACGCGCAGGCGGTCTTGCCACTCATCCATGGTGAACCACCGAATGGGCGTAGAGGATCATGGCCGCGTTCCAACTGAGCGGCTCTTCCGAGTGGTAAAGCATTTTGGCCAGGGGCTTCCCGTCGGGAGCGTGGACTTCGAAAACCGTACGATCGCGATCGACGGTGGCCAGCATTTTTTGGACAATTTCACGGGCCCTTTCGCTTCTCCCGACGCGTTCACAGGCCACCGCGTGCCAGCCGCCGATCCACATCCAGGAACAAGAAGTGTGATAGTTGGGGATACCCGCCAGCCACATCAGCGGACTGACCTGATAGAAAGGATAAGGTCGGTCGGTCACGCGCGCCGGCACCACCCGACTGATGCCCTTGAGCTCCGCGTAATCCAGAATCGAGCGGGATTGCTCCGCATCGGTCAGACCCCAGGCCACCGCCATGAAGTTGGCTGGGCTGGTAAAGATGGGCGAACTGGGCGTGTTGTAAAGATAGCCGTCTCGATAAAAATGCTGGAGCAGCTTGGCTTGAATTTCAAGCGCTGTAGATCCGGTGCCCTCGACTTCTTCCAGAGTAAGGCGGGCTTTCCACCAGAGCACATTGGTGTAGAGCACCGCGCCGCGGCGGCCAATCGAATCGGCCCAGTCGGCAAAGGGTCCCTGGTTGATGAGGCCACGCCCGTCTTGGACGCGTTCCACCCAGGCCAGGGCTTTGTGCACCTGCGGCACCAGATCGGTCAGTTCCCCATGGAGGCGCACATACTCGCCCCAGGCAATGACCAGCAGCAGCACCGAGTCCAGGGAGCGTGTGCCATGGGCCGTTAAATACCGTGGGATCAGGTCCGTCTCGTTGGGCTGAACACGGGCCAGCACGGAATGGAGATAGCGCTCCAGCAGTCGGGTCGAGTGCAATTTGAGAGGCAGCTGACCATCGCCCATCTGATGCTGAAAAAAGAGGCGGATGCCGTCGTGCACGACCTGCTGCCTGCCTTCGGCCAGCAGACCAAAACAGGCGAAGCCGAAATCGCGGGCCCAGGGCTCGCGAAAGTGGCGAAAACCTGCGCACAACACAGTGGCGTAGCGATCCTGCCCCACTCGGCGCCACTCCAGGCAGGCCTCCAGGCAGGCGCGAGTGACTTCGAGCCCATCCATCCCCTCCGTGACCGGACGCGTCAGACTCGGACGTCCGCGCACTTTGCGCACGGTCTGGTAAACATCGTAAAAGGCGTAAGCCAGCGCCCAGCGCAAGAGCCTCAGAAGCTGTGTCAGCAAGGCTTTTGGGCCAGCAGTTGGCGGGCTTGATAGTCGATGACGGCGGTCGGCTCATCCACCAACCGGCGCATTTGCGCTTCTACCTCCGCAAAAGGCGGATGCGCACGACCGTTAGCTTCCAGTTGATCCAGCGACGAGGCCAACAGGTCCAGCCAAAACTGCACGATTTCCTGGCGCCGGTGGCGGTCCACGATATCTCCGTGCAGATTCGGGGAGAAAGTGCGAAAGTGCCGGATGCGCCAGCTCTGGCGGGTCACCAGAAAAGGCAACTGCACGCCGACCTCGGGGTTGCCCCCCAGGTCTTTTTGAAGCTGATTGTAGGCCTGCCAGAATTCTAGGGCCCGGTCGCAGTCGGGGTAGAGATAGAGCGAAGGGTTGTGGACCTCGGAAAAGCACACCCAACCGCCCGGTTTGAGGACGCGCTCGATCTCCTGAAGGATGGGTTGGGCATCCGGCACGTGCTCCAACACCCAGTAAAGACAGACGAAGTCAAAAGTTCCGTCTTCGAAGGGTAGATTCTCTCCTTGCGCTTCGACCAGCTCGATCTGGTCCTGGACAGTTCTTTGGCGGGCGGTGGCCAGTTGTTGCGGCGAACGATCGACCCCCACCACCCGGGCCCGGGGATAGCGCCGGCGCAGGAACTGCAGTTGCGAACCGACTCCGCAGCCGATCTCCAAAATCGAGGAAGGCTCGCCGATCGCCTCCCAACCCTCGTAAAGCAGCGGCTGAATCAGTTCGGCCTGGCGCTGCAGTCGGGCCTGTTCGCCCTCGGCGTAGGTATGCAGATAACTCACGGAAGATTCCTCACAACCAGCCAGGTGGGCAGGGGCCGACCCGCCCCGCGTTGCCAGGAGCCAACCCGCATCGCCGTCGAGCTGCCGCAGTCGAGAAACATGGCCTGGCGGGCTCCCAGGTGAGCCAGCAGACCGGCAAAGTCAGGAATACTCAAACCGCCACCTTCCAAACCGGCCGCCACCAGCCAGAGCTGACCTTTCCCGTCCAAGCCTACTCCCGTGCGGGCTGCGGGCTGGTCCGGGCGTAGACCCGAGCGCTCGTCAAAGCCTTCCTGTTCCAGCATCAGCGCCGGCTTGCCGTCCTGGAGCAGTTGCCCACCGCCCCCCAGCAAGCAGGTCAGGCCTTTCTCGGCCAACTGCTCGGCGCTGCGCCCCCGACTGTGATCGATGCGCGCCCGCCCGTCCGAATAGACGGCTAAGTAGGCGCGGGAGAGCCCGGCCACCGGCTTCTCGATTTCAGCGTAGAGCCTTTTAAATTGGGGCGTCCAACGCTTGCGGCCCTGTCCATAAATCAGAGGCCCGGCTGGTTCGTGCCACTTCAGCGAAAAAAAGGTGCCGTTCAAAGCCACCTGACAGTCCTTGGGAACCGCCTCCAGGTCCAAATAGCGGTCACTCCAACCGGAGGCGGTGCGTCCGGAGGTGACCAGGTCCACCTGCTGCAGACGCGGATCGACCCGAACCGCTGAGTAGGAACAGCCCTGGTAGTGACCGCTCTGCCGGGTCTGCGCGGCCAACAAGAAAGCCAACAGAAAAAGCTTCATCCTTTAAGCTTTTTTCGCGGCTCGGATAGGCCTTCTAGTGACTGCAGGTCGAGTCGCAGGCGCTGGAAGGAACGCGCACCAGTTTGCCGTCGCGGATGACGGCCAGGTAAGGCTTACCGTCGTCGCGGGTGAACTGCATACCGGTGCGATCGTCTTGCAGAATCTGGTCCTTGCGCTGCAGGTAAGCGATACCGTCCATTTCGTCCTGCACGCACTCAGCGTCCACCGCCGAGTGATGGAAATCGCTCAGACGACCCTGGGCGTCAAAGACCAGGGTGACGCCGCCGTGGATGTCGGTCTCCAGGCCCTGCAGCCCGGGCACGCTGACCGGCACGGTCCGGGGATAGGTCAGGTTGACCACCTGCTCGCCTTTGTCGTTGCGCGACAAGGAGGCGGTCGAGAGCTTGATACCCTCGGGAAGGCCCAACTGGGCGGAGCGAGCGGTGGCGAAGGCGGCCGCTTCCGTTTTCGAGGTGAAGTCGTGATCGACCGTCACCGCGGGGAGGTTGGCGCGGCGCTCGGCTTCCGCTTGCAGGTCTTTGGGAGCGATGATCTTGCGATCGGTGAAAACCTTCTGCAGGCCTTCGCTCAGGCGTCCATTGTTGATGTCTTTGTCGGCCTGAATCATCTGTAGAGCCATGTCCTTGAAGCGACCTCGGGTGGCGGGAGCACGGTCCACGCCGCGGGCGAAGATCGGGCCGAGCGTGTCGGCGGCGAACTTGAGTGCCTGCGAAGGAGCCAGGCCCTGGCTGAGGCCGTCCTGATAGGTGACGTTGAGGCAGTCGTAAAAGGCTCCGGCCCAAAGGCGACCGAAGCTGTGGATTTCCCCACCCAGCGTGTCGTCGTCACCCCGCCCGTCGCCCAGTGACTCCGGCTTGACATAGGTGAATTTGTTCTGCGAGTTGCGCAACCAGGGACGATCGTCGTCGGCCGGATCGTCATTGGACAGGCGCCGGGCCTTGCCGAACTCTTCGGCCAGCCAGGCCAGGTTATTGGGCTTGCTCAGGTCTCCACCGGTCTGCTCGAGGATGCGGTCGCGCATGGCGGCGTCCTGCAGAGTGAAGAGCATGGCGCTGCAATCGCCGAAGGCTTCGTGGAAAGCGCCCGTCTCGCGGTCATTGGTGCCCAGGTAAGCGGGCTTCATGCCATCCAGCACGGCGTGTCCTAATTCGTGGGCCACCACGTCGGTCGAATTGGCGGTTTTGACAGTGGTCTGCAGCTGGGGGGAATCCTGAAAAAAGTAATTGGTGGAACCTTCCCAGCGCGAGTAATAAGCGTTCATTCCCTGCTTCTTGTGCGGCACCACGTCCAACACTCGGCTGCCAAAAGACCATTCAACCTGTCCACCGCGGAAGTTCTGCCACATGTTCAGGGTCTGCGTGGTAACCACCTGAGCATTTACCTGGCTTTCGCCGTCACTGCCGGGCTGGGTCAGGTAGTTGCCGGCCTGATCCGGAGTGGCCAGGGGGCGGTTGTCGACCACCTGCACGCGGTTATTGGCCAGCTCCAGGCCAACCAGTTGGCGGTCGACCGGGCGCACCTCGGCCTTGCCTACCCAGGGATCCTGCAAGAAGGTCGTGATCAGCACTTGATCACCGTTCTGAGCGGGCGGCTGTTGGGCCGGCGGCTGCTGAGCAGGCGGCTGAGGGGCAGGACTCTGGCTCTGCAAAGCCAGAGGACGTGCGAAATGAGAGGCGGCGGCACAAAGAACCACGGTTAGTTGGAACTCCTTTTGAAACTGCGTACCCTTGAATCTCGCACGCCCCGGCTGCTTGCCGGTGTCCGTCGCGAGACTTCCCCGCATCTAGCTTAGCTTGAGAGAGCCTCGCGCATGGTAATCAGTTTGTTACACCCCGGCCAAAGCTTTATAACAGTCCAACATCTGCCGGCTCTCGCTTTCCCAGTTCCAGCGCCGTTTGCATGCTTCGTGGGCGCGCGCCCCTTTAGCCTCACGCTCTGGATCATGCCAGAGTTCCAGCAGGGCCCGGGCGATGTCGCGGGGGCTGAACGGATCGAACAAAACTCCAATCTGTTCGCCCTCCACAAAGCGCCGCAAATCGGGCAAATCCGCCGCCGCCACCGGCAAACCGGCGAGCATGTACTCGAACAATTTGTTAGGCGTATTCAGGTAATGGTTGAGACAGGTGGGCAGAAAGGGAATGACGCCGAGATCGGCCTCAGCCGCCCGCGCAATCATCTCCGACGGTGGACAGCGGTCCAAAATCAGGACGTTGTCCAACCCTTGGGCCAGATGCTCGAGCCCTGCCTGGGCCGAACCGAAACCGCGCAAAGCGATGACGATTTCCTTTTGATACTGAGCCGAAGCCACCAGTTGCTCCAGGCCCCGGTCGATGCCGAAGACCCCCTGGTAAAGAGCGATGGGGCGCCCCTCCCGTGACCTCCGCGCCGGCAAAGGCTGATACTCCTGACAGTTGTGCAGCACCATCACTTCGCGGCCGAGGCGCTGTTGCAGCACTTCCGCGAACGGCCGGCTGACCGTCATGATGACCTGGCAATGCGGAACCAGCCGGGCCTCCAGTGCGTCCCAATAGCGCACGGTCGCCTGCGAGCCAATGAAGGGCTGGTCCGTCCATAATTCGTGTTGGTCCAGCACCAACCGCGCCCCACAAAACTCGGCGGTGTCGTAAGCGGCCTGCAAAGCGTCCAGATCCTGAGCATGGCAAAGATCCGGCTTCCAGGCGCTGGCTTCGCGGGCCCAGACCTCGTTGATGCGAGCCACGTAGGCCAGATACTCTTCTTCGCCGGGGAGAAACTCTTGGGGCAAATCTCGAGGAGGTGGCGGTGGACAGGGGCGCACCGGCGCTCGATCGATCGGCATGCTCGGCATGGGGCCCACTTCCTGGAGGCGCGGCCTGGGCCGGCGCAATTTGCGCATCACCTGGTCGTCAAAAAAGCGGGTCAGGTGGCTGCGCTGGTCCTCTCGACAGATGAGGTAACCGGCGCGCTCTTCCCTCTGCGGAAGTCCAGGCTCCAAGAAGCAGTAAACGCGCACCTCAAAACCGTTCTCGGCCAGTAAATGCGCCTGGCGGTGGGTGCGCAGGTCGGCGTTGGCATGATTAAAAACGAAGAGGGCGACCTTTTTCATTGCTTGGTTACGAGCTGATCCTCGAGCACCAGGTGGGTCAGATCGGACTGGGTCAGCACTTCAAAGGCATCGCAAGCACCCATCACGATGGGTAGCCCGTGCAGGTTGAAGGAGGTGTTGAGCACCACTCCCTTGCCCTTTAACTCCTGAAAGTGCTGAATCATCTCGT
>JALHOV010000358.1 GCA_022842865.1 Vulcanimicrobiota bacterium | reverse complement strand
ATTGAAGAGCAGAAACAGGCGGTTGCGAAAGCCATGATGGAACGCAAGGCCTACGAGAAGCTCAAAGAGAACCAAAAAGCAGCCTTCGATGCCGAAATCGAAGCTGCCGAAGCGCAGCTGCTGGACGAACTGGCCACCATCAAGTTCGCCCGCGATATGCGCAACAAGCTGGCTGAAGAACAACAGTACTGAGATCGGGGCCGCGAAGCGGCCCCCACTGAGAGGCAGGCACGGATGTCATCATTTGACCGCATCAACCAGATCGAGAACCGCATCTCGCAGATGGAGGCAAGACTTGAAGGCGGCAATCCCGTCCAACGCGCTAACACCGGCAAACCCGCCGTCACCAGTGGGCGCGGCGGTGGCACCAATCAGGTCAGCTTCGAAAGCATCCTCAACACGGTATCGGCTGAAAAACAGTTCCGCCCCACCGGTGGCGCCACCGGCCCTTCCACCACCTGGTCGGGCGGCAGCAAGGACTTTGACGGCATGATCGCCGACGCATCCAAAAAGCACGGCGTCGACGAATCTCTGATTCGCGCCGTCATCAAGCAAGAGTCGGCCTTCAATCCCAAAGCGACTTCCAGCTGTGGCGCCCAGGGCCTGATGCAGTTGATGCCCGACACGGCCAAGGAACTCGGCTGCACCGACGCCTACGACCCCTACCAGAACATCATGGGCGGTGCCAAATACCTGCGCCAGATGCTCGATCGCTTCAACGGCAACCAGACCCTGGCCATCGCCAGCTATAATGCCGGCCCCGGCAGCGTTGACAAATACGGTGGGATCCCACCTTTCGGCGAGACTCAGAACTACGTCTCGCGAGTCATGGAAAATTACCGCAACTATAAGATGGGTGGTTAAGAATGCTCGATCAAACTGCGCTGAACTCAGTCCTCAACACGGGAGTCACCGCCCGGGAAACCAAGACCAAAGAGGAGCCGACCGACGCCGAGGCTTTTAATGCCGTTCTCAACGACGCCACTTCCACCAAGAAGGGCGCCAAAAAAGAGGAGAGCAAGGCCGAAAACAAGGACTCCAAAGAGAAAAAGCAGCGCGAGACGCGTGAACAAGAGGACAAGGACAGCAAGGTCGCCCACCAGCAGCAGACTCTGGACCGCACCGGCCAGATGCGCAAGCTGATGACCAAGAACGTGGACACGCTCTCACTGGCCGAAAAGCAGGCCCTGCGCGTCGCCGAGTTCGCCAACGCCGACCAGCAGAACGTGAAAACCACCCCACAGCTGGCCACCCAGCCGCAGATTCAGGCTCCCGCCGCCCAGACGGCCAAAACCGGCAAATCGGCCAGACCCAGCGACATGGCCGTAGGCAAGGAGGCGTCTTCCAAGGTGCGCGCCGCCGCGGAGCGCGCCGACGAAAAGAACACCGAGATGGCTGAAGAGACGCACAAAAAAGAGACGGGTCGGCAATCAACGACCGGCAACCTGGACCAGGCCCTGGTCAAGGAAGCGAACTTTACCGACGAACTGCGCAAAACCAGCAACGCCGAGCGGGCGCGTGAGCGCCAGAGCGTGGTCGATCAGATTCTGCAACAGATCGAGGTGCGCAACTTCGCCAACCGCACCGAACTACACATGAAGCTCAACCCCGAATACCTGGGCGAACTCAAGGTCAAACTGGTGCATACCGATGATGGGATTCGTGCCGACTTTGAAACCAGTTCCCGCGCGACGCGCGAGCTGCTGCGCGAAGGCGAGGAAGATCTGAAGGCACAGGCCGCCACAAAGGGCGTACGGATGCGCTCGATGAAGGTTACCCTGGTAGAGAAAGTGGATTCTGCCACAGCCTGAACAGTATGTGGACCGCAGGCGGTCTCCTCAGTTCATAAACTGTCAACATGTGGGAATCAATTCATTAACTTGTAACACTTATTATGAAGAAGTAATAGTTCGGGTCGAGGAGGACAAAATTAGATGTTTGATATGACAGGCGCCAGCAACGCGATTAGCCAGAACACGCAGTCCATCGGGGCATACTCCGAGAACATGCGCAACCAGTTTACTCCGGGTTACAAATGTGAGTCCGTCCAGTTCAACGACGTGATGAACTCGACCCTGAACGGCGCCAAGAAGAAGAGCACCAACATTCTCTTCACCCAGGGCGAAATCTTCAAGACCCAGACGCCCACCAACCTGGCCATCAACGGTCAGGGCTTCTTCATGCTCAACGACGGCTTCAAGGACCACTACACTCGCGACGGTCGCTTCACATTCCAGGATGGACAGCTGAAGTCGTCCGACGGCAAAGTGGTGCAGGGCTTCCCGGTCGACTCGCAGGGCAACATCAGCGGCGAGGCCGGTCCTATCAACCTCTCGCTCGACCCCAACACCAATCTTTACGGTGGCAAATACACCAACTACAGCTTCGACGAAACCGGCAAACTGTATGGTGAATCCACCCAGACCGACCCGGTCACCGGCCAGAGCAGCACCAGCAAGACCCCCATCGCTCAGGTGGCGATGGCCTCTTTCGCTAACGCCAGCTCGCTGAAGCGGACCGGAACCACCAGCTTCGAAGGCTCCGAGCACTCCGGCAAAGCCGTAGTGGGCGTGGCCGGCCAGGGCGCCCTCGGCGGCGTTTGCCCGGGCAGCCTCGAGCTCTCCAACGTCGACTTCGCCCAGCAAGGCTTTGCAATGGTGATGACCAAGCAGACCTACGAAGCCAACATGGCAGCCTTCCGCGCTATGGACAAGCTGACCCAGACCGCGCTCGGCCTCGTCCGCTAACTCCTTCGAACCGCCCAACAAGCCAGATCCACCGTGGATCCTGGCTTGTTGGCGCGTGTGCATGACTTTGGCGGGAAGGGCTGGCTCGCGAAAGAAGCGAACGCCGCAGCCACAGGGTGGCTTTCAGGCCAACTCCATATTGCCGCGGACCCGTCGGGGTCGGTTCTGTTCGGTATCAACAAGGAGCTTTCGCGTTGCTAGATAGTCCAGGAAGTTACGACCCACTCCGGGGCCCTCGTCGGGCCCAGGGAGCCAACCCGTACGACTTCCGTCAGACGGAAAAGTTCACGGCCGATCAGAACCGATTCCTGAACAAACTGTCCGTATCGTTCGCGGAAAACGTGGTCACTCAGATGGCGCCGCTTCTGCAGGTACGCTTCAACATGGAGCTGTTGCGCTTTCAACTCCGCGCCTACAGCAACTACCTCAACAACCTGCCTGACCCCAGCCCGATGCTAGTCTTCCGGCTTGATGGGGAGACGCAGGCCTTCCTGGACTTCGACTTCGACCTGACCTTCGCCATCTTCGAGAAACTGATGGGCGGCCGCGGCCTCCCTCCGCGCGAAGATGCGCGGGGCTACCTCACCGACCTGGAACGAGCCATCCTGCGCCGCCCTCTCAGTCGTATTCTGGCGTCCTATGGGGCGGCATGGAAAGAATTCAAACCGGTCGAGCCGCAGTGGGAAAGCCTGGAGATGAATCCCAACGCGGTCTACCTCTATCCGCCGGGTGAGACAATGGTGGTCAGCGCTTTTCAGGTGGACCTGGGTCAGACCAAAGGCATCGTCAACGCGGTCGTCCCCTTCCGCTACCTGAAAGCGAGCATTCCCAAGAGTTCCTATGACGAATTCGTGTTGACCAAATCGGGCAACGCGCTGGGTTCCGGGGGCTCCAACCCGCTGGCTTCGGTCACGCCCATCTTCGCCACAAAAATCGGCGGCGCCAAAGTGCCGGTCTCGATGGCGCTGGGGCGCGCGGAACTGCTGTTCCGAGACTTGCTTACCATCGAAGTTGGCGATACCATCAGACTTGATACGGAAATCCGCGAGCCGCTCCGCATCAAAGTCAACGGTCGCACCAAATTCCGGGGATTCCCCGGAGTCAAAGAGGGAAAATTAGCCGCTCGCGTCTCTCAGGTGCTCGAGGAAGGTGACGAAGAATACGATGAGTGATGGACCACGCGCAGTCCAATTTGGAATTATTGAAGGCGGTAGCGCCGACGTCAATCCCAGCAGTATCGAACTGCTCAAAGATGTGGCCCTGGTTGTCCACGCGGAACTGGGCAAGACCAAACGGCTGGTACGCGACATTCTGCGCTTGCAGATCGGCGGCGTGCTGGAACTCGACAAAGAAGCCGGGGAACCGGTCGACATTCTCGTCAACAACAAACGTATCGCCCGCGGCGAAGTCGTCGAAATCGACGGTCGCTACGGTGTGCGTATCACCGAAATCACGAAGTAGAGGACAACCTTTGGATCCCTTCGCGCAACCCCGCCGCTCCGCCAAAGATGACCTGGGCATCATGATGGATGTTCCCATGGTGATCGATGCGGAAATGGGGCGTTCCAACAAGACCGTCAACGACGTCTTGAAGGTGGGCGAAGGTAGCGTCATCGACTTCGAACGAGAGGCCGGCGAACCGGTCGACCTGCTGGTGAACGGAACCCTGATCGCCCGAGGAGAAGTCGTCGAAATCGAGGGCAATTACGGAGTCCGAATCACCGAGATCATGCGCCCGTCCTGAGGCTGGCGACATGATGCGCAACAACTACTCCCCTTCGCCCAACCCCAAGCACGCCATCACCTTTGCGGTCGTCAGCGTGGCCATCCTGATTCTGCCGCTGTTCTGGTCTCCGCTGAACGACCAGCGCTTCACACCGCTGGCCACCACCACGCCCCTGACCGTTGGGCAAGTGTTGGCCACCCCACTCATTCAAGCCTCGCCGGTCGTGGTGGCGGCGACGCCCAACGCACTGGCAGTGGCCCAAACCACCTTGGAGGCGGCGGCAACTGCTGAGGCCGCTGAAAGTCCCACCGCCACGCCCAACCAGGACACGCCGCAGGTGGCGGAATCCGCAAAATTCCAGGACCCAACGACAGAGTTCTCCGGCCAGTTGCGGCGCATGGTGCTCTCCCTGCTGGTGATCACCGCGCTGATCGCTTTCACCTTGAGGGCGGCCAGAAACCACATCCCCTCCCTGGGTGGTCAGAAGCCCCTCTCTTTCATGAAGGTTTTGGCCCGCGAGGCCATCTCGCCCAATCAATCCCTGGCGCTGGTCCAGGTGGGCGCCAAAATTTTGCTGGTAGGACTGAGCGAGCAGAATATGACCACTTTGTCTGAGTTTTCCGAAGCAGACCTGGAAAGTTTGATTCCGAAGGCCCCCGAGCCCGAAGCCCGGACGGCCAAAGCCGTGTATGGGGACGTCTTGAGGCACTACCTCTCGATCGTTCCGGGATTGGGGGCAAAAAAATGAAACGCTGGCTGTTCGTTATCTTGATGGTCTTGCTGGCGCTGGGAGCGACGGCGGCCTGGGCCCAGAGCGGCGGCAAAGCCGATCAGAACTTCTTTCCCAAATTTGAGATGCCCGGCCTGACCGTAAACGGCAAACCCATGAATGAGCGCGCCCAGGTGGGAACGATGCTGCAGGTCAGCTTCGCGCTGACGACCCTGACGTTGGCTCCCTACATCCTGGTCATGTGCACCGCCTTCATCCGGGTGACCATCACCATGTCGTTCCTGCGCCAGGCACTGGGAACTCAGCAGGTGCCGCCTACTCAGGTTTTGATGGGGCTGGGCTTATTCATCACCATGTATGTCATGGCGCCGGTGGGCCAGAAGATGAATAAGTTTGCCATTCAGCCCTACCTGGCCGGCACCATCGAGCAAGGTCAGTTCATTACCGAGTTCACCACACCACTGCGCAACTTCATGTTGGCCCAGACCCGCGACAAAGACCTGCAGCTCTTTGTCAACCTGGGCAAGCTCAAGGACATCAGGAACCGCAACGACGTGCCTTTTTACGTGTTGTGCCCGTCTTATGTGCTCTCGGAAATCAAGACCTCGTTCCAGATCGGATTTCTGCTCTACATCCCGTTTCTGGTCATTGATATGATCGTATCTTCCGTGCTCATGGCGATGGGCATGTTCATGCTCTCACCCATGACGATTTCACTACCGTTTAAGCTTTTGATGTTCGTGATGATCGACGGTTGGCACCTGATCATCACGGGACTGGTCAAAAGCTTCAATATACCACCTTAAAGGAGGCTTCCAACGATGTTTGGCTTTGGCGAAGAGTTCTTCACAGATGAATACATCATGGAAATCTCCAGCAATGCGATGTATCTCATCCTGTTGCTCTCGGCTCCCATGTTGATGTCCGCTCTGGGCGTCGGTCTGGTCATCAGCATCATCCAGGCCACCACCCAGATTCAGGAGCAAACCCTCTCCTTCGTGCCCAAGCTGCTGGCCACGTTCCTATCCTGCTTGATCTGTGGAACCTGGATTTCCAGTATGTGCGGCGGCTTTGCCACGCGCCTTTTCACAGACATCCAATATTTTGGTCCCAAGCGAGCCCCGGCCGTCATCGTAACGGAGAACGCCGCTAAGGAAAAGGCCGGCAAGCGTCCGTGATCGACGGACCCTTTATCGCCTGGGGAACGGCATTGCTGGCTTTTGTCCGTATTGTGACGGTCTTCGTTCAGGCGCCCATTTTCGGTGGTCAGCACTTCAAGGCTCCCATCAAAGTCGGAATGGCCGCCTCAGTTACCCTGCTGGCCTTCCCCACCCTACCGGTTCCCGATCCCTTCCCCAGCGATATCCGCGGCTTCATGCTGGCCATCCTCACCCAGATCTGCGTGGGTCTGGTGATCGGCTGGGTATCGTTCTTGGTGATGGCCACCGCCCAGTTCGGCGGCGAAATGTTGGACGTACAGATGGGTCTGTCGGCCGCCGCCCAGGCCGACCCCTCCTCCCACGGCGCGGTCAACTTGCTGCGCCGTCTTCACTTTTATGCGGCCATGTTGACCTATCTTATGTTCAACGGGCACCATAAGATGTGGGAGTCGATTTTTTACAGCTTTCAGAAAATTCCGTTAACATATTTTCAAATGACGGAACTCCAGATCAATACTATGATAGCTCATGGTAGTGAGATGTACAGGATCGGCCTGCAGATCTCATCGCCAGCGGTAGCCGCGCTCTTCGTAGCTCAGATTGCCCTGGGGCTATTGGCGCGCGTGGCTCCGCAAATGAACGTGTTTATGTTGAGCTTCCCGATGAACCTGGCGGTTGGTCTGATGCTTCTGACCATCTCGCTGCCGTTCATCTTAAAGCTCCTCGAAGTACGGATGGAGATCAACAACGAAGACGTGCGAGAATCCATCAATATGCTGATTCCTCGCAAGGCACAACCACCACCGCCGATGCCATCACCCACTTGAACAGGAAGGAGGTAGCCACCCATGTCTGACGACAGCGACAAAACCGAAGAGCCCTCTGAACACAAGATTCAGGAAGCCCGCAAAAAAGGCCAGGTGCTTAAAAGCCAGGACGTGATCTCCACGGGAGTGCTGGCTGCCGCCGGCTATATGTTCTTGTTCACGGGGGACTGGATCTACAAAAACGTGGTGGAATTCACGCGCTACTACTGGGAATTGATTACGGTGGCCGGTCAGGACGACCTGGCCGAACGCCCCTTGCTCATGATGATGAGCCACTACTGCATGACCGTGCTAATGTGCGTGCTCCCTCTCTTGTTGGGCGTCTGCGTGATGGGCGTTGCCGCCAACGTCTTCCAAATCAAACTGCTTTTCACGTTCGAAACCATGAAGCCGTCGCTGGAGAAGATCAACCCCATCTCCGGCTTCAAAAAGATCTTCGCCATGAAATCGGTCATCGAACTCCTCAAACAGTTGCTCAAGATCGCCGTCATCGGAGTGCTGTGCTGGAAAGCGGTGGCCTCCGATCTGCTCAAATTCGGCTCCTCGGCTCAGGAAGAGATCGAGGTCACAGCCACCTTCGTCATGGAGATCATCAGTCGCTGTCTGAAATACGTGGTGATGGGCAGCGTCGTGCTAGCCGCGCTCGACTACGCCTGGCAGTACAAGCAGTTCATGAAGCAGATGCGCATGAGCCACCACGATATGAAGGAAGAATACAAGGAAACTGAGGGTAACCCTCACGTCAAAGCCAAGATTCGCCAGATGATGCGCCAGGGCGCTCAGGGGCGAATGATGGAGGAAGTCCCGCAGGCTTCAGCCATCATAACCAACCCCACCCATATGGCCATTGCCATTCGCTACAAGCCAGGCGAAGACCAGGTACCGGTGGTGGTGGCCAAAGGCGAACGAATCAAGGCCCAGCAGATCAAGGTGCTGGCCGAGGATCACGAAATACCTATTATCGAGAACGTCGAGCTGGCCCGAGCCCTCTTCGGAGCCTGCAAGGTCGGGCAGGCCGTGCCCACCGAGATGTACAAAGCGGTGGCCGAAATTCTGGCTTACGTGATGAAGCTCAAACGTAAGAAAATGCTCAAGCTTAAGAACAAGAACAAGCGGTAGGAGATAAGATGGCACCACCTCCAGCAGCGACGGGCGGACCCA
>JALHOV010000357.1 GCA_022842865.1 Vulcanimicrobiota bacterium | reverse complement strand
AAGCCGGCGCAGCATGGGGTCCTGTTTGTCAGCCACTCGCCTTGCCCCTGCAGGGGGAGAGGCGAAGGGTTGGAGAGGGAGTCGCGTACACGAAAGAGGAGCCCGGTCTCGCAGGCTCCTCTTTTCTGGAGTCAGGGCTGGCCTACCGCACTAAGCGGCGGGCTGGTTCTGTTGGGGTTGTTGTTTGGAGATTTCGCCTTCGATGGCGCGGTAGACTTTGAGCATGTTGGCCGAATCCTTGTCAGTGGCTTCGTTCTGGATCAGGCTCTGATAGACGTCGTCGTTGCCGAAGATCTGCGCCTGGGCCATCATTCGCACCACGCTCTCGCCATACTCCTTGTCGCCACCAACCGATTTAAGGGCCGACTGGACGCTGGGAGCGGCGAGTAGCGACTGACCGAACTTGGAAGTGACCACGTTTTCGACCTGATCGTGCAGGGCTTCCATCTGGGCTTGTTCGGCCTGTTGGGCACCCTCGGTGATCAAGTCTTTCATGTTGGCTTCGAAGCGGGCGGCCAGTTCCGGGTGCTCCGCTTTTAACTGTGCAAGCTGCGTCTCGTGGTCTTTGCCGGCTGCGATGGCGGCCTTCTGCTCGGCCTCGTTGGTGGGAGGGCGATGCAGGGCTTCGAGGGTGTTCTTGAGGCCTTCGGCCAGCTTCGGGTCGGCTTCGCCGATATCGGCCATCGTTTTGTAAAGAGCCTTCTGCGAGTCCGACATTGGCTGAGCTTCGTCCCCGCCTTTGGGTCCTTTGACCAGACCCAACTTGCGGCCGATGGCCTGTCCAACGGCTTTGATGCCATCCCAAATCTTGCCGGGCAGAGCTTTGAGGGTCTGCCAGGTTTCGCTGGGGAACAAGGCGCCGCGTGCTAACAACGGAAGAGCCACACTGGCGCCGACCACCATCATAATGGGGCAACCGAGGCCCATCGCCACCAGGCTGCCCGCCTGAGCAACGGCACCGATGGCTCCGAGAGCCAGCATCTTCTGCTGCTTGCCCACGTGGTCAAGCGCTTCGGAGATAGCAATCTGCTTGGCTTCAAAGCCGACCGGCTGGCCGGCTTCGTTAAGGATGGGCACCTGGGCCTCGACGGTGGAAGCTTTCGCTTTGACTTCGGCTTCTTCCTGAGTGAGACCGGAAGCGACGCCCTCCTGAATGCGGGTTTCCAGCTGAGCCTTCAGCTCTTTCTTGCGGTCAGAGACCTGGCCCATCTTGTCGAAGGTGGGAAGAGTGTCGGCCAGCGGACTGGCCAGCGAACCGACGGCCAGAGCGGTGGCGGCTGTGCCCCAGCCACCCAGAGCGGCCACGCCGGCGCCGATCAAGAGAGCGCTGCCGATGGTCTTCATCTTCTGCGACTTCTTCATGACGTCGATGTTGTGCATCGCTTCTTCGGTAGTGATGGGCATCTGGGTGTGGGGATTCATATCCACCGCCACCTTCATCGGATCCTTATCGGGGTTCTCGGCTTTCACGCTTTCCAACAAAGCCGCCTTCTGGTGCTCCAGTTTGGCCATGGTGCTGAGCGTGCCAACCGGCCCGAAGATTTGTAGGGGGGCGGTAGCCAGAGCCAGCGGAGCCGCGTACTGTGCGGGAATGCCGATGCCGGCGGAGATGCCGAGAGCACCGGAAGTGGAGCCGATCATGCCAAGCAAGTTGGAGAACTGGTCCCGCTTGGCTTCAATCTTGAGTCCGGCTTCGGAGTCCATCAGCTTGGCCTGGTAGCCGGCCGGCACCGCGTTCTTGGCGCCCTTTTCAAGGCCCTCGCTGAGACCTTTTTGGTAACCGGTCTGCTCGTGCTCTTTGCCGTATTCATCAATCTGTTGCTGCGAGACGGCGTAGCCGCCCTGGGGCACAAAGGCCGCGAAGTAGTCGCGGTTGAGGGCGTCCAGATCCTTGGCCTGTTCGCTGGGCACCAGAGCCACCGTGGAAACGGGGGTGAAGCCTTCTGGCACCTGGTTAGGGTCAGCCAGAGCGGTAATAAAGGTGGGTGCGTTGGCGCTGGCGGTGCCCTTCGGGACGAAATCCGGTTCCAGGTCATCCAGCTTCGACTTGCCGGTGGCGTCGGGTTCGAGGAGAGAGTTCTTCACCTTGACGCGCATCGTAATGACGGAAGTATCATCGGCTGCGGGCTGCTGCTGGGGCGGCTGGGCGCCGACCTGAACCATATCCTGGGGATTGGCATCCTGAGCGTCGGCAGCCGGCGGTCTGGCCGTATTCCGATGAGCTTGCGGGGTGATACCCGAAACATTGGGGTTGATGGGACTCGTAGACATCTAACACTCTCCTTGCGATGTTTATACAACCGCAGCATCAAAGAAATCTGAAAGGCATGTGTTTTCACGAACTCAGACCTTCAGCCCCCTTTATGAGCCTGGCCATTATATAGCTGCAGCCCCGTCGCCACAAGCGCGCAACATTTCGGAAATATCCTGTTCAAAAGCTTGTAACAAAAGGCTTTCCGACCCCATGTTGCCAACTTATAAGATATTAACAGTTTGTAAACAACTCGTCAGGAACAACCCATGGATGCATTCGCGCCCCATCTCCTAGATGGGAAAGTCAATCTCAAGAACCTGTTGCCCGCCGAAATGGAGCAACTCATGCTGGCTCTGGGTCAGCCTCGCTACAAGTGGCAGCAGGTGTGGCGCTGGATGTATGTGCGCCTGGCCGACAACTTTGAGGAAATGACCGACCTCTCCAAAGACTTCCGCCGCAAACTCGAGGAAGTGGCCGTCATTCCAAGCATGGGCTTGCACCTCCATCAACAGTCGGAGGCCCAGGACACCGACAAATTCCTCTTCAAAATGGCCGACGGCTCGCTGGTCGAGAGTGTGAAGATGAAATACCAGGTCGGCCACGGTCGCATTGCCATTTGCATCAGCAGCCAGGTCGGCTGTGCCATGGCCTGCAGCTTCTGCGCTTCTGGCCTGGCGGGACTGCACCGAAACCTGGCCACCTGGGAGATCGTCGACCAGGTAGTGCAAATTCAGAAGGCAGTGGAACCCCTCGGGCAACGCGTGGCCAACGTGGTCTATATGGGGATCGGCGAGCCCTTTCACAACTACGAGGCCGTGCTGCGCTCGACTCGCATCGTCAACTGCGGCGAGGGCCTGGGCATTGGCATGCGTCACCTCACCATCTCGACTTCCGGCCTGATTCCTCAGATTCGACTGTTGGCGGCCGAGAAAGTGCCCATCCGCCTGGCCATTTCCCTACACGCAACCAACAATGAACTGCGTAACGAGATCATGCCGGTCAACCGCAAGTGGCCCATCGAAGAACTGCTGGTCGCCTGCCGCGAATATCAGGAAGCAAGCGGGCGGCGCATCACTTTTGAATATGTGCTGCTGGAGGGGGTCAACGACTCTTTAGCCGAGGCGGAAGCGCTGGGCCGGATGCTGCGTGGCCTGCACGTCCTGGTCAACCTGATCCCTTGGAATCCCGTCGACGGCGCTCCCTACGAGCGAAGTCGGCCCGGGCGCATCCGTGCTTTTCAAGAGAAAGTGGAAGCCCAAGGTCCTAAGTGCACCGTCAGACAGGAAAAAGGCGCGGACATCGATGCCGCTTGTGGTCAACTAAGATTGCGCGACATGGCCGGCGAGGCTAAAGTGAAGGAGCGGCGGCAGCGAGGCGATCGCCCGGCTTGAGCTGATTGCCCTGCCAATAAGACCAGGCGGGCATCCAGCCTTTACCGGCTGGCTTGACCGTTTCAAGCAACACCGCACCTTCCCCGCAGGCTACGGAAAAGCCCCTGCCTTTGTGGGGAGCGAGAACTTCGCCAGCCTCTCCGCTACCCTCACACAGGGTTGCTTTGGCGACCTTGAGGACGGTGTTGTTGGCGAAGGTCTGGGCGCCGGGCTCGTTGGCCAGGGCGCGCACAAAGTTGCTGACCCGCTCGGCCGGCCAACTCCAGTCAATCACCAGATCCCCTTTACCGAGGGGCTTGGTGTAGCCACCCTCGGCCTCCTCGGGCTGCTTGGTGCGGGTGAAGTCCCCGCGTTCCAAGGATTGAATGGTCTCGCTCAGGACATCAGCGCCCATCAGAGCAAGCCGCTGCGAAAGTTGCTCTCCAGTTTCTTCCGGTCCGACCGGGGTGCGCGCCATCCGGATGATGTCGCCGGTATCATAGCCGACGTCCATAAAGAAGGTACACACGCCGGTCTCTGCGTCCCCGTTCATCACGGCAGCCAGCAAGGGAATGGCTCCACGGTAGCGTGGCAGCAGCGAAGGATGCACGTTGATACAACCAAAACGCGGCAGCTCGAGCAAACTTTTGGGAATGAGTTTGGCGTAAGCCACTACCAGGATGACATCGGGGTTCAACTCCTGGAGATGAGCCAGCACCGATTCATCCCGGATGCGCGCGGGTTCGTGGACGGGAACGCCCAGTTCGAGGGCGCGCGCCTTGACCGGCGTGGGCAGCATCTTGTTGCCCCGGGCCCGAGGCTTGTCGGGTTGAGTGTAGACCGCCAGCAATTGGGTTTCGTCGAAGACACGCTGCAAGCTGGCCACGGCGAACTCGGGGCTGCCCATAAAGACGGTCCTAAGCATCCGCTTCCTCGTCGTCCAGCTCTTCGTCGTCGTCTTCTTCCCCTTTGGGTTTCTGCTCGTGGAGATTCACGGCCACATCCGTGAAGAGCTTTCCATCGAGATGATCGATCTCGTGTTGAAAACAGCGAGACAGCAGACCGTCCGCGGCCACGCGGAAAGTCTTGCCGCTGGCGTCCTGACCCTTCACCACGATTTTGTCGTGCCGCATCACGTCACCATAAAGACCCGGAATGGAGAGACAGCCCTCCAATCCCAGCTGCTCGCCACCCTTTTCCACGATCTTGGGATTGGCCATGCGAATCGGGCCATCACCGATGTCAAGTACGATGACCCGCTTAGAAATGCCCACCTGAGGACCGGCCAGACCGATCCCTGGGGCGGCATACATTGTGTCCAACATATCCTCGAAAAGGCGACTGAGAGCCGCATCAAAGACATCGACGTCGCGGGCTTTTGAGCGTAACACTTCTTCCCCGACCAACTTGATGGGAAGGGAGGCCACTTATTTGACGCCGTCCTTCTTCTGGACCTCATCGTGCTCGACAATGACTCGGCCGTTCAGCTTGGTGCCAAGGGAGTTACGAGCCACGCCTGGATTGATGGAGAAAGTCTGTCCGGGTTTGAGAGTTCCGGGCTTCTCGACCCAGTCCTGAATCACCTGATTGTCCAGGTTGACCAGCTGATATTTGACGGTCACGTTCTTCAGGGTGTCCGTCTTGCTGCTGTTGTTGACCGTAGCGTCAAGGCGCATCTCGGAGTTGTATTTGGAGCCAAAACCCGAATCGTAACAGTTGACCTGGACGAATTTGATGGGCGACTTTGGGTTGGGCTTATCACTGTCAGTCATCAATTTTTTGGCCGGTCCGCTCTGAGTGGGCGCGGCCGTTGGGCTGCCGGAAGGAGTGTCGGTGGCGGTGGCGCTCGGGCTGGGAGTGCCGGCCGTAGCGCTGGCCGAAGGTTTGGGACGCTTGGGGGCCTGAGGATAGTTGGGCTGAGCGAAGGCTGCGGTAGCCGCCACAGCAAACAGGACGCCAGCCAGGGTGCGAAGTTTTAGATTTTTCATGGGTTCCTCTTCTCTCGAGCTATAGGATGCTCTGCGGGTCGATGTCGGCGGCCCAGCGGACCTTGCTGCTCCGTTTGCATTGACGCAAAGCGTTCCGCAAGATTTCCGCCAGTTCCTTCACTTGCTTTCCCTTCAACAAGAAATGCCAGCGGTAGTTTCCTTGAATTTTCTCCAGAGGACATGCCGAAGGACCCAGCAATAGGACCCGTGGGTAATTTTCGAGAATCCAGGCCGCTCCCATTCGAGCGGAATTCTCCACCGCGCTCTCCTCTTCCCCACTCACGATCAGCCTGCCCAGCCGGGCAAAGGGAGGATAGAGCAAGGCCCGACGCATCTCAATTTCCTGCTCGAGAAAACCAGCGTAGTCGTGCCGGCGTACGAACTCAAAGACCGCGTGATCAGCATCGCGCGCTTGCAAAAGCACTCGGCCAGGCCATTGGCCTCGCCCGGCTCTACCGGCCACCTGAATGAGCAACTGCGATACACGCTCGGATGCCCGAAAATCCGGAACGTGCAGACCTTGATCGGCCCCCACCACGCCCACCAGGGTCACGGCCGGAAAGTCCAGGCCCTTAGAAACCATCTGGGTTCCTAACAAGATGTCCGCATCGCCGTGCGCGAAAGTCCGCAAGATGTCGGCGTGTCCGGTGACCCCTCCGGTGGTGTCCCGGTCCATGCGCAGGACCCGGGCGCCGGGAAGCTTCTGCTGAACCTCCTCGAACAACTTCTCGGTACCGCTGCCGCATTCCCGAAGAGCCACGCTGCCGCAATCCCGACAACTGTCCAGAATGGGTTGGCGATGACTACAATAGTGGCATTGCAACTCCGGCGGACGCCGATGCACGGTAAGGGAGATGCTGCAATGAGGACAATGCACCACTTTGCCGCAGTCGGGGCATTGCAAATAGCGGGCAAAGCCACGTCGATTGTAAAGTAATACTGACTGTTGGCCGGCCTCCAGAGTGGTCTGCAGTGCCGACAGCAAAGGAGCCGAAAGATCGTCGCGTCCCCGCAGTCGGTGGCGGCGCAGGTCGACCAGCTCAACCTTGGGCAGGGACTGCTGGGCGGCGCGTTGACCCATGGTCACATGAGTGAAACGACCAGAACGGGCGGCCACGAAGCTCTCCAAGCAGGGCGTGGCGCTACCTAAGACCAGCGGACACTGATGTCGCCTGGCTCGCCAGGCGGCCACCTGGCGGGCGTGGTAGCGAGGCGCAGAGTCTTGTTTGTAGCTGGAATCGTGCTCCTCATCGAGCACGATAAGGCCCAGGTTTTCCAACGGAGCGAAGATGGCCGAACGAGTTCCCAGAGCCAGGTGGGCCTGTCCGCGCCGCAAAGCCAGCCATTGCGAGGTGCGCTCTGCGTCGGACAAACGCGAATGAAGGACCGCCACCTGCTCCCCCAGACGCCCTTGATAGCGGTCGATGGCCTGGGGGGTGAGCGACACCTCCGGCACCAGCACAATCGCCGACTGACCCCGGGCCAGGGCGCGCTCAACGGCTGCCAGATAGACCTCCGTCTTGCCCGAACCCGTGACTCCTTCCAACAAAACCGTCCCAGGTTGGTGCATGGCATCCAGAGCCTTGCACTGAGACTCGTTGAGTTGGTGATGAGCCACCGTTTCGCCCAGGCCCTGGTCATTCTTTGCGCGTTTGCGCGGCTTGGGAGGCTTGATCAGGCGACGGACCACGGTGGGCGGAACCACCGCCTGAAAAGCATCGACCAGCGTGCAGGCGTACAAGTCGCACATCCAGCCGGCCAACTCAATCATTTCGGCCGGCCACACGGACTCCTCGCCCAACACCTCCAAAATCGGCTTAACGGCTACATCAGTAGGCGAATCCGCGCTGACGCTGGCGACGAAGCCGCGCAGTTGGCGCTGCCCAAAAGGAACCAATACTGCCCGGCCCGGGCCGACTTCGGGTGGGACTTCATAGGTGAAAAGCTGATCGGCCCAGCGTTGGGGAAAATCTACGACGACCTGAGCATAGGGCACCCGGACGGCTTAGGGAGTTTCGACGACAAACCCTTTGGAGAAACCGTCGGCTTGCAGCTCGGTGGTGGCTTGCTGCGCGTCTTCCTTGGTCTGAAAGGAGCCGACCCACACCTTGAAGTTGTCCTTACCGCCGTCGCCGGCGATTTTTTCCAGTTTCGCTTCGTAGCCTTTCGCTTTCAGCTGGTCGGACAGATCTTGGGCCGATTTCTGCTGAGCGAAAACGCCTAACTGGACCCGATAGCGACCCACCCCACCGGGGCTGGCCGAAGGCGACGGGCTGGCAGTCGGAGATTCAGGCGAGGGCGAGGCCGAGGGAGTGGACTCAGGACTGAGCTCGTCCGCGCGCGCCACGATCTCGGCCGCGGCCCGGGAAGGTGTGACGATCCGATCGATGCGGAAGACAATTCTGCGGGGAACCCGGTCTTTGAGCGAGACCAGGCCGATAAAAAGCAGATCCTCCCGCAGCACATTGAGCTTCTTCTCGCAATAAGTACGCTCCCGCTCCTTGTTGAAGTGGTAGCTATAGATGGGAAGCCGATAAGGTTTTTTCAGGCTCTTGGCCATCTCTTGAATGAGAACTTTCTCCTTGAGGAGAATGTTGGCGTCAGATTCGTCCCCCACGATCAGAATCGCGTAATCCGCCTGCGCCGGAGCCTCCGGCTGCTGCGCCTGCGTAAGCGCACTGGTAGCCGCCAGCGAGGCCAGCAGCAGACCGACGCGCGCGGTCCTTGAACGAAGGAGAGTGATGAACATGAGGGTCCTTTCCAGAGGGCGGAGAAGTCCGCCCTTGGGTATAACGAGATCAGGG
>JALHOV010000356.1 GCA_022842865.1 Vulcanimicrobiota bacterium | reverse complement strand
GGAACGTGCCTTGAGTCACTATCTCCCTGGCACTCGCGCAGTTGCATATGCTTTCGATTCCTTCCAGTAAGGCTCGTGAGGGACTTTCACCCTCGGTCTTGGGCCCATGCCCATCGCACAAAAAGCCCCGGTTTTCACCGGGGCTTTTTCTCGGAGAGCCAGGGACCCCCCCCGGCCAGCCGTTCTAAGCGTTGACTTTTTCGGCCAGTCCAGCGGCTTTGCGCAGAGTATCGGCCTTATCGGTGCGCTCCCAGCTCAAGTCGAGCTCGGGGCGACCGAAATGACCGTAGGCCGCGGTGGGCAAGTAGACGGGCCGACGCAAATCCAGATGACGAATGATTGCGCCGGGACGGAGGTCGAAGTTGTCGGCCACCAGCTGGCTGATTTTCTCTTCGGTCACCTTGTGCGTGCCGAAGGTTTCCACTGAGATGCTGACCGGCTGAGCCACGCCGATGGCGTAGGCCAGGGCCACTTCGCAGCGGTCGGCCAGGCCGGCGGCCACAATGTTCTTGGCTACCCAGCGAGCGGCGTAGTTGGCGGAACGGTCCACCTTGGTGGGATCCTTACCCGAGAAGGCCCCGCCGCCGTGGCGGCCCATGCCGCCATAGGTGTCGACGATGATTTTGCGGCCGGTGAGGCCGGTGTCGGTCTCCGGTCCGCCCAACACGAAGCTGCCAGAGGGATTCACAAGAATGCGGGGGTGGGTCAATTCGCCACCCTCAACCTTCAGATACTTAGCATCCACCACCGGCTTGATCACCTTTTCAATCAGATCTTTCCTGATCTGTTCTTGGGTGACATCAGGATTGTGTTGAGTAGAGATGAGAATATTATCAATCTCGGTCGGCTTACCGCCTTCGTAACGAACGGTGACCTGAGTCTTGCCGTCGGGACGGAGGTAGGGCAGGCCGCCCTTGTGACGCACTTCGGCCAGCTTTTGAGCGAGACGATGGGCGTAGGCAATCGCCAGCGGCATTAACTCGGGGGTTTCGTTACAGGCATAACCGAACATCAGACCCTGGTCACCCGCTCCGGTGGAGTCTTCTTCATTGCCAGATTTTCCGTCGCCGCGGACTTCCAGAGCCTGGCCGACGCCAGCGGAGATCTCCGGGCTCTGCTTGTCAATGGAAAGCAGAACAGCACAGCTTTTTCCGTCGATGCCATAGGCAGGGTCGGTGTAGCCAATGTTGACCAGAGTTTTGCGGATGATCTCCTGAACGTCCACCAGGGCGCTCGAGGTGATCTGACCAGCAACGTGGACGCAGCCCGTGTGCACAAAGGTTTCGCAAGCAACGCGGGCGTGCGGGTCTTTGGCCAGGTAAGCGTCGAGGATCGCGTCCGAGATTTGATCGGCAACCTTGTCGGGATGCCCCTCGGTAACGGATTCCGAAGTGAACAGGTGATAACTCAAGTTATTTCCTCCGTAGCTCAAGCTGGCCCAGCCAACTTCAGCGGCGTGCTCTTTGTCACGCAACAACAGATACTCCTCCGGGTGGAGGGCCTACGCTTCATTCCCTATTCCTTCAGTTTCTAACGCTTTATCGAAAAATTGGTCAAACCCCCGCGATGTCTCCAGATGAAATTCGGGCACACGGATGAGCAGGGCGGGATCAAGGCGATAATGCTCGCACACCAAACTGATCCGACTCCGCTCCAAGATCGCTTCACTGGCCCCTTGGAAGGGAGTGACGCGATGCATCAATTCGCCGTCAAACTGCACCAGCATATTGGGCAACGGCTTGACCCGGCCCATTTCCTTTCCGCAAGCATCGCTGAGCAACAACTCACCCCCTTCCAGACCTTCCGGCACCTGCGCATAGAAGACCGAAACTTTGCCAGGGCAGGGAGGCTCCAGCGGAAGCGTATAGGAGCGCAGACTGCAATCCACGTGAGCGTCCACCGAACCACCGCGAAAGATGACCAGCGGATTGAGGAAAAACGCGTTGTAGCCCCTTTCCATCACCAACTCGAAGTAGGGCAAATATTCCGGAAAGGTCTTGAGCAGCTTGCCCAGGCCCTCGCGACGAAAGGCCACAGAAAAACCCCAGGTCGAGGCAAAACGCATATTTAAAGTCGTACCCGCCAGATACGGGCTCTCGATCACGGCCCGGCGCAACGCGTCGGCCTGAGACGAGGGAAGAGCTTGAAGCCGAGTTCGCACGGGCTTGTGCCAGGGCCACCTCACAGGACAAAACCGGCCCGCGCGGAACCGTGGCCAGTGCTCACCTTGCCGGCTACGCGCCTGTCACCGCAAACGGTCGAATTCGTCATTCTGTCCTTCGAAGGGCCCGACCTGTATTCACTCATCGGCGGCCTTGGCGTACGCGCCACCGAACTGGCCAGCACACTGGCGGAACTGGGTTTTCGCACACGCCTTTATTTCCTGGGCGATCCACAGAAGGCCTACTATGAAGAACAAATCGGGGGTCTTCTCAGCTACCACCGTTGGTCGCAATGGTTGTCGGCCCAGTTTCCCGATGGCGTCTACCACGGCGAAGACGCCAAGATCAACGATTACACCGCCTCCATCCCGGTCCACATCCTGGAACAGGTGGTCGCGCCGGCAGCCGCACGCGGCCGTAGCGTCATCGTGCTGGCCGAAGAGTGGCACACCACCGGAGCCGTTATCAATTTGGCCCGGTCGGTGCTTCAAGCCGGACTCCACGACCGCTGCCTGATTCTCTGGAATGCCAACAACGTTTTCGGCTTCGAAGCCGTTGACTGGCAGAGCCTACGACAATCGTGTGCCATCACGACCGTCAGTCGCTACATGAAGCATTCGATGGTCGCCCAAGGCATCAATCCGCTCGTCATTCCCAACGGGATCCCCTCTCGCTGGCTGGAAAATATGGACCCCCTCCAAGCCATCCAGTTGCGCAAAGCATTACCGGGACTTCTGCTGGCTAAAATTGGGCGTTACCACCCCGACAAACGCTGGCTAATGGCCATGGAGGCGGCGGGCTACCTCAAGCGACAGGGCTTCAAGCCGAGAATGCTGGTGCGCGGCAGCAGTGACCCTTATCGTGTGGCCGTCATCGAAAAGGCTTTTGAACAGGGTCTGGTCTGGAGCGAGATCCGCCTCACCCATCCGTCGCTACGTCAGATCTTAACGGAAATCAAGCGCAATCGCCACGCGGACGTACTGGAGCTTAATTTCTTCGTTCCGGAAGACTTCTTGCGCCTGGTCTACGCGGCCGCCGACGCAGTTCTGGCCAACTCCAGCCACGAACCCTTCGGACTGGTCGGACTCGAGGTCATGGCTTGCGGCGGCGTGGCTGTAACCGGAAGTTCGGGCGAGGATTACGCTCATTCTTTCGTCAATTGCCTGCGTATTGATAGCGACGACGCCAGAGAAATTGCCGTGTACTTAAAGGACCTGATGGCCCATCCGGACACGGCGGCAGACATTCGCAGCCGCGCTCGTCTGACATCGAGTCTGTTCGTCTGGGAACTGGTCGCCCAGGAACTGTTCCGCAAGATCGAGTTTGTGGCGCAATTACGCGGGGTAAGGGTGCACGGTTAATTTTGGGGTTTCCGCCCCGCCAGCCTGAAGGAGTTCCCCATGAGTGCCACTCAAACCCAACCCAACATTAAGTCCCGCGACCAGCGCTTCACCAACCTGCAGCGCACCCTCGTCCTGATCAAGCCCGACGCCGTGCAGCGTGGGTTGGTAGGCCAGATCGTCGCTCGCTTCGAAGCGCGCGGCCTCGCGCTGGCGGGCCTCAAGCTACTGCAAATGGATGAGCAACGCGCCGCCAAACTCTATGAGCCCCACGTCGGTCGCCCTTTCTACGACGGCCTGGTTAAGTATATGACCTCCGGCCCCATCGTGGCCTTGTGTCTGGAAGGCGTCGACACCATTACGGTGGTGCGCAAGATGATGGGCGCCACCAAGCCCGCCGAAGCCGAGCCGGGAACGATTCGGGGCGACTTTGCCCAGCGAGTAGACTTCAACATCGTGCACGGCTCTGACGCTCCCGAGAGCGCCGCCCGTGAACTGCCCATCTTCTTCGGCAACGACGAAATGGTCAGCCACGATCCCTCCTACACCTTCTTCCTGTAAAGAAAGGCTGGAAGAGCGCCGTCGCTCCGTGCGATGGCGCTCTTTTTGTTTCTACAAATGCCAGGTAAACTCTGGGTCATCGCCACCCCCATCGGAAACTTGGGCGACTTCAGTCCGCGAGCCAAAGAAACGATTCAGCAATTAGACCTGCTGGCCTGCGAGAGCATTTCCTCGGCGCAAAGACTTTGCTCCGCCCTGCAAATTACATGCCCGCGACTTGTACTATATAGGGAAGACTCCTCCGATAGCGTTCAGCACAAACTCCTGGAGCACATGCAGGAGGGCGGTTGCTGCGGACTATCAGCGACGCGGGAACACCTGGGATTTCCGACCCGGGCTGGAAACTTGTAAGTCAATGCCACACTCGCGGGATTCCCGTGCACAGCCTGGCCGGGCCTAGTTCTCTGGCGGCCGCTCTCAGCACCGCCGGCCAACCCAGCCGGCGCTTTCTCTTCGCCGGTTTCCCTCCAAACAAGAAGAGCGAACGCCGCGCTTTCTTGAAAGAATTATCTGAGCAGAAGATCCCCACCGTATTCTTTGAAACGCCACACCAAATCGGAGAAACGCTTCAATGGTTGGCTCGCTGCTGTGAGCCAGAGCGAAGTTTAAGCATCTGCCGAGAACTGACCAAGCTCCACGAAACCAACCAAAAGCGCAGCCTGGCGGATTGGCTGTTGAACCCGCCACCTTCCCGCGGGGAATTCGTGCTGGTCCTCGAGAAGGCCCCAGAGGAACCAGACCAGGGCAACGGTAACGCCGCCGAGCAAGCCGCCTATCTGCTCGCTTCCGGGTTGGGCGCGGCTCAGACCCGTGAATTCCTGGAGCAATTTGCCCTGCTGACTCGCAACCAGGCTTATCAACTCGTGCTAGAATGCCAGCAGAAAATCTCAGCAAAACCGGATTAGCGGAGGTTTGGCCTGTGGCCACCGGGAACAGCAAGAGACCAACCGAGTCACGAGGTGAAAAGTGCCATCTGAACGTCGCAAATACACGCGCCTGACCACGGATCAAAACGTCCAATGCGCCATCCCTGGAATGGATGTGGTCCACGTTGTGGGACTGGGCAGCGGCGGAAGCGGAATGCGCGTCATCACCAACAGAGAACTGCCAGACGAGGAATTCGACCTGGAACTCGACCTGAACGACGGTAAACCAGCGCTTCGTCTTAAGGGCAAAGCCGTCTGGCAGGAATCTTGGGATTTTGAATTCTTCAATCGCCACGCCGCTGGCGTCGTGCTAACCGGATTAAACATCGAAGACGGCGAAAGAATCGACGCCTTGATCCAGAACCCGCAGGGTGAGCCAGATCCTGATATGCAAGCACCGTAAAAGAGGCCGTCCCATCCGGGGCGGCTTTTTTGTTTCTGGATTTTTATTCAATGCCCGTCACCCCTGAGCCGTCGCCTCCTCCCATGGTTGTCGAAGGTCCTGGCTCCATTGCGTATCCATGCCTCTAACCACAGGGTTCGAACCATCTCCGAAGGATGGCAACCTCAAGGCAGATTGGCTTTGCAACATTTGGGGAAAGTATCACCCCCGGAGACTCGCCTTTTCTGGTCCTCCAGGGCCGTAACCAACAATAACCATGCCAACGGCCAAAAAAAAAGTGAAAAAAAACCCGATTCGAACAAGATTTCTACAGGAAAGTCATCGGGATTGTTGGAAGAATCTTCTTCAAGCGAGCGGACGACAAACTCAAGCCTTGAACCATCCTGGTTGAACGTCGCCTCGATCTCGCGATTGCCTTTAATTAAGGGAGGATGTCAACATGGCGGTTAAAGCCAAGCCCAAAGCCAAAGCTAAAGTTATGGGGAAGACTGAGCTGATTGCTGCAATTGCAGACAAGACGAAGGGCTCGAAAAAAGACGCAGCGGAAACCTTGAAAGTTGTTCTGGACACCATCCAGGACAACCTGAAGAAGGGCCGCGGTATCCGCCTGATCCCCTTTGGCAGCTTTGAGATTCGTGAGCGCAAAGGCCGCACCGGACGCAATCCGCGCACGGGCGACAAGATCACCATCAAGGCACGCAAGGTCCCGGCCTTCAAGCCCGGCAAAGCTCTACGCGACGCCGTCAAGTAAAGTCCGCTAAGCGCAAAAAAGAGAGGAGGCTCGCCTCCTCTCTTTTTTGTTTGTGCGGTGTTTGTTCGCAAGGCGCTAGCGTTCCCAACGTTGCCCAAGACAGGTTTTCTTTGAGGCAAAACAGAACACGTGCAGGACTTTCTTGTTCCGACTAGGCAGGAAGTAAGCCAACCATGACAGCCAAAGATCTTCTCAAGTGGAAAGTCGAGCCGCTCGCGGGTGCTTTTAGCAGCCCGTTGCAGCCGCTTTTGCTGCAATTGCAAAAGCAGCTCGAATCCGGCCAGTTCTCCGATGGCCTGCGCAGTCTTCACGACTGTTTCGTCTTTTTGACCATGCTCTATGGCGGCATCGCTGTCGGGTCACTGCGCAGCGTCACTCCACTCGGGCCGGATTTAACGATGCTGCTGGACGAAAAGCCCAGCGCCGAGGTTTGGGCCCGCCTGCTGCGCCAATCCTGGCTGGATTGGAGTAAGCACCCCCATCATCCGGCGATGGACGCCATCCGTGGCGTGTTTTTCTTGGGCAGCCGTCTGCAGTCGAGCAGACTGGGCGCCCGTCGCCACTCGCGTTGGCTAGGAATGGACAGCCGTCCGAGCAGCAACGGTGAATCTTTTGGCGGCTGGACCGAAACGATCCGTAAGGCCAAGAACATCAATCCAGAGGCCGCCGCTCGCCAACTGGTCATGAAGCTTCCGCTACTGAACATTTGGCTTCGTGCGGGGCAGGACTTCCTCGAAAACTGGACCCTGCGGCTGGATCCGCGCCAAGCCGGTGAGTTTCGCTACTTGCTAAACCGCGAAGACTGTCGCTTCGATACTCAGCCAAATCTCTCGCTGGATCAGCTCCTGCTCCGAGTAGAACTCAATTCCCAGGGAGAATTTTCCGTCAGCAATCAGGTGGCCGAAGCGGTTGCACCCGCCCCAGCTTCTGTTCCCGTCGCCGCCTCGCCCGTTACGCCAGAAGCTCCGTCCAGTAAGGGCGACGTGGGCTTGCAATGGGATCCAGTCACGAAATCCTACCGGCTGGTCGGCGGAGTCGCCAAAGCTACCGAGCCTCCCGCACCCGTCGCACCTAAAGCGCCGGTCTCCACGCCCACTCCTTCCCCCGCACCCCCCACCACGCCGGTTTCGACTCCGGTGGCTCCAACCCAGCGCCCTGCTGCCAAAGCCAACGTAGGCATCGAGTGGGACGCTGCCACCAACAGCTACAAGATGGTCGAAAAAGCTCCCCTGACCGAGGCAAAACCGGTAGAGCCTGCTCCCAGTGACGACATCGACGACATGCTGAAAGCGGAACTGCAGTCCCTCGAGGATTTGCTTTCCGACGACCCGATTGGCGACCTTGCCAAGCCGACCACCGCGGCCAAGCCCGCCAAGCCATTTGGAGACGTCGGCGACATCGGTCTGGACTTCCTCATGGGTCAAGCCACTGCGGAGCCACCCAAGAGCATTGCCTCCCCTGCCAAGGCCAAGCTGGGCCCACCACCCGTGCTGGATGCCGGAGACTCCCTGGACGATCTTCTTGCCGCCGAAGAAGCCAAGCCCGAGTTGAGTCTGGAGGAAATGCTGGGCGACGAAAGCACCGAGCCAAGTCTTGAAGAAATGTTGGGCGAGGAGCCCAAGTCTGAGCCAAGCCTTGAAGAGATGCTTATGGCCGAGCCTCCCGCTGCCGTGGCGCCGAAGACCGCTCCCAGCGAACCCCCGGTTTCCAGCCTCAAGCCCCCCGATTCGGCAAAACCACCCGCCTTCCAACCCGCCGGGAAGCAGCCTGGCTCCCTGGGTCCACCACCTCCGCTCGAGCCTGGGCCCAGCCTTGATGAGTTGCTGGGCGACGAGCCCGCACTCGTGGCTCCGCCGACGCTGGTGGATACGGACAAGTCGCTGGACGAGTTGCTGGCCGACGAACCCGCGCCCGCTCCGCCGACGCTGGTGGATACGGACAGGTCGCTGGACGAGTTGCTGGCCGACGAGCCCGCGCCCGTGGCTCCGCGCATCGTAGAAGCGACGCCCTCGTTGGACCAAATGCTGGCCGACGAGCCCCCCGCCCCCGTGGCTCCGCCCGTCGTAGAAGCAGCGCCCTCGTTAGACGAACTGCTGGCCGACGAGCCACCCACCCCTGTGGCCCCGCCCGTCGTAGAAGCAGCTCCCTCGTTGGACGAGCTGGTGGCCGACGAGCCACCCACCCCCGTGGCTCCGCCTATCGTAGAAGCGGCTCCCTCGTTGGACGAGCTGCTGGCCGACGAGCCACCCACCCCTGTGGCCCCGCCCGTCGTAGAAGCAGCTCC
>JALHOV010000355.1 GCA_022842865.1 Vulcanimicrobiota bacterium | reverse complement strand
CGCGACTGATGCAGGTCCTGAAGCGCATAGGTCAGACTCCAGAAGCGATGGGCGTGACGTTGGCCGATCATCGACAGAAAATAGGTGTAAACCAGCATCATCACGGCGGTCAGGCGAGCGGGGGCATCCCCGTGGCTGGCCATTGCCCAGGTGCCTGGCAGCATCATCGTCAAAATATAGGCCAGCATGACGGAGTAGTCCCAAACCAGATTGGAGGTCGCCCCCGCCACCAGGCCCAGGGTCACCATCAGCACCAGCAAACCCGTCCAGCCCCGTCCATACTCCGCGATGGTCCAGGCATTGAAGCTGGCCCAGCAAACGGCCAGAGCCAGCATCAAAAGACAATACCATTTGCGATGACGGGGAAGTTCAGCGGCCGGAGCGCTTTTGAGCAGCAGAGCGGAACGGTGACGAATCAGTCCAATCAAAAGTGTGGCGGCGACTTCTCGGTAAACGACCGTGCGGTGATCGATCCAGAGATCGCTGGCCAGACCAATCGTGAAAGCCAGCCCAGGATAGAGGAAAAGCAGGTGGATTCCGCTATTGCCGAGGTCCCGATAGGCCTGTTCCTTGAGATCGGCACGCTCCTGCATCGTCCCCGGCCTTCGACGGTTCAGCGGAGAACCTTTAAACCACCACGCTGATCCCCTGGTAGCTGGACGGGATGGAGATGGCAGAGTGTAAGCGCTGCAACTGGTCCATCTGGCGAGCAAGCTGAAGGGGAACCGGTCCGCAATCCTGGCCAGCCGGCGTGGCTGCTGACTGCTCGGCCACCGAGACGGCCCGGGTGGCCTGGTGAGTGCCCAAAACCTGGTTAGCCCGCTGGCTCAGGAACCTTGCCAGGCTGGGCGCCTTGGCGCCCGTGCTTGAGCCCACTCCAGCGACGGAGTCGAGACGAACCTGGGATGTTGAGAGGCGTTCCATGGAAGCCACTCTATAAGGCAATTCTAAAACAAGGCTTGGCCGGGCCCTCGTCTGATGAACAGAACGTAAACAGTTTGTAAAAATTTGTGCCAGGGATCCAGGCTTGAAAATTCCCGGAAAAGGTCGGAAGATAGGAGGGCTTGTCCGAACTCCTCAACTACCATCGCTATTTGTTCCAGTGGCACTGCCGCAAGTTCTTTCGTTTCCGTCGTTTCCTGAGCGAAGCCGAAAAAGCCTATTTGGAGACCTGCTTTGCTCTGGCCCGGTCGTTCCGCGAAGTTTCCGAGTCCGGCTACGAACACTATAGCTATTACAGCTACAGCCACCGCGTCCAGGGGGACACCGTCAATTCTTCCCGCCTGGCTTATGGCTCGGTTTCCCACCCCGAGCCGGCCCTACAGGCGGCTCTACCGGTCATCCGAGAGCACTCGATCGAACTCGATGCCTACTTTTTGGAGTCCCCCAATAGCAAGTTTTATGGACTGGGCTGGGACATCCAGGAAGAACAGTTCAAGATCTATTTCCGGGTGCCGGCCGTCCAGCACCTGCCCGCCACCTTGAATCACCTGTTGCGGGAATACGCGTTAGAGGACCACCGTGAAGAAGGATTGGTCTCCTTTACCTACACGCGCAACCAGCTGAGTGAGTCGAAGATCTACCTGTATCCTAAATCATCCTTGAACTTGCCGGCCGGCGCCCAGGGCCAGGCCAGTATGCTGAGCGACCAGCGGGGCCTGGTCAAGCAATACGATTTAAGTCAGCCGGAGCAATGGGCGGAGCGCATCAGCCCGCCCGGGCAAAGGATTCTAAGGCTCTATCGTGAGCTGGATGAAGAGCTGGATACCATTCAATATCAAGATCAAGAGAACTACACCTTGTACTTTCCCTAATGATTCGGCCCTAGACAGAGCTACGTACCTGTGGGACACTATCCCTAAGAATGTAGATTGGGGACTTAAGACTTTGATCGGTGCAGTATTAGGTGGCGTCCAGGCGCTCAGTGGACTTTTTGGCGGCGGCCCCCGCGCCCCGCGTATGCAGCAATGCGAACAGCAGAAGATTCAGCAGAATCCCTTCCCGCACCAGGCGTGCGCAATGAACATGAACATGGGATGCAATCGCATCAACCAGTGCAACAACGCCTTCATGGGCCAGCCTTTTGGAAACCAGTTTAATGCTGGTCCCATCAGCAGCTTCGCCATGGCCGGTGCTGGAGCCGGTGGCAGCTTTGCCTTCGCTGGCAGCAATAGCCTGGGTGGCGGATTCAACAACCTGTTCAACAGCGGCTTCGGTGGAAATAGCTTTGGCAACAGCTTCGGTGGCAACAGCTTTGGCAACAGCTTTGGCAACAGCTTCGGTGGTAACAGCTTCGGCAACGGACTTGGCTTCGGCTCTCCCTTTGCTGGCGGCCTGCCCTTCGGTGGCAGCAACCTCAACCTCTCGCTGGGGATCAGCCTGAACGTATAGTTCTTTGGTCGAACCCTGGTATGAAATAGTCGACGCCGCGGAGCAAGACTGGGATTTTATCCTGGAACTTGCGACCACGGCGTCGATTTTTACGTTCAACGCCCTGCGCAGCACCTCGGCCGAACGCTCCGAGTTCATGCGCCGCGAGTTTCCCTCGCTGCGCATGTGGGTGCGCCAGGGCAAATACCGCTTTCTGCTGGCCCGCGACCGCGAGCTCGACAAGCCCATCGGCTACCTGCTGTTGAATCTTTACGGCATGGACGACCTGGGTCGGCGCCAGACTTTCGTGGAAGACATCGGCGCTCTCCAGGAATACTGGGGACGCGGCATCGGCCACGCTTTGTTTGATCACGCCACCGAAGTCACCGCCTCGCTGGGCATCGACTTCATGGGTGGCGAAGTGGCCGGCAACAATCCCCGTTGGCAAGCGGCCTTGCGCAACCGTTTCGAACTCGAGTCCTACCGAGTGGTGCGGGCCTGCACCCAGCGCGGTCAGGAAATTCTGGAGCGCTGCAAGCAGACGGTCAAAGCCCACGAAGACCTGCAGGAACAACTCAAAGCCCGCCAGGAGAAGCGAGCCCGGCGCCGCCAGCAACCTTGAAACCGGTTCTCATGGAGGACCACAGCCAGGCCTACTTCGCCTGGAAGCGGGCCGGCATTCGCGACGCCTGGTGTTGGCACGTGGACGCGCACCTGGACATCGGCCGCGACGGTCTTGATGAGGCCGCTCTGGATCGATTGCAGACGGCCCAGGAGCCCTTGCCTGAGCTCACGGGCAATCCCTACGTGCCCTGGGGCGGACTGAACTGCGGAAATTATCTCTACCCGGCCATTCGCCACCGTTTGGTGGGTCGCCTGACCTGGGTCATTCCGCCCGATCTGGCCCACGGAAAACTGTTGCCCTGGGCTCGCACCCATCTCAACGGCTGGCTGGACCTGACGGTGGCGGAATCGGCCGGGCTGCGCGACGCCGGCGGTTACGTCGAGGGAACCTTGCTGGGCATTCCCTTTCAGGTAGGGCCTGCGGCCGCGCTGCCCACACCGGATGAACCGGTGCTGCTGGACGTGGACCTGGACTACTACCTGGACACGCAGGGCCAGGTCTGGAGCCAGCCACCGGGACCCCACCCCGCTTCCCGCTTCACCACCGTGGCTTACTCGGTGCTGGGCGGCTACACTCCAACGGCCGAGCGCCGGCTGGCCGCGCCCTGGACGGAGGACTGGACCGGCTACCAAAGCCACGCCCTCGACGAAGCCGCTCAATGCGTGCGCCAGCGCCGCCACCAGCAAGGCCTGGAGCATTTGGGGAACTTGCAATCGGTGGAGGCCGAGTATCTGCGCGGCACCTGCCAGCACCATCTGGGACAGTTTGAAGCAGCGCTACAAACCTGGCGACGTCTGCTCCCCCAGGTGCCGCCGCTGGGGCAGGCTTATCTGAGCGGACTGGCCTCGGAACTGCTCAGCACGCGCCTGAACGACCCGCACCAGGCCCTGGACTACGCCCAGCAAGGCCTGCGCATCGTGGAAGACTATCGCCTCTGTTATGCCGCGGCGGTGGCCCTGGAGCAATTGGAACAGCCGCGCCAGGCCACGCAAATGCTGCGGCGCGGCTTGCGCCTGGCCGAAGGCACCGTGATCAGCCTGCAGATGCGCACCTTACTGGCCCGTCTTTACCGCAAACAGGGCAAAGACGGGCTGGCCCAGATCGAACTCGCCCAGGTGCAGCGAGATCAGTCGTCGGCCTCTTCGGGGGTATCCGTCAAGTAGCCGGCCTCACGGGCCTCCTGCAGCACATCCTCAAGCATCTGCAGGTTGGAATTCATGGCCAGCCGGGCCCGGTGAATGACGTTGAGTCCTTCCCAAACCAGGCGCACGCCGTGGATCAGATGCTCGTTGTCCTGTTCGCTGACGTAAGCCTGCATGGACTTGATACCGGCCTCGCAGTCACTCATGCCGGCCACGAAGGCGGCGGCCACTTCCTGCACATGAGGCAGATGGCTCTCGTGCCAGACCTTTTTGGTCTCCTCATTCATGTGCGTCTCGTCCAGAGTCTCGGTGGCAATCTCGTCCAGTTCCTTGGCGAACTCCTTGAGCCCCACCATGGCCTCGGTGACCACATTCTGGAATTCGGTCATGCTGATCTTGCCTTCAGCCACGTTGTCGCAGGCCGTGAAGAGCTTGGCCACGTTCTCGGTCATGCCCAGCTCCTGAGTTTCCTCCAGAGCCGGACCGGAGAGCACATTAAAGCTGGAAGAGGCAGAACCCGCCCCGGCCTCGGTCGGCAGCACGTTACCGCAGGCTTCGCAACGCTTATTCTCAGGCGGATTGGCGCGACCGCAGCCAGGACAGAGCGCCTGCCCCTGATGCTGGGCGGCCGTGTTATAGACCTCGCGTGACTCGCCCAGTTTCTGGCCGGTGGCAACCAACTTGGCGATGGCGGCTTCGCAAGCGGCCGAGTCCTTCTGTCCGAAGGCAGTCATCAATTCTTCCACGGCAGCGTCGTGTTGATCGCCGGTCTCCAAGGTGCGAGGAATCTCCTGCTGCACCAGTGCCGAGTCGCTGGGACGAGAAATCGAGCGCTCGAAGCCTTCCCAGAAACCGTCCAACAAATCGCGATAGTCGTCCAGGAAGCTGCTCACCAGCGTGCTGTCCAGCTCACCGCCGAGTCCTTTGCGCACCACCGAGATGACCACATTGGTCATGGGAATGGGAGCCGGACCCTCGGTCCCTTCCGCCATCAAACGCTCCACCCTGGTGCCCAACGCGATGGCCTCATCCAGCTCGTGCAGGGGAGCTTTCAGGCTGGCCGCGTCTAAAGCCTCAAGTCCCTGCAATTTTTGAAGAACCTCGACGCCCTGCTGGTAAGCCTGTCCGCAAGCCCCGCGCCCGGGCAGGGGAGCGTTGCGCACCTCGCCGATCTTTTGGGCGAACTTCTGCAGAAAGTTGCTGACGTAGTCTTCCCAGCTCTCCTCGCCGGCCTGGCCGCTGTGAATGCCTTCAGCGATGCGCGACAGCGTGTTGGCAAAGGGGGTGGCGAAGGGGCCCTGAGCGGAGAAGGCCGCTCCGTAGGATTCCAGAGCAGCAAAGAGCGCCGGCACGAGAGTCTGAGCCTCCTCGTAGGCGGCCACCAGTTGGGCGTGGTCGTTGTTTTCCAGAGCCTGGCGAGAGTTCCGCAGCCAGGCCTGATAGAGGCCGAACTGCTCGATCACCACCTGGAGCCTGTCTTGCACGGCAGCCACAAACTCGGGTCCACGTGCCTGGGCGCGTTCCGGAACCTCGCGAAGCTCACGCTCCGCGACGAGCAGCTGGGCGTCAACCAGAGGAATCACTTCCTGGGGATCTTCGCCGCCGATAACGGAGAAGAGTTTCATCTGAATTTCGTCTACGGGAGTGGCCGCTTGTACCGTTGCAATCACGTTTTTGTCACCTCACAGCCGGCTTGTTCTTGGGCAGGAAGATAGGGTCCTCTGGGCAACCCGGCAAGATGGCAAACTACTGGCTCACCCAGCATCTCGACACCCGTTACGGCAACCAATCGGCGAAGTAGCCTTGTGTAATTTAGCCTACGGAAGCCGCATTCTGGCCGATGAAGAGAGCTTTCGACGGCTGGCCCCGTACCAGCAGCCGACCCCCCTGAGTGACGATCCCTGGTTGGAACGAGCCCTGGACGCCAATCTGTTGGTTCACGATGGGCCGCACGACCCGCCGAATTCAGTGGCACGACTGGTGGCCGCCCTGCAAACCTACACGGGCGCCCAGGGCAGCCCGCTGGAATTGCTGGCAGCAGCCGAAACACGCTTCCGCGCCCACCACATGCCGACCCCGGCCAAGGAGGATAAGGGCGGCCCCCTGATGCGCAAACCGGAGCGACTGGTCGATTTTGCCTTCGATCACACCCGGGCCTTTTTGACCCACGACCAGCAGCCGGAGCAAGGCCTGGATCTGGCGCTGGTCGAGTTGTTCAGTCACCGCCCGGCCATGAAGCTGCGTTACGAACAGCAATACTGCACTCCCCATACCACCCAAAGACGAGTGGCTCGCATGCGGCAAAACCTGAAGCCGGGGGCCCGCGTGCTGGTGCTGGGTGACGACGATCTGGTGTCGCTGGCACTGCTTCAGGCCACCAGCGACTATCAGGTGGACGTGCTCGAACTCGATCCCGATCTGGTCGCCTTCCTCAAGGAAAAGGGCGGAGAACGCCTGACCGTCTTGGAACACAACCTGCGCCACGGTGTGCCTGACTCTATGCGGGCCGCCTACGATCTGGTGACCACCGATCCGCCCTACGCCGCCAACGGTATGCGCTTTTTCCTGCAGTGCGCCGCCGACTCGCTCAAGCCCGGTCCGGACAGTCGCCTGTTCCTGTCCACCTTCCCCGGTCTGATCGAAAATCCGGACAAGCTCTGGACCGACTTGCAAGAACTTGGGCTGAACATCGAGCAGCGCCACGACCACTTCAGCCGCTACATCTACAACAACGGCTATCGGGTCGAGCACCTGGCCGCCTTGCGGGCGTTGGGAAGCCCGCTGCATCCCACCCAGGAACTGCTCGGGTTTCCGTTTCTCTACGCTCACTTCTTTGAGTGCTCGCTGCAACGATGAGCCGGGAAAGCCATTTCGCCAGGGGACAGGCGGAAGGGGCCCGCTGGCTGCTGGAATGCCGAGATATGTGGGACGCCTTTGACGAGGACGGCGGAGTCTACTTCAAGGTTTTCCAGGAGGAAACGTCGGCTCGCCGGCAGGCCCGCGACATTCAGGCTCATCCCAAGGACAAACGCCTGCTGGGGGCCTACGATTTGAGCAAACCGCTGAAAGAGCAGGGGGCTGGACTAACCCTCGAGCAGTTCCTGGAGAGGCCGACTTGATTCCGCAGCTGCCGGGTCTGGAAATCCTCGAAGAGTTGGGCCAGGGGGCCCGCAATATCGTTTACCGGGCACGCCTGCGCGGTCGCCTGGTAGCTGTCAAATTTCCCCGCCGCCGCCGCGAATTGGAAAAGGTCTACCAGGAATATCTCTGTGAAGCCAGTCTACAGGGTCGCGTCCGCCACCCTGGCCTGCTGGAAGTTTATGAAGTGGGCCGCCATCAAGAGTTGCCCTTCCTGGTCCAGGAACTGGCCGAGCCTCAACCCCTCAGCGAATTGCTCAAGCGCGGCCCCTACTCGGCCGAGGATACGCTGCATCTGGCCCGCCAACTGGCGGCTGCGCTGGCGGCCGTGCACGAGCGCGGACTGGTGCACCGCGATGTGAAACCCGCCAATATCCTCATGGGGCTGGGTCACGCGGCCCGCCTGATCGACTTCGGACTGACCACCCGGCCCATCGCCAGTCAGGTGCAGGTCGCGTCCGGAACGTTTAGCTACAGTGCTCCCGAACAGACCGGCATGCTCAACCGGCCGCTGGACGGCCGCGCCGACCTCTACGCGCTGGGCGTCGTTCTCTACGAGTGCGTCTCGGGAGAGCTGCCTTTTCGCTCGGAAGACCCGGGCGAATTGATGCATTTGCACGCCACCCGGAAAGCGCCGGCTCCGCCTGCCCACTTGCCACCGCTGCTGTCCTCGGCCATCACCCGCCTGCTGGCCAAGGATCCGGACGACCGCTTCGCCAGCGCTCGTGCACTCTACGAGTTCCTGGAAGGCCAGCCGGAGCTTCCACCGCGAGCTCGCCCGACTCTGGTGGGCCGGCGTTCTCAGCGGGAAGTGCTCGAACGCCACTGGCGCGACGCCCAGCACGAGGGCGGCCAGGTGGTGATTCTGAGCGGTGCAGACGGAACCGGCAAAACTGCCCTGATCAAAGAGTTCTTGCGAAGCCATCGAGAGCATCCCATTCTACGCGCCGCCTGCTTCCCAGACGACCCGCCCTACGGAGTGATCCAACGACTCTTGCAATCGATGGCCGACTTTCTCCCGGCCGACTGGCTGGAGCCCTTGAAACGGGCAGCCGGGCGCTACTTGCCCCAACTGGCCGACTTTTCTCCGGCCCTGGGCCGGCTTTTCGCCGTCCCGCCGGGCGACCGGCGAAGCACAGGTCACCGTGCGCCAGGGC
>JALHOV010000354.1 GCA_022842865.1 Vulcanimicrobiota bacterium | reverse complement strand
CCGCGGGGGGGGCAGTGTGTGCCGCTGGGTGGCACAGGGGCGCTGGCTGCTGGGGGGGGAATTTCTTGCCGCTGGGTGGCAAAGGGGCGCTGGCTGCGGAGGGGGGGAATTTCTTGCCGCTGGGTGGCAAAGGGGCGCTGGCTGCGGAGGGTTTCCGTGGGGTGGAAATTTTTTGCCGCTGGGTGGCAAAAGGACGCCGGCTGCGAGGCGTTTTCCGTGAGGTGGAAATTTCTTGCCGCGAGGTGGCAAAGGGGCGCTGACTGCGGAGGGTTTCCGTGGGGTAGGCGTTTTCCGTGAGGTGGAAATTTCTTGCCGCTGGGTGGCAAAAGGACGCCGGCTGCGAGGCGTTTTCCGTGGGGTGGAAATTTCTTGCCGCTGGGTGGCAAAAGGACGCCGGCTGCGAGGCGTTTTCCGTGAGGTGGGAATTTTTTGCCGCTGGGCGGCAAAGGGGCGCTGACTGCGGGTGGGGTTTCCGTGAGGTGAAATTTTTTTGCCGCTGGGTGGCAAAAGGGCGCTGGCTGCGGGCAAGTTACGGCGCCGACGAGGCGAAACGCGGCAAAGGACGCTTTTGGCGAAAAGACCGTCACTGCGGGGGCTGGCCTGGCCAGAGGGCACCATCAACATGTTACAGAAGTACCATACACTTCTCCCCGGTGACTAGTACGATAATATCATGGACGGGTATTCGGCTCGCATTCTGGTGGTCGATGACGCTCCGGAGGTGCGCTTGCTGGTGCGCGGCGTGCTCGAGAGTGAGTGTTTTACCGTCGATACGGTAGAAACCGCAGCCGCTGCCCTGTTGAGCCTCAAGCGAAGGCCACCCGACTTGATCTTGCTGGACCTGGATTTGCCCGACCGGCAGGGCTCGGATCTGTGCCGCGAGCTACGTCGCGAAGGCTTGGATCTGCCCATCGTGATGTTGACCAGCCACAATCAAGGCCACGAGCGCGCCGCCGGCCTCAACTGCGGTGCCGACGATTACGTCGGCAAGCCCTTCTTACCGGAAGAACTGGTGGCTCGCGTGCGTGCCCAACTACGCCGGGAAGAGCGCTTTGGACTGAGGGCGGAGCAGATTCTCCGCGAACGCTGGGACCGCATTCACAGCGGACTGAAACTGGTGCAGCGCAGCCAACAGCCCTTTTTCAGCGCCAGGCCGTTCGAACACATGGACAGCGCCGTGCGCCATTTCCCGGTGGGGCGCATCGGAGGTGACTTCTACTTACTCGAGTCGATCGATGAGTATCGTTACGCGGTAGCGATTGGCGATGTGATGGGTAAGGGAGTGGCGGCTTCGCTGATCATGAGCTGGACTCTGTCGCTGACCCACGAGCTGATGCACAGGGGCCTGCCACCAGCGGAACTGATGAGCCAACTGAACCGCAGCCTGGGCCAGGATCTGAACGCGATGAACGTCTTCGTGGCCTTGTTTTTGGGAGCTTACGACCGCCGCACCGGCAATTTCGACTTCTGCTCGGCCGGTATCGAGCCGCCCATCTGGTTTCGGCACAATAACAAACACGAACGTATCGAGACCGAGGGCATTCCGGTCGGGGTCGTTTCTGGATTTCCCTATGAGCAGAGCACCGTCAGACCTCATCCGGGAGATCAGCTCTTCCTGTTTACCGACGGACTCAACGACTCGGTTTCGGTGGACAACCAGGACGCCTTGATGCACGCACTCTACCGAGTCTTGCTCAACACCCGCGGTCAGGCCGTCGAAGACCGGGCCGAAGCCCTGATGACCCGACTCCGACAGAAAACGGAGGGCAAACTTACCCTGCGAGACGATCTGACCTTTTTACTTCTGGAATTCCCGGGGAGGCAGGATGCAGACTGAAGAACAACTTCGTCATTTCGTCCACTATGCTTCGCACGACTTGCAGGAGCCGTTGCGGGCGGTTTCCGGGTATTCCAAGCTGCTTTCCCGTCACCTGGGAGAGCAGGCCGACGCCACCACCCAGCGCCTGATCGAACAAATCGTAAGCGGGGCCACGCGCATGTCCTCGCTGCTCAAGGACCTTCTCGACTTTTCGACGCTGGGGGAAATCGGCTGGCAGGTCCAGCGGGTCAACAGCGCCGAGCAGCTGACACGGGCCCGTTCCGACCTGGCCCAGGAATTGCGCGACTCCCAGGCCGTGATGGAACGCGACGAACTGCCCTGGATCAACGCAGACCCGCTGGCTGTGCGCCTGCTCTTCCGAGCCTTGCTTTCCAACGCCATCAAGTTTCGCCGCGGGAGCCATCCACACATCCGAGTCGGTTCGCATGAAAACACCTTTTGGGTGGGTGATGACGGGATTGGGATCGCCCCCGCTTACCACCAGCAAGTGTTTGAACCATTCCGCCGCCTGCACACGCTGGATGAGCATCCCGGCCACGGACTGGGTCTGGCCCTGGCCCAGCGCATCGTGCAGCGCCACGGGGGACGGATCTGGATCGAATCCAATCCGACCTTTGGTATCACCGTCTTCTTCCAGCTGGAGGGTAAAGGATGAGCTCGATGGTGGAAGTTCTGGTGGCGCTTTCGCTTTTCACACTGACGTTCGTGACGGTGGTGAGCCCTTTGCAGCTGAGCCACCGGAGCGCCCTGGAATGCTCACAACGACTGCAAGCTCTGGCACTGGCTAACGACTTGAGCGAACAGCAACGTGGCCTACCTTTGGATAAGATCGTGAGCTCCGAAGGCCAACGGGACATTTATAGCTTTCGCCTGACCGTCCAAAAGCAGCCGAACCTTCGAGTGCTACAGCTTCAACTGCGCTGGGGCGACAGCAAGCGACTGGACTACGGCACCCTGATCTCGGGAGAAGAGCCATGAACCGCCGCGGGCTGACGCTGGTGGAGATGATGCTGGCGATGGCCCTTTCCTTCGTATTGATGGTCGCCATGCTGGGCACCCTGAAAGCGGGACAAGGCACCTTTCTCTCCTCCCTGGACGCGGTCGCTCTGAGCGACTGCCAGTACCGGGTTCCCCGCGAGATCGTGCAGAAATTGACGGCCAGCAGTGCCGAGCAGGTGACGGCCGGGAACGGCACTTTCGCGTTCGCCAACGCCTACGACCAGGCACATCAGTTCCGCCTCGACCTGCAAGGGCGTCCCGAGTGGCAGGGCCTCACCGTCTATCGCTTCGACGGTGGTCGATTGCTCCAGAAGGAACCTTGGGACAAAACGCCCCGCACCATCCTGCGAAACCTTGCTTCCATCTCGCTCCGGCCGGCTCACGGAGCCTATTTGCTGACCTTGAGCATTGACTACCAGGGCTTCACGCGCAGTTTTCGAGGGGAGGTGTCGATGTGGGCCACCCCCGTAAACTAAGAGGCTACGCTCTGATGATGGCTATCGCCTTGATGGCCACTCTGTTTCTGCTGGGGTTGGCGCTGGTGCACTTTATGACGGCCCAGCGTTCGCTGCTGCGCAAAGCAGAAGATATCTCATTGGCCCGTGAAGCCAGCCGCGCCGGTGTCGATTTCGCCCTGGCTCAGTTGCGCAGCGACCCAACCTGGCGGCAAGGCTTTGCCAGACTGAGCCCCCTACCCGGCACGGTCGGTGACATGCACCTGGAAACCTGCGACGGTCAGCCGCGCCTGCGCTATCGGATCGATGGCGTCCTCAACGACTTCCCCGCGCCTCCGGGCGGGGTCTATCCAGCCCTGATCTCGCGCATCAAGATTCTGGCCAACCTGGACATTTACTACGAGACGCGCCTGGATTTCGCTTTCCGCTCCTTCGCCCGTTTGGTGGAACCTTGCCTGATTCTGACGGTCGGCTTTCTGATCGGCACCATCGTATTGGCGCTGGGTCTGCCTTTCATGAATCTGGTAGCGGTGTTGCGCTGATGTTCGCTAAGCCTCCGCATATTTTGCTCATCGAAGACAACCCCAATGACGCTGAGTTATTGGAAGTGGTGCTGCGCAGCGAAGCCCACGCGGAGGCCCATATCGAGAGAGTGAAACGGCTGGGTGAGGCGCTCGAAAAACTGCGCGAGCGCATCTACGATCTGGTTTTGCTGGACTTGACCTTGCCGGATGAAAGCGGTCTACCCGTCTTTCAAGCTGTGCAGGAAGCCGCCCCCCATCTTCCCATCGTGATCCTGACCGGCCTGGCCGATGAGATGTTGGCCACGGAGACGGTGCGCCTGGGAGCCCAAGATTATCTGGTCAAGCATGAAGTCGAGGGGCGAACCCTGGCCCGAGCTTTAACCCACGCCATTCAGCGCAAAAAGCTTCAGCTGGAATTGGAGGAAATGCAGCGGCGCAAAACCGAGTTCGTGGCCATGGTCAGTCACGAACTGCGCAATCCAATGACGGGAATCGTAGGTTTTATCCATCTTCTTTCCAAGACCCAACTGGATGAGGTCCAGCGAGAATACGTGCAGTCGGTCAAGAACGGCGCCAAATCGTTGATGGACCTGCTGAACAACCTGCTTGACCTGTCCAGCGCCGAGTCCGGGCACATCTCTATGGATTTACAGCCCCTGGATCTTCGCGATTGCCTGGAGGGGGCGGCCGCCTTTACGGCCCCCCAGGCCCGCGCCAAGGGTTTAGAAATGGTGGCCAGTATTGACCCGCGCATACCGGATGAAGTGCTGGCCGACAATCTGCGGCTCCGCCAGGTGCTGATCAATCTGCTGGGCAACTCGCTCAAATTCACCGAGCACGGCTATGTCGGTCTATTTGCTCGCCTTCGGTCGCTGACCGACCAGGAAGTGGTGGTTCGCTTCGTGGTCGAAGACAGCGGGCGTGGCATCCCCGCCGACAAGAAAACCTCGATTTTTCAGGCCTTCACCCAGGCCCATCGGGACGACCGGGCTCGCGGGGCCGGTCTGGGGCTGTCCATCAGCCAGCAGCTGATCAGCGCCATGGGCGGCGTGCTGGGAGTGGAAAGTCAGCTGGGAGAGGGCACTGCTTTCTGGTTCGACCTGCACTTCCCCGTGCGCAAGCCTTCGTCGCTGACGCAAAAGTTGGCGGGATTGCGGGTTCTGGTCCAGGAAACCCAGCCACAGATGGCCGAGGCACTCATCTTTGCGCTCAGCCAGATGGGAGCGGAAGTGTTCACCCAGGCCGGCGCGCCCTGCGACTTGATCGTGACCGACCGGCCGGTGGTGCGCTCGCCTGTGGCTCACCTGGTGTTCAGCTACGACCGCAGCCTGAGCTTACCGATGAATGCGCGCTATATTCCTCGCCCCCTGCGCTTGAGCAACCTGGAGCCCATGCGTAGTCTGCAGCCGATGGTGGAAGTCACCGCCTCGGTGGAACCAATTTGCGGGCGCATCCTGGTGGTCGACGACGACGCCCTGTGCGCCCAGCTGGTCAAGGCCGTCTCGCAGCAGTGCGGCTTTGCCTGTGACCAGGCCGCCGACGGAGTGCAGGCCCTCAACTTTGTAGCCGACTCCAGTTACGAGTTGATTCTGCTCGACCATCACCTGCCGGATACGACCGGCCTGGAGCTGGCTCAGAGGATCCGCGCCTCGGGATGCGGCACACCCCTGATCTCGTTAAGCGGTTCCCACAAGGCATGTCATCCGAGCTTTCAAGGATGTCTGGAAAAACCACTGCAGCCCCCCGAGCTAGAAAGGCTCCTGCAGCGCCCCCCCGCCGTGGACTGGCAGATTCTAGAACGCTTCAAGAAGTTCCAAACCGGTAAGAACCAGCACCTGATCCGAGATTTGGTGCTGACTTTCAGCAACTCGGCCGCGGAACGAACCCAGGCTTTGCGTGCCGCCGCCCTGCGCGGCAGTCCGCAGGAGGTCAGGCGGGTGGCCCATCTACTTCGAGGCGCCGCCGCCTCGGTGGGCGCGGTGGGGGTGGCGGAGGCAGCCGGCGCACTGGAGGAATCACCCGAGCAGCCGCGCCTGATCCAGAACCTGGACTACGAGGTGGCGCGCAGCCTGCAGCTCTTCCGGCAATTCTTGGAGGAAAGCTATGTTTAATCTCTTCCGCCGCCAGCGCGCCCTCGGACTGGACATCGGTAGCCACAGTCTCAAATGGGCGCTACTCGACCGGGGTCGCAAGGAGGTCGTGCACAGCGGCGTGGTGGCCCTGTTTCCTGAGCGCGCAAGTCTCCCGCAGACGCTGGATTGGCAGCTGTGGGAGAGCCGGGTGCATCTTCGTCAACGTGTGATGCCCGACCACTGGCAGGTTCTGAAGTGTCCACAGCCTCAGGCCGCCCTCTACAAGCTGGCGGCCGGATTGGCCATTCAATGATTTATCTGGGCGAACCCGATTTGCGTCGACAGGAAGCCTGCCGCCAGTTGTTGCAAAGCCGGTCCGTCCGCTGCTTCGAGGACGGTCCGGCGCTCTACCAGGAACTGCAGCGGGAGATCCCTCGACTGCTGTTGTTGAACCTGCTGCTACCCGGAATGGACCCATTCTTGATGATTCGACTGCTCAAGTTTGATACGCGCTTCGCCCCAATGCCCATCCTGTGCCTGACACCCTATCAAGAGCCAGGTCTGCCCGACCGCCTGCACCGCCTGGGCGCGCGCGGCTGGCTGGCACCCGACGGCGACTCGCACTTGCTTCTCGAAGCAGTAGAAACGTTGCTGGAACTGCCGGGAATCCGATACCCTCGAAGAGCGTCGTAGCTTCGGGCTGCAACGGACCCAGGACCGGGGTACCGTCCTCGAGGGACCGCAAGACCTTGGTTCAGGACATCATGACCGGTAGGCTCTGCACAGTCCAATTTCGCGAGGAGAGTTATGAACAGCATCGAGATCCGAGTCCGCTATCCCTATAAGGGAGCCCAGATGGTCATCTTTAGCGAACTCAATTGGGAAGAGCCCATCCATCCGGTGGAAGTGAACGAGGAGAAGCATCTGACGCTGTTCCGTGTAGAAACCGAGAAAACGTTTCTCTACTACAAGCCCTGCCTGATCATCGACGAGCAACGGCATTTCTGTCGCGGCGCCAACTACCTGGCCATCATGGCCGCCGATGAATACGAAATATTTCCCCATTTCTTCGCAGAGAGCGTGGGCACGATCACCGATATAATCACCTTCGGTGAAGGCGAGGCAGCCCGATCGGTGCGCATCTATCTGCCCCCGGGTTACAGCGAAAACACGCTCAAACGCTACCCAGTGTGCTATATGCACGACGGTCATAATCTCTTCTTCCCTGAAGAAGCCTTTAGCGGCCAGACCTGGGAAGTGACGCGCACGCTTACCCTGCTTGACAACATGAACGTAATTGATCCGGTGATCGTAGTGGCCATCTACCCCAAAGACCGGATGCACGAATACACCCATCCGGGCTACGAGGAATACGGCAAGTTTATCGTCGAGGTAATCAAACCTCAGATTGACGAGCATCACCGCACTCTGACCGAACCACGCTTTACGGCCGTTATGGGTTCGTCACTGGGCGGAGTGGTATCGCTCTTTATGGGTTGGGAATACCCGCATGTCTTCGGCAAAGTCGCCTGTCTGTCGTCCACTTTCACCTGGAAAGATGACCTGATGACGCGCATTCGCGACGAAGACCGGCGTGATCTGAAGATCTATATGGATAGCGGTTGGCCGGGCGACAATTTCGAGGTCAGTCGCGCCATGTTCGACTTGATGCAGCGGCAGGGTTACGAGGTCAACCAGGACGTCATGTACCTGGCCTTCCCCGAAGCGGGCCACGGCGAAGACGACTGGGCCACGCGCGTCCACATTCCCTTCCAATTCCTGTTCGCTCGCTATGCGGAAAACGACATCAAGCGTTTGCGCGCCGGCAAGCAGCCCGCCAAAAACCCCCAATCGGTATCAATCTAGGAGAAAATGAATATGCGTAAGACTCTATTGTCGTTTGTGGCACTGGCCCTGTTGGCCGGCTGCTCGAGCGCCCCCCCAACCACTTCCAGCGAACGGGCGGTCACGACCGAAAGTTCCGAGCGTGCCGTTCCCTCGGTAAGTCAACAAAAGGGTACTACAGTGACGGTGGAAACCGATGGGAACAAGCGTACCGACGGAACCTATCAAAGCTCTCATTCGGACGCTGGAGGCGCGCGGGCATCAGTTCAGGTGCGTTCTGAGAAATCGACGGCCGACGGAGCCACCAGCACCCACGACAAGGTCTTAAAGGTGTCCTCGGAGGGCGCTGACTCCGACAGTCTCGGCTTCACCCAAGATGACAAGAACGTGGGCGTGACGGCCTCCAACGTGACCAAGGAATTCGAGGTCAGCGGGCAGGACGTAGCCGTCTCGGGTAGCGGTAATACTTTGACCTTCAAAGGGGACACCCACGGCCTGTCGGTAACCGGCAGCGATAACCATATCCAGGTGGAAAACGCCGACATGGTGAGCGTGGCTGGCCAGAACAATCAGGTGACCTACTCAGGCAGCAAGCCAGAAATCACCAAGGCCGGCGAAGGCAACCTGGTCAACCCGCAATAGTCCATGCGAACATTTTGGCAGCTGCTGCGCGAGACCTATTCGGAATGGTCCTCCAACAAAGCC
>JALHOV010000353.1:3480-8449 GCA_022842865.1 Vulcanimicrobiota bacterium | reverse complement strand
TGGGCGGTTCCGCATACGGTGCCGGCGCATCGGCTCAGTTTTTTGATCGCCAGGTAGAAGTAGACGCCCGTTACCTCCGTGTGGATGCTACTTATGATCCCTTTATTATCGCCACCCCCACCGTAGGTGGGATCGCTAACATCCTCTATCACTATCCGGACTTTTCTTACTATCCGAACCTCTCGCCGAGCCACAATATAAAAGAGTATCCCCACAATCGGCAGGGCCTCCGCGCGAAGCTTCGCTGGAGCTTTACTCCGACCGGCAAGTTCGGCTTTGAATATTCCAACTTGACTCAAGTCCGAAGTTCCCTTCAAGATGTAAGGTTTGGCGCCAATTCTCTGCTGCCGGGCACGCCCAATACCGATGTATTAGGATACTCTCCCGGCTTTATCGAGCCTTTTTTTGGAGCCTATTCGCCCTTCACCTTCGCTGCCGCAGGAGGGAATCGACTGGCTGTTCCGCTCGAAGATCGCAAGGGAAACGTAGAGACTCTCCTCTTCACGGCCGGCCATAGGTGGCTGTTTGATGAGGAGAACAGCGAGCAAGGCGTAACTGTCCGCGGTGGAGTGGGCCGAGTTCACCTCAGCAGAGATAGCAACTTGTCGGCTTTGCTTCCCGGCAGTCCAGGGATAGCCGGCGAGAACCAGAACTTTGTCGACTTAACCTTTACCGGTTGGCAGCTGGGTGTGGATTATGATGTGACCGAGGAGTTTACCGCCAAGGCCAGCTACACCAACATTGGCATCTACGGTCATTACGACCCGGCTGGGCTGAATAACGCTTATGCTGTCGCCACCGGCGTGGCGCGCTTCAATAATACAGACCTCCGCTTCAACTATCCAGAGCTAGGCTTTAATTGGCAGATTCAAGAGAACGTGAGCTGGAGTTGTCTTGGTCGCTTCTATAGCCTTTCTGATCGGGTGCCTTCCCATGTCTTTACCAACCTGGCCGTCCCCGGATTGAATATCGATTCCGGACCGGCCACCATTCATCCACTTAGCTGGCGTGGAACTCAGTTCAGCACCCAGTTTCTAGTGAAGTTTTAGAGGAGGTTGCCTTGCGTTCCCTTGCGGTTCACCTGTTGATCGGCGTATTGGCCTTCGTCGTTCCGGCCTGGTCGGAGGTTACCTTAGACTCGGTCAAGGAAAAATTGAAATCAGCCAAACAATACCATGTCAAGTTGCATTACGACGGACCGTGGGGCGTTTATGACATCGATTACAGTTGCGCCCTGGTCAATGGCAAGGACGGATTGCATACCGAAATTCGCACCGAAATTGAGCGTTCCGAGAAATCTGACTACAACGGTACGGTCCTTCTCTACGACGAGAGTTGGGCGCGCGACCGAGTTCGCATTCGCACCAACGGCGGCATTGTCGTGCGCAATGTCTCCCATCCCGAGATCAAAGGGCGCGCAATTCACGAATCACTGTTCCAGTTGTTCTTAGACAAAACCCAAGGTTGCCCCGTGGAGCACTTCCCGAGTGGGGAAGAAACGCTGTTCACTTTCCGGACGCCAGATGGCTTCTACCGCGTTTGGGTCACCCCCAGCTCGGAGATTCGCCTTATCGAATCGGTTGAGGAGGGCAAGAAAGTGACGCGTCGCTTCTTCTCGACCGAGCTCAAGACTGCTCCCAGGGAGAATCGTTTGTCGTTCTAAAAACCCCCTAAGAAAAGAGGTCAGCTAAATGTCGAACACAGACACCAGCAAAGGGATTTCTCGTAGATCAGGCCAGGCGCTTTCAGCGATCTTGAGGGCCGTCCGACTTCTCAGCGAGGAGTTAAATATGCCTCAAATGCTGGAAGCATTACTGGACCTGGCCATCGATTCGGTGGGGGCCGGCCGCGGCTTTCTGGTGCTTAGCGAAGGCGGCGACTTTCGGCCGGAGGTGGCCAGAAACTTCAAGAAGTTGAACCTGGAGGACGATGAGCAGCAGTTTTCCCGTTCAGTTATTCAGCAAGTTCTGCAGACCAACCTGGGCGTATTGACCGACGATGCCGGCGAAGATCCCCGCTTCTCCTCTGCTCTGAGCATTCAGGCCTTCGGGCTTCACTCGATTATTTGCGTACCCCTAAGTATTCAGGGTCAGGTGCGTGGAGCCGTATATCTGGACAATCGTTTTCAAGAAGGCGCTTTCAAGGAAGAAGACCTCGAGTTTCTTAACGCACTAGCGTCTCAGGCTGCCATGGTGATCTTCTCTACGGGAGTCGTCGAGGAACAGCGGCGCGTTCGGGATCTGCTTGGACGTTACGTCAGTCCGGATGTGGCCGAAGAACTGCTTAAGCGGCCGGACTTGACCATGGAGGCCAGACGCCAGGATGTATCCGTCATGTTCAGCGATATTCGAGGATTTTCTTCGCTGGCCGAGTCTTCCGACCCGATCAAGCTGCTTGAGCTACTCAACCGCTACTACGAAGAAATGGTCGAAGTCATCTTCCGCCATCGCGGCACCCTGGTGACCTTCTTGGGGGACGGCGTCATGGTTGCATTCGGGGCTCCTCTGGCCAGTGCTGATCACGCTGAACGTGCCATTGCGGCCGGTCAGGAATTACAGAGCGTCGCCGAAAAATTCCGCAAAAACGGAGTGCCGCTGAAAGTCGGTATCGGAATTTGCAGTGGCGAAGCCGTGGTAGGCGATGTGGGAGCTCTGCGCCGCAGAGAGTTCGCGGTCATTGGGCACACTACCAACGTAGCCGCTCGCGTGGAGAAACTCACGGGCGAACTGAAATTACCCGTTCTTTTTACGGAGTCTACCTGGGAGCGAAACGGTAGAAAGGGGCAGCTCGTTGGGGAGCACCGACTCAAAGGAATGGATCATCCAGTCCGCATCTACCAGCCTGAGGGGTAGGCTCTTCAACTGGCTAATACGCAAGACACTTAAGCCTCGCCTGGAGCGGGTGTCCGACCTGGATCGGCTGAGACGGGTTTGTGAATATGCCGTGTCTTTGCCCTGGCCCCGGCCCGCCCATACTGTCCATCCCATTCAGCACCCCGAGCTGAACGGCCTGTGGATTGAACCGGCAGGGGTAAGCCCTCTTCGAGTCATCCTCTATCTACACGGGGGTGGATTCGTGTGCTGCTCTCCACGCACGCACCGAAGCATTACGGCTCCTCTGGCCAACCTCTGTGCTGCTCGGGTTCTCAGTTTGGCTTACCGCCTCGTCCCCGAGCATCCTTATCCGGCGGCCCTCGAGGACTGCGTGAACGCTTATCGCTGGTTGCTAGAACAAGGTATAGCACCCGAGAATATCGCCGTGGCGGGAGACTCGGCCGGGGGTTATCTGGCTCTGGCGCTCACGGCCGCCCTTCCTCGACTGGGGTTAAAACCACCGTCGGCCGTAGTGGGTTTTTCGCCGGTGACCGAACTGAATTGCAGCTCTGCCTCGCTGACCAGAAACGACCTGCGCTGTGGCCTGCTGAGCAAGGTCGTGGTTGCAAGGGTGCTCGACCTGGTGCTGAACCCAGCGGGGGACGCCCAGCTCCAAGATTCGCTCTTCTCCGCTGACCTGAAAGACTTCCCCCCGATTCTGCTGCATGTCAGTGAGAATGAGGTGCTTTTCGACCATTCCCTCGATTTTGCCGAACGCGCCTACCGCGCCGGCGTGCCCGTCAAGGTGAAAATTTGGCGAGACTTACCGCATGTTTGGCAATTATGGCATCCTCTGGTACCCGAGATGGTTCATTCTTTGCGCGAGGCGGCGGATTTTTTGCGATCACACCTGGGTTGAACTAAAAAGGTTGCTTCGGACTCCGTTCGAATAGCAATCGCCGATGCCATTGGCGACGGTTGCCGTTCCCGGTTACCAGATTTTGGATCACCTGGGCTCAGGAGCCTCAGGGGAGGTCGTTCGCGCCCAGAGCTCCGATGGTTCCACCAGGGCCATCAAGTTTTTGAGTTCCGGTGGCTTCAGCAAGCTCGAACGGCTTCGCTTCCTGCGCGAGTTCGAAATTCTGACTCAAATTGATCATCCGCATATCCTGCGGGTTTATGAATTCCACGATCAGGTGCCTTGTTTTTGTATGGAGTTGGTCTCCGGACTGACTCTGGAGGCCTGGATGGGTCAGCATGACGCCGCCAAGCGCTCGAGCTCCCCCGTCTTCGACGAGATGCTTCGTCATACTGCTCAGATCTTGGGCGCGCTGGCAGCCTTACACGGCGCCGGCATTGTCCACCGCGATCTCAAGCCGGCCAACCTGATGGTGACGAATGAGCAAGGCGTTAAAATCATGGATTTTGGCCTGGCGCATGTGACCGCCAACGAACGCTTGACCGCCTCAGGGGCAATTCTGGGGACCCCTCTTTACCTCGCTCCCGAGTTGTTGACGGGAAATGCCCCAGACCCACGGTCGGACCTCTACAGTCTGGGCATGGTGCTATACGAGGCCTGGGGAGGTGAATTGCCGCGGCCGGAAAGAGGTTTGATGGCCTTTCTCCAAAGCTTGCTGAACTGGACTCCGCGTCCACTGGAGGAGTGCAATCCCGTATTACCGTCGATGGTGGGAAATTTCGTGGCCAGACTGATGGCCAAAGACCTGTCGGACCGATTCCCCTCCGCTCACGAAGCCTCACAGGAGCTGCAGTCCTTGCTCCAGGGGCCCAGGACCCAGGAGCCACAACGTGCTCGCTGCAGGCCCCAGTTTTTAGAGTCCGCCCTGGTCGGGCGAAAAGCAGAGGTGGATAGAGCCCACTCCCTCGTAGGGGGACTCCGTCTAGGCCAGGGTTTCCTGCTGGTCATCTCCGGCGAACCCGGCATTGGTAAATCTCGCCTGCTCGAGGAAATCCGCCGCAAGTGCCTGGAGAAGGGTGTGCGAGTCTTCGTGGTTGCCTGTCTGGAAGGAGACCCTACTCCTTACGCTCCTTACTTGCCTCTGATGCGTCAGGCCCTTGATGGGCTGACTCGACGCCAGGTTAACCTGGTGGACACACTCGGTCCTTCTGTTGGACTGCTGGCTCGCGTCTTGCCC
>JALHOV010000353.1:0-3470 GCA_022842865.1 Vulcanimicrobiota bacterium | reverse complement strand
TGCCCGAGCTGGAAGGACAGCTCCCGCCGCCCCCTCAGCTGGACGCCCAGGCGGAGCGGGCTCGGTTTTACGAGTTGGCCGTGCGCCTGTTGGAGACCCTGAGACATGATCCCTGTCTCTTTTGCTTCGATGACATGCAATGGGCGGACGCCGCTTCGCTGGATTTGTTTCGCTATATCTCGGGACGATTGAGACTGGAGCAGACCGATGCGCTGGCTGCGCAAGCGACGGTCATTCTGCATCGTACCGACGAAGTTCCCGAGGGCCACCCTTTGCATGCTTTGATTACACTCTTGGCCCGCAGCCAACCGTTGGAGCGTATCGTCCTGGACTTCTTGACTCCAGATCAGGTCGCTGTCATGAGCTTGTCCATTGTCGGCGGTGACACCGTCTGCCCCGAGCTGACCGAGCACCTTCACCAGGCCAGTGGGGGCAATCCACTCTATGTGGCCGAACTATTGCGGGGTCTCCTACAAGAGTCGCGCATCGCCTTGGAGGCGGGACATTGGACTTTTGTGACGGGTGCAGGGACTGCCTTCGAAGCCGCCCAATCCATGACCGCGTTGGTGGAACGGCGCCTGGAAAAGCTGGGCGAGCCGGCCCGAGACTTGCTGGCGGCTGCCGGCGTATTGGGAAAAAAATTTCGCTTCAGTGTGCTTTCTTCCATGTTCCCCGATGTGGACGAATCCGAGTTGTTTCGTTCGCTGGAAGAGCTGCTGAAAGCCCGCCTCCTCATCGAGCGAGCCAGTGATGGGCGCGACGTTCTGGCCTTTTATCACGACCGCTTCAGAGAGATTTTACTTTCACGAATTTCTGGTCCGCGCTATCAGAAGCTTCATCGGCGGGCGGCCGAGGCCTACCAACGCTGTTCTGTGGGGGATGCTTCGCAGCCCGACTTGTTGGCCCGGCACTACCTGGAAGGCGGCGACCTGGAAAATGCTCGTGCCCATCTACACGTGGCTGCCTTGCAGGCAAAGCGATCTTACGCGGCCCGCAAGGCGCTGAGCTATTACCAACAATTGCGGGACCTGGGAGACAGCTCCGCCGAGGTGCGAGAGTCTCTGGCGGACCTTCATTACATGTTGGGAGACGCCCAGAAGGCTACCGAGCTTTACACTGAGCTGCTGCCCCAGCATTTAGAACGTGAGAAACGCTGCTCGCTGCAGCATCGCCTTGGCCGATCCCTACGTAGCCAGGGACGCCACCGCGAGGCCCTGGACGCCTACTTTGAGGCACTGCTGACACTGGGCGTCAAAATTCCTCGAAATTGGTTTTCTCTAAGGCTTTCCTTGCTGCGGCGGATGCCCGTGGTGCTGCGGGCCATGCTGGTTCCTCCCAAGATGGAACTGCTCAAGCCCGACGAGGGGCCGGATTTACTCGAGGAATCATTCGATTTGATTACCTCCAACGGACTCCTGTGGACGGGTTTCCCTTTGAGCGACCTGTTTATTCAGGATGTCTTCGCCCGTCAGTACTCGCACGCGATGTCCACTCACAGGCTATCCCAAGTCGCCCGCGTCCAGGGAGTGGGCGCGAACGGACTGATCTGGCAGTGGTGGCGTTTCGCTCCTACCTTGAAAGCCGCCCGGCGCCTCTGTGAGCATTGCCTGACCATCGCGGAAAGGGTGAAGGACCCGATAGTAAAGGCACGTATTTATCGTGACGTAGGCTGGGGCTACCTGCAGCTCAGCGAAGTCCCCGACAGCGTCCGCTATCTGGAGGCGGCTGCCAGTTTGTGCCAGTCCGTGGAAGACTTCTATGGCGGAATGGAAGCCTTTCTGTTCCTCTCCACAGCTCGCTACTGTCAGGGACTGATGGCGCAGTGTGCTCAGGAAGGAAATCAGGCCGCCCACCTCGCCAGTCTGGGCGCCGATCCTTATTTCGAGGCCATGGGTATGGCCATTGGAGCGGTTGGGAAGGCCTGCCAGGGGAGAGCCGCAGAAGTCGATCGAGAGATGGCCCAGGCCGAGGCGGTAGCGGTGGCCCAAAACGATCCTATGTTGCAGTATGTAACCGACGACGCTGTGGGTAGGGCCATGGCCTGGCGCAATCGTTGGGAAGAAGCACGCGCTCGCTTTCACCGCGGGTCCAAAGCTGCTCCCGGGCCTTTTTTTCAAAGCGACATCATCTTCCGCGAGGCCGAATGTCTTGGCCGATTGGGCGATCTCGGCGGCATGCAACGTATTTTGCGGGATTGGCGCTCGCGTGTGCAGCATATGCCTCGCCAGAAGGCTTGCTGGTCGGTGCACCAGGCCTGGCTTTGGCAGCAGCAAGGGCAGCTGGAGCCAGCACAAAGGATCCTCGAGGAAGCCGTTTCCCTGGCTTCTTCCTCGGGAGCGCTGGCTTTGCACGCCCGCTGCACAGCGGCTCTAGGAATGCTGCGTAAAGACGAAGGGCAAGTCGAGTCGGGGAGGCAACAGTTGCTGCATTGTCAGGACTTCTCCGCCCTCCATTTATTGGGTCTGGCTCACCAGGCGGATGGCTAGCAGGTCCTGGCATTCCTGGAGCAGGCTTTCCCCTTCACCATAAAGCGCCTGATTGTTACTGATTCGACCGGCCAGCATCTGGCTTTTGCCTTGAAGCGCGCGAGCACCACAGCTTTTAGCGAGCTCGACCGACTGTTGGATTAGACCTTGGGCTCGCTCAAGTTGTCCTTCCTGAAATAGCATCACGGCTTTTAGTGCCAGGCAACGGGAGTGCTGGCGCGGTATGTGGGCCACCTTGCCCGACCACTGGCGCAAGATTTTCTTGACCAAAGTGGCCTGTCCGGCCTGAAGCATCGCGTCACAACGGTGAAACACGATCTCACTCTGGAAGAAGACGCCGGGTGGAATGGACTGGACCTTTTTGAATTCTTCCGCTGCCTGGACCCATTGTTTGTGGCCCAGACAAATCAGTCCCTTACAAGCGCCCGCCAGATAATCCAACAGAGCGTTGTTGATCTGTTGGACCAGTTTTTCAACGCTGGCGAACTGCTCCTCCGCCTCCTCTGGAAAGCCTTGCGTGACTCGGGCGATCGCCACCAATAATGCGCAGGTGGCCACGAAGTAACGGTCCGCGCCCAAGCTGGCGAGCTGCAGGCCCTCTTGGGCAACCTGGAGCATACGCGCGAAGTCACCGGGATAGTAGAGGGAAACGGCCAGATAGGGCTTGGCCTCCAGCATACCGTAGAAGTCGTCCACCTGATCGGCCAGCTTGATCGATTGCTCAATCAAGGCGACCCCCCGATCAAACTGACAGGCCTGCATGACCACATAGCCCGAGTAGCGGTAGATTTTAGACAGCGCTTTCGGTTGTGGCACCCCTTCCACCATAGCCAAAGCCCGGTCTGCCAGGGAAACGGCCAGTTTCATCCCCCAGCGAAAAACGCCTAGATGCCAGACGACCGCGTTGGCGGCCATGACAAAACCATAACCCATTCTGACCGGGTTGCGTGAGCGCATGGCCGGACGTCGCCTTTGCCGAGGGCA
>JALHOV010000352.1 GCA_022842865.1 Vulcanimicrobiota bacterium | reverse complement strand
ATAGATGGGATCCTTACTTAAAAAAGCCACGAATCGACCGTCCCCCGATACGACGCCTGCGGATGCGGATCCATCCGCTTTGGCTTCCGCCTGAGGAAGAGAAACCAGCTCTACACCCTTGGAGCCCCTTCCACATCCGGCCAGGAACAAGACACAAATCGCAAAATAACGGGCAAGGACAGGTTTCATTTTGCAGGGCTCCAACTTTCGGTTATTCAGGCGTGGGGTCAAACTCTAAAAGGCTAATGCCCTGGCCTTGCTGGAAAGCCACAAAGGCCTTGTCCTGATTCACTACCTCGAGGATTCTATCATTGTAATTCTCTTGGTGTGGTACTGTGGCCAGGAGTTGCCACGATTTCCCACCATCTTTGGTAGAAAAGACATCGTCTCCGTTCAACACGACACCTCGAGCCGGGTCAAAAAAGTGCAAATCCTTGACGAGGGTTCCGTCCTTGCCATCGAAGAGCACTTCGCTCGCTTCTTCGTCGAAGCCCCGGGGCGAAGAACCCGGCTTCGAAATCACGAACTCCAATCGTTTAGTTTCCTGTCGGTAGGTAAAGTAGCGAAACTCAGGTCCCGCCAGAACAGAGAGGGCGTAAATCTCATCCCCGTCGTTTCGATACGGTGAGATGTTATCCGCTAGAGGCGTTTTCCAAGTCTTGCCAGCATCTGTCGTGAAATATACCTCCGACGAGCACCAGGCAACCAGGGCCTCGCTTTCCAGCCACTCAAATTGTCCGCCGTTAACAAAAATCGGGCCCCGGTGGTTACTCGGCAGATTGGAAATAGCACGAACAACGGGGCCTTCACCTGGCTTTCCACCGGACCCGTGAACCTGTAAGGCGGTGCCAGAACCTCTTGGGCTGAGAATCAGACCTCCCTGGCCAGCCCTGGCTGAATAGGCTTCCCAAGCGAAGCCGCCGATGTCGAGCGGATTTTTGTAGCTCCAGGAGCTACCCCCATCGGAAGTGTAGAGCGTGCCTCCTCTTCCGGTCACGATGCCTTCCTTCTCATTCCAAAAGCCGATGGATGATACGGTAAAGGAGCCCGAACCCTTAAAGGCAGTGCTGCTGGCTACGCTCTGCCAGCTTCTGCCTGCGTCCAGGCTGCGGTGTAACTCCACCGCGCCTGTGCTGTCTGCATCAGCACAGTAGCCCACCTGGGGGGTAACAAAGTGGAGCGCCTTGGGGAAGCGAGTATTCTTGGAACCACTCACGATGGAATGAACTTTGGGTCCCGAACTGCAACCGGTGAGCAGAAGCATCGATGCAAAAGCTACGAAGAAAGTTTTGGGCATTGGGAAAAAGGGCTCCTCCAAAGGCTACGCACACCAGAAGTACCCCGATCCATCTGCTGGTTACGCCCGAACTTTCTTAGGTCAAAGTTAAACTCCTCGTTGTGGCTGTCACGGGGTGTAGAGCCAATACGTGGATTCCGAAATGACCCGCAAATTCCAGTAGGTGCCGAGGGAAGCCCCTGGGAAGGGCGCGTGCCATGAAAAGATACCTGCTGCTGGCCATGCTGCTGGTGGGATGTGGCCAGAAGTCCCCTGCTGGTCTGTGGACTTCCGGACCTTCGACTTGCGAAATTCTGCCTGATCAGACCTTGCTCTTCACGGAAGTCAAGGACGTGGAAGTCCAAGGCTTTCGCTACGGCCAGAAGTTTACCGAAACCCGGGCGCAATCAACTCTTTACGTCGGTAAAGTGGACTTCGCCAATCAGGCCGCCAGTGCAACCGTCGTGTTGCACGAGCCAAGCATCATGGGTTCTCCCGAGACGCGCAATCTCAAGCTAGACTGTCAGCCCCAGGGGCGCGAGTTGAAGGTAGACGGTCAGATCTGGACGGAGAAGCCGGTGCAGCAGGACAAAGACCTCTACGGCTGGTGGAAGCAGAAAAACGAAAGCCACTGGGTTCTGCTCAGCCCGGGAGGCTCGCTGCTGCAGGTAGGGGACCAGGTGCGCAGCGGCGGCGTCGGCGACTACTCTCGCTGGAGTTGGCTGGTGGCCGAAGGAGCCCGCTACGAAGCCTTCCAGGGGAAATTCACTCTCAAAGAATTCGATGGCGACAAGCACGAAAGCGACTTGAAGCTCAAAGGAGACGAAGCCAACATGCTGAGCGACCGCTACGAGCGCGTCAAAACCCCCTTCTATCTGACCTGGGACAAAAATGGTCACCCCGAAGTACCGTAGCCTGCTGGCCGCGCTGCTGCTGGCGGGCTGCTCGCGCGCTCCCAAAACCGATCAGCCCTCCAACCTGCGCTTCGAAAGCGAAAGCGAGCTGAACTGGAGCGCGCCGTTTTCCCTGGCAGCCAATCTCGACGGGTCTCGTCTGCTCGTGATGGCGGCCACTCCGGCCGGCGCTATGATCCTTCGTCAGAGCCAGGACGGCGGCGTAACTTTCAGTTCCGCCCAAGAGCTGCCCTGTCCCCTGCGCCAGGGTTTCCACGACAAAGACAGCATCCATCTGCTCCATACCGCCGAAAGGGCCGTGCTGCTGGACGAAGACGATTCGGACACCTTGCGAAGTGCCACCAGCAGCGACGGGGAAACCTGGGAGCAAGGGGGCAGTCTGACCATCAAGCCGATGCCCAGGGTGGTCACCTTTGACGAGATGGACGCGGGCAATACCACCGTGGCGGCTATCGGGCCCAGCGTAAGCCTGACGTACCCCCTCTATCTGTCCGCCAATGACGGGAGTGATTGGGAAGCCAGGCAGGTCACCTTGCCGATACCCGACGGCCTGAAGAATATAACCATTGACCCACCCGGTGCTTTCGGCACTCCCCAGGTCTCCGTGGACAGCCGCGACCGCATTCACTGGCTGGTGCCGGAATATCGCTTCAGCGACGCCAAAGGCCAGAAGCAAACCGGCTCGCTCTATCTTCAGGTGGATGGCCAGGGGCAGACTTCCAACGGCCAGCTTTTTCCCGCCGAATACAGGAGCCAGCACGCGGTGCTGGGAGAAAACCGGCAGTTGCCCGACCATCTTTACCGGCTCACCGCCAACGAAGCCAACTCCACCGAAAAGTCCCGCATCAATATTGCCTACACCCTGGAGTTCGCGCAATCCCAGGACGGCGGCGTCCATTGGAGCGCTCCCTGCGTGCTGGATGACCACAAGGGCATCAAGCAGCACCTCCAGGTGGCCGGCGACGGGCCTTTGCTGGTGGCCGCCTGGGGGGACAGCCGCAGCAGCCAGCCCGGGCTGTACTGCTGCACTTCGATCGACGGAGGCAAAAGCTGGTCGGAAGCCGAGCGGGTGGGGGAGACGCCGGATTATCGCTGGCAGTTGCTGGTCTGCAAAGGCAAGGTGCTGCTGGCCGGCTCGCTGGATAACCCCAGGTCTTATCGAAAAACCCCCTTTGCCATCCACGGAGAGGTCAAATGAACGTGAAGAAAGCCATCCTGCTGCTCGCACTCAACCTGTGGGGATGCTCCGCCCAAACGAAGATCATCCAAGGGGAACTCGGCGGCCTGACCTTCCTGGATGGGCAACACGGTTGGGCTGTGGGCAGGGGCGAAAGCAAAAAAGTCTTTGTGGCCACCACCCAGAACGGCGGCAAAGGCTGGGAGACCATGCAAATCCCTTGCTATGACATTGGCGCCAGCCTCAACGGTGTGGCTTTCCGTGACGCCAACCAGGGTTGGACCGTGGGTTCGCACGGTCTGGCCTTCGCCACTCAGGATGGGGGTAAGAACTGGCAGAAAATCGACGCTGCCGGCGACGCCAACGGACTCGAGTTCGGCCACGGCCTGGGTTGTATCGTGCTGGGAGCTCCCGGTTACGCTCACCGCCACGGCTTCCTGGCGGGCAGCAGCGATGAGTTCCCCAAAGGCCGGCTCACCTCCGGGTCGAGAAGGGGACGGAACTTTTTCCCTTGGGGCGTGAAGATCCTGGACTCGGATACCCTGGTGGGTTACGGTCCATCCGAACTCTACCTGAGCAGCGACGCCGGCGGCAGTTGGCAGGTGGTCGAGTTGGACAATGCCAAGAAAACCGTGCGTGACATCGCTTTTACTTCCGAGAAGCAGGGTTGGATCGCTTGCGGCGACGGCAGCCTGCTTTTCACCAAGGACGGTGGAGCCACTTGCGAAACTCTTTCGACCGTCGGCCTGGGAGGGCGGGTGGTTGAGCGCATCCACTTCTTTGACGAGAATCAGGGAGTGGCCCTGGCCCACCTCAAGGACTCCGATTGGAAGGTCTTGGGTAGCGCCGACGGAGGCAAGAATTGGAAGGAGAAGCTCGACCTGGGCGAGGGCGATTGGAATCAGCTGGAAGTGCTGGATCGAAACCACGCCTGGGTCGGCGGCCAGGTCAAGGGCTCCGTCTACATCCGGGCCTTTTCCCCCTGATCAGTTCTTCTTCTGGGTCACGGCGACATCGGTCTTAAACTGGAAGTGGAGCTTTCCCTCGAACATACAATGCTTCAATTGCTCGGAAACCTTGCCTGAACCCGAGACTTTGGCATCATCGCCCACCAGCGCGAAGTAGCCTTCCAGCGAAGTATGCTTGCAGTTCATTTCGATCTCGAACGGCTCGTCCTGACCGTGGATCTTGAGTTTGACCTCGTCTCCCTTGACCGTGCCCTCGAGTTTACCCTTGAAGGAATAGCCCGTCCGACTGGTATTCCAGCTCAAGGTCGGCTCGCCGCTCACCTGATTGCCGGTCTGCTGGAGGGTCACCGCAAAGCCGACCTTGTCCCTGTCACCAAAGAAGCCGGTGTAGTCCCCGGCAACCATTTGATCTTCCACCTTGGCACAGCCGGCCAGACCCCCGAGTAGCACCAGCATCAAAGACAACTTCTTCAGACTCACGGTTTTTGACTCCCTGTCTCTATTTTCTGGGCCGCTATTCCTGCGGTTAAGACCCATTCCTGGGTGGAAAAAAGCTCGCGTTTTGGAGTGGCTGAGCACGATAACCTGACCTGGATCATAGTGTGCTCCTGGTTCTGCCCTTAAGCTGCAGATGGAAACGAGGTAGCCATGATTTTTGAAGTTGAAGGTGACATACTTTTGTCCCAGGCCCAGTGGATCGCTCACGGGATTGCGCCGGGCGACCATTTTACCCACGGGTTGGCGCTGGCTTTGCGGGAGCAGTGGCCGTCTTTGAGCAAAGACTTCCGCCATTATTGCCAGTCTTCCCATCCTCAACCGGGGGGCATGTGGATGTGGCACGGTCCGGGGGTTCACATCGCCAATCTGCTGACTCAGGAGTCCGCTTACGATCACGGCTCCAAGCCGGGTCAGGCGCGCCTGGAGTATGTCGGCCATGCCTTGAAGGCGTTGGCCCACGAACTGGAGCGTGAGAAGGTTGCTTCCGTTGCCCTGCCCAAGTTAGCCACCGGCGTGGGTCGGCTGGACTGGGACGAAGTTCGCCCCCTGATTGAGAAGCATCTGGGCTCTTTGCAGACGCGCGTCATTCTCTATACCACCTATCATAAGGATGTGCGTGCCCAGGAGCCAGTCGGCGCCGGCGCCCATGATTAGCCTGCAATTTTTGGGTGGGGCCGGCACGGTCACGGGCAGTAAGTATGCCCTGACCGTCGGTCCTCACCGAATCTTTATTGATGGTGGCTTGTTTCAGGGGCGCCGCGAGCTGCGCGAGCGCAACTGGCAGCCACTGCCGGTGCAGCCGGCCGATTTTGACGCGATGCTGTTGACTCATGCTCACATCGATCATTCGGGTTACATTCCCCGATTGGTCAAGGACGGTTTTCATGGACCCATCTTTTGCACTTCAGCCACTTTTGAGCTGACGCAGTTGCTGTTACGCGACTGCGCCAAGTTGCAGCAAGAGGAAGCCGACTATCGCAATGATAAGCATCACACCCAGTATACACCCGCTCTGCCCCTCTACGATGACCATGATGTGGCGGCAACGCTGCCTTTGTTGCGCGAGATCAGCTACGGCCGCAAGTTTCAGGTGGTGCCGGGAATCCAGGCGACCTTTCACGAGGCCGGACATATTCTGGGCTCCGCCTGGTTAGAGTTGGACCTGACCGAGAATGGTGAAACCCGCAAGCTCGTGATGTCGGGCGACCTGGGCAGGGAGAACGCGGCCATTTTGCGAGATCCGGAGCCACCGGTCGAGTGCGACTATCTGGTAGTGGAAAGCACCTACGGGGACCGTCTGCACGATCCCGAGCCAGTGGGTCCCCGCCTGGCTGCTATTGTGCGTGAATCGATCCAGAGAAAGGGAGTGCTGGTCATTCCTGCCTTTGCGGTGGAACGTGCCCAAGAATTGATCTACCTGCTGGGGGAGTTGTCTGCCCAACAGCAGATCTCCAACGTGCCGGTTTTTCTGGATTCTCCCATGGCGGCCGAGGCCTGTCACATTTTCGAACGGCACCGCGAGTGCTTTGACCACGAGGCCAAAGAGCGCTCGCGTTTTGCGGGCGGCTTGCTCACCTACCGTAAGTTGAAGATCTGCGCGACCAGCTCGCAATCCAAGCAGATTTTCAACACCCGCCCTCCTTACATAGTCATTTCCGCCAGCGGAATGGCCGCGGGCGGTCGTGTGCTTCATCATCTGCGCCGAAGTTTGCCCAATTCCCAGGACACCGTGCTGTTGGTCGGCTTCCAGGCGGAGGATACGCGCGGTCGGCAACTCCAAGAGGGGGCGCCGACGATTCGGATTTTCGGCGAGGATGTGCCGGTGCGCGCCCGGGTGGAGTATTTGGATGGTTTCTCGGGTCACGCCGACTATGCCCAGGTCAATCGCTGGCTCAACCACCTCACCCGTCCGCCACGTCAGGTCTTCCTGGTGCACGGCGAGCCGCCCGCTCTGCAGGCGCAACAAACTCGCATCCAATCCTGGCCTGGCTGGAATGCCGAGATTCCCGAACCGGGTCAAATCATTCCACTCATTTAAGGAGTTTTTCATGTTCTTCCGTATTCTGGTGCCGCTGGACGGATCGAGTATGGCCGAAAAGGCCCTGGATCCAGCCGTCTCTATGGCCCGGGCATTTGGCGGCAATTTACGTTTGGTCCGAGTTGCCCCGGGGATGGTCAGCTCCGACTACATTGTCGATATTCATCTCCACGACACGGTGATCCGCCAAGAACTCGTGCGCGTGGAGGAGTATCTCGAAAAAATTCGCGCGCGCTACAGCGAGCAGGCCCTGACGGTGGTCACTCGAGTGCTCGAAGCGGGTGACCCGGCCCAGCGCATCCTTGAGGAAGTTCAGGCCGACCCGGTCGATCTGATCGTGCTGACTTCTCACGGGCGCACGGGAATCACGCGTCTGATGCTCGGCAGCGTGGCGGAACACGTGGCCCGACAGGCTACTTGCCCGGTCCTGATCGTTCGCCAGCAGGAAAGTGAGTCTCCTTAAAGGGGTCACGCGCCTGCCAGCCGAGGGGAAATCTCATCTCCTCGGGTAGGTCCGCGTGCCGGCTCAGACTGTGAGCCAGACGTCGCGTCCAGGAATGCCCTGGGGAAATGACACCCAACAGATAGTCCAGCATGACCAGCGTGTTGAAAATCCGTCCCCGGCTGGAATTCTCCAGCGAGGTCAAAGAGGCGGACGTCTGGCTGACCCTGGCTCCAAGCGCCGATGCCGCCGACTAGCAGGGCGTGATCGGCGATGATTCATTACTCAATCGCGACCTGTAGTCCGTCCAAGGGCAGAGTCACGCTACCTCCGGCGAGGGTCAACTCTCCGCTCGGCAGGGTGGTCACTCTTGGGTAAGAACCACCTTAGATGGTTCTTGAGCGGAATGATTCTGACGGAGGCCATGTAGCTGACGATGGCGAGAGTTTCAGAACTTGAACGGCTTTTACACGGGCAACTGGGTGGTCTAGAGCTCGATTCCAGCGGTAAGTTCACTGTGGCCCGGGAGGAGGCGCTGCAACGCCTGGCGGCCTTCCAGTTGCCCGATGGCCAGGCATGGGTGCTCAAAGTCGTTCAGGCTGTGGTCGCGGTGAGCTCTGCCCGGCTGGTCATTCGGCAGACTCGAAGTGACACGGAATTTGAGTTTACGGCACCAGATTGCTGGACGCTGGAACGCCTTGAGGAGGAGTTTTTTTCTCCGGAAGTCTCCTCTGATCGTGGATTTGACCACTTGAAAAGGGCTCTGTGGTTCACCGGATTGAAAGGTGAGCGCCCTTTTTTATTCAGCCTGCCGCAACTCGACCAATCCCTCCTTTGGAATGGCAAAAGCTTTCAGCGTAAATCGTCGGCCACCGTCAATCAGGCCACCCTGATCATTGCCCACAAAGGCTGCCATCAGAGCGCGCTTCGTTCCATTTTCGATTGTTTCCAAGTGAGTCGCGTCAACGCCGATCTCCTTTTGAGCCTGAGGCGGGCTGCCTTTAGCGCGCCTTTGGAGCTTACGCTCGATTCCCGCCGAATCGATGGTTTGCAAAATTGTCCCGATCATGGAGCCGGTCGAAACTGCTTCCCATTGGCTCTGAACTCGGTCTGGGGATCCGCTCTTCCGGCCTTCCGGG
>JALHOV010000351.1:7700-8492 GCA_022842865.1 Vulcanimicrobiota bacterium | reverse complement strand
GATCAGCCCAGAACGCTGACCTGGGTGCTCAAGCCCCGCTCTCAGGCAGGCTCGATCGGCATCAAGAAATGCCACAACGCTCAGGAGGTCTGGGATCATATTAACAAACTGGGCGACGAGCAGTCCGAGCACCTGATTGAAAAATACGTGCCCGGAGACGTCTTCCACGTCGACTCCATCGTTTTTGACAACAAGATTCTCTTCGCGCTCTCCTCGCGCTACCATACGCCGCCTTTCGACGTGTGGAACGGCGGCGGCGTCTTTGCGACCCAAACCGTCGATCCCAAGCACCCCGCCTACCAGGGACTGCTCGAGGCCAATGAGCAGGTCATCAAGGCCATGCGACTGGTGCGCGGCGTGACCCACGCCGAGTTCATCCGCGCTCAAGATGGCACCATCTACTTCCTGGAAATGGCCGCTCGCGTCGGCGGCGCCCACATCGATCGGCTGGTGGAGGCCGCTTCCGGCATCAACCCTTGGAAGGAATGGCCCCGCTTGGAACTGGCCTACCTGAAGAAGGAAAAATACAAGCTGCCCAAGATCAAGAAGAATCAGGCTGGCCTGGTGATCTGTCTGAGCCGCAACGAACACCCGGATCTGTCCAGCTTCAACGATCCCGAGGTGGTTTGGACGATGGCCGAGGAGTTTCACGCCGCCGTCATCGTCTCGTCACCCAAAACTGCGCGAGTCGACGATTTGCTCGACCAGTACACCCAGAAACTCAACAAGGACGTGCTGGCGGTAGCCCCGCCTACCGAAACCGCCGTTCACTAAAAGAGCCCCGCAAAGGGG
>JALHOV010000351.1:0-7690 GCA_022842865.1 Vulcanimicrobiota bacterium | reverse complement strand
TGTTTTCCCGCGAAATATTTAAAAATGTCCCTCTCCGACGCCAAAGTTTGGACCTACGAGGATGTCCAGCGTCTGCCCGAGGATGGCCGGCGCTATGAAGTCATTGACGGAGTGCTTTACGTGTCTCCTTCACCCCGCCAAATCCACCAGTTGCTCTCGCGCCGCCTGCAGTTTTTCTTCTATCAGTTTGAACTGGAAGGCAAGGGCTACGTCTACAACGCGCCCATGGATCTGCGCATGCAAGGCTGCAGCCCGGTTCAGCCGGACCTTATTTTCCTGACCGCCGACCAGTACGAGCAGATTAAAGAGTGCTGGGTAGAAGGGCCGCCTCATCTGCTGGTCGAGATTTTATCGCCTAAAAGCGGCTCACTGGATCGGGTCAAAAAGCTGCGCAAATATGCGCAGAATGACGTTCCCTTCTACCTGATCGTCGATCCCAAGGCGGAGACGTTAGGGGTCCTGGAACTGGACGGCTCGACTTACCGACTGGCGCATTCCCTGATTCCACCCGACGATGAATGGACGTTCCAGGGAAAGACCCTGAAGTTGGCCGAACTCTTTGCCCCGCTCAAACGTGCCTAGACTCCGATATCTTCTCTCCAAAGCTCGGGCTTGTCTTTGATGAATTGGCTCATCAAATCGATGCATTCCTGGTCGTCCAGAATGTCCAGGTCGACGCCCCGGACCTGGAGGTATTGCTCGGGGCCCTGGAAGTTGCGGTTCTCCCCCACCACGATTCGTGGAATTCCATAGAGCAGCGCGGTGCCGCTGCACATGTCGCAGGGTGACAGGGTGGAATACAACACGCAGCGCTTGTAGTCGGCCGCTTTCAGGCGCCCGGCATGTTCGAGGCAATCCATCTCGGCGTGCAAGATGGCACTGCCCTTCTGAACCCGGCGATTGTAGCCTCGGCCAATGATCTTCCCCTCCAAAACCAACACCGACCCGATAGGAATGCCACCTTCGGCCAGCCCCTTGCGGGCCTCATCCAGGGCGGCTTGCATAAACTCTTGATCGTTCATAAATCAGCCCTTTTTGCGGTCCCGGCCCGGACCCTGCCTAAAGCGGACCCAGCCACTGAAAGGCCCTTCGCAGGGCGTCTTTTCCACCGGTCTCGGGGGGAGCAAGCACCAACCGATCGAAGTCCCAGTCCAATACTGGGCGACTTGCAGTGCTTGCAGGCCTATCTCGAGAAGCACTCCTGATGCAACTTGAAGAACTCAGACAGACGCTCTCCAAACAGGCCTTCCAGCCCCTCTTTGCCACCCTCAGCGGCGCCCATCTCTACGGCTTTGAATCGCCCGATAGCGATGTCGATCTACGGGGCGCTTTTGTGCTCCCGCTCAAGCAAGTGATCGGCATGCTGGAGCCTAAAGAAACGGTTTCTAAGACCTTCGACGAACACGGACTGGAAATTGATCTGGTGTGTCACGACGTGCTTAAGTTCTGCCGGCTGCTTCACAAGAATAGTGGAGAAGTGCTCGAGCAACTCTACTCGGACCTGGTCGTGTGGCCCTCACCATACCTCGACGAGTTGCAGACTCTCTTCCGGCCGCACCTGGGCAAAGAGTTCTACTTCCATTATCGGGGTTTTCTGCTCAATCAGCGGCGCCTGGTGGAGAAGCCCGAGGCCACCGTCAAGGAAACCCTCTACGGTTACCGCGTGGCCCTGACCGGTATTCACCTGCTCAAAAGCGGCGAGCTGAACGCCAATCTGCCAGGCCTGCTGGAGACCTACCCGCAGGCCGAGGTTGTGGAGCTGATCGCCGAGAAACAAGCCACGCGAGAACACGCGCCTCTGCCAGAGTCACGCAAACAAAGACATCTGCAGCGACTGGGAGAGCTGCAGAAAGAACTGGAACAAGCCCATGAAACCAGCTCCCTCCCCCACTCCGGCGGCGCCTTCGAAGAACTCAGCGAGTTCGTGGTCCGCGTAAGGATGGAACAGAGTTGAACTGCTGGGAAGATCAGCTGATCCTTCAGGTGCGGGCCGGCAGCCACGCCTACGGGCTGGCCGGCCCCCATAGCGACGAGGACAGTCGCGGCGTGTGCATACCCCCCAAGGCAGCGCTGCTGGGACTGCAAAGCTTTGAGCAGTATGAGGACGCCAAAAGCGACCACGTCGTCTTCGGATTGCCCAAGTTCGTGCGCCTGGCCTTGGAGGGCAACCCCAACCTGATCGAGACGCTTTTCACCGAGGACATCCTTTTCGTGAACGCCAGCGGTCAGAAGCTCCTGGACCACCGGGAGATCTTCCTCTCGCGCAAGGTCGCCGAAAGGTTCGGGCACTACGCTATCTCACAGCTGAAGCGCCTGGAAGGTCACCATCGCTGGTGGGCTCATCCTCCGCAGCAACCGCACCCGCCGCGCCTGAACTCCCAGGGCAAAGCCGAATTTCCGTCCCAGAAGGCGCGCCTGGCCTTTGACCGGGACACCAAGGAATGGAATCACTACCAGCGCTGGCTGCGCGAGCGCAACCCGGCCCGAGCCGAACTGGAACAGCGCTTTGGCTATGACACCAAGCACGCCATGCATCTGTGTCGCTTGCTGACCATGGGCGAGGAAATCCTCACCAGCGGAAAGGTGCTGGTGCGCCGCCCGGACGCCGACTGGCTCAAAGGCGTGCGTCAGGGCTCGTTCGGCTACGAGGAGCTGGTGGAATGGGCTCGGACTCGCGAAGAAGGCCTGCGCAAGATGCGCGAGACCTCTCCGCTACCCGAAGAACCTGACGTCCAAAAAGCCGAGCAGTTGCTGATGGAAATTCAGGAAGCCTACTTCTGGCCGAAGCCTAAATAAAGAGGCGGCTGGCCTCGGTCTTCTCGATAGCCGCTTCCATGATGGCGTTGTCTAGAGCCATCAACTGCCGTCTGGACACCATTCCCAGCACCTGGGTGCCGTCCACGACCGGAAGGTGGCGCACGCCATGGTTCACCATGACGCTCAAGGCGTCCCAGTGCGAGTCTTTCGGGTGAATCACCACCAGATCCACGGTCATGACTTCGGAAATATGGGTGGTGGACGGGTCCAGTCCAGGGGCAATCACCCGGTTGACCAGGTCTCGCTCCGTAAAAATTCCGCACAGGCGCTTGCCGTCTACAATCAGCACAGCACCCTTCTTGGCCTTCTGCATCGCCTGCGCCGCCTGCTGGATGGTGGTCCCCGGAGAGGTCGTCAGGGGGGCACTCTTGCCAACGAGTTCGTGCAGGGGCACTTTCGTCATTACTTCGGTCATTTTTTACCTCCAAGGGACAAATTAGTCCCTAAGTAGAATAAAATAAGCCTAAGTTCTTGTCAAATTATCCTTATCTTGGATGATTTTGTCGATAAATGCCAGGTGCGCCCGTCCCGCGCGGTCTTTCAGCCGTGCCAGCTCGGCCTCCGGAGGCTGCATGGAGAAACCGCTCTCCAAGGTCATTCCCACGATTCCATTGGCCTGCTGCACATCATTAGAAATCCCGCTGACGGGATAGAGTTCGGGCGCGGACATGACGCGATAGGGCTCTCCACCCGCCGCCTCGTTCATGGCCTGTCCCAGCGCCTGGTAGTAGCCGGCCTCGCCGCCCGCCGGATAAAGCAACATCTCCCCACAGTTGTGGTTGTCGATCACGCCCAGGATGTTCTTGTGCTCCAACTGCAGCTTCAGCAAGGCTTTGGTTTCGGGCTCGGAAGCCGGGTGGGTGCCGCGGAACTGTCGCGATTTGGGATCGTCGCTGGCTCCCTTGTCGTCATATTTTATGCCGGGCTTGTCGCCGGCGGGGCGCCACAGGTGAACGTGCTCTGGGCAGTCGTCGGCAAAATTGCGATTCAAGTCCACCGGCCCCTCCGGGTTTCCGTTCTTTCGGTAGGTGTTGTCGCCGCTGCGGCTGATCTCGTAGCCGTCCGGATTGACCAGGGGCACGATCCAAATTTCCGAATCGCGCAGGCGGCTACCGTCTTGCAGAAGCTTCTCGCTTAAGTCCAGGGGAATGGCAATACTGGGCCATTCGCGCGCGTGCGTGCCACCGGTGATGACGATGCCCGGCTTCTCTCCGAGCCGATGCTCGCCCAGGCGCAGCGCCCAGATCTCGCGTCCTTGATGGGATGAACCCAGGCTGATTTTTTCGCATTTGCCCGGGTATTTCCGCACCATCTCGTCAAGCTGGGCGCCGACTTGCTCGTAGTTGGGATAGAGCGCCAGTTCGGGCAGCGGCGTGTGCGTCCAGGCGTGCTTGTGCTCCCGAATGAAGCGCTCCGAATCGACCCGAAAAGGCATATTCTGGGTCAGGTATCGAAACTCTTCATTGTCTACAAAGCGATCCTCGTCCACGTCAAGGTCCACGCATTGATCGTCAAATTGCGGAACGACGGGCAGCTTCTTACCGTCCAGCTCCAGGTAGAAACGATTGTCTCCCTTGGGGCGGTAGTCGGAGTCGCGGCGCCTGAGCTTGCTGAAGAGATTCATCCACTCACAACATAAGGCACCAGCCTGAAAAAACTCTTACTACACTACACCACGGCTGCTTGGGGCCGCTTCAGGTGAAACGAGGTGCGCTGCTGGAAATGGTGAGCCAACTGTAACAGCCGCCCTTCCTGCCAGGCCGGAGCCATCAATTGCAGGCCAACGGGCAGGTCGTCAACAAAGCCGCCAGGATGGGAAAGAGCGGGTAGGCCGGTCAGATTGGCCACCACCGTGTAAACGTCGGAAAGATACATGGCCAGCGGATCAGCGCTTTTCTCCCCGATCTTAAAGGCCGGGGCCGGTGTTGTCGGCAATGCGAACGCATCCGCTAACGTGAACACCTGATCAAAATCCTGACGCAACAGCGTGCGCATTTTTTGAGCCTGAGCATAGTAGGCGTCATAGTAACCCGAAGAAAGGGCGTAAGTCCCCAGCATGATGCGCCGCTTGACCTCAGCTCCGAAGCCTTCCGATCGGGTCTTGCTCATCATGCTGGCCACATCTTTGGCGCCTTGCGCCCGGTGACCGTAGCGAACCCCGTCATAGCGAGCCAGGTTGGAAGAAGCCTCGGCCGTGGCGATAAGGTAGTAGGCCGGCAGCGAGTACTCGATGTGCGGCAAGGAGACTTCCACCAAATGGGCGCCCAGTTCTCGATAGACTTGCAGGCCGGCCTCGAAGGCGGCACGCATGTCGGGAGCCAGATCCTTCACCAGGCCGGGGTCCCAGCCCAACCGCAAACCCTGGCAGTCCGCCTTCATTTGAGCGGAAAAGTCAGGACTGGCTTCTTGATAGCAGGTGGAGTCGAGAGGATCCGGGCCGGCGATCACTTGCAGCAGACGGGCGCAATCTTCGGCCGAATAGGCAAGCGGCCCAATCTGGTCTAAAGAACTGCCATAAGCAATCAAACCGTAGCGCGAAACTCTTCCATAGGTTGGCTTGAGGCCGGTAATTCCGCAAAAGGCGGCGGGTTGCCGAATCGAACCGCCGGTATCGGTGCCTAAAGCCAGATCGCACAGACCGGCCGCCACGGCGGCGGCGGAACCGCCGCTCGAGCCGCCGGGCACGCGTTCCAGGTCCCAGGGATTGCGCGTCACTCCATAGGCTGAATTCTCCGTGGAGGATCCCATCGCGAATTCGTCCAGGTTGGTTTTGCCGAGCAGGCGGGCCCCGGAGACCCGCAATCGCTCCACCACCGTGGCGGTGTAAGGGGGTACAAAATTCTTCAAGATTCGGGACCCGGCTGTAGTCGGCCATCCCTTAACGCACAGATTGTCCTTGAGAGCGACCGTCTTGCCGCTCAAAGGCCCGTCACTGACCAGCGCTTCCTCCTCGCTAAAGTACAAAAAGGCGTGCAGTTCGCGATCGCGATCGGGCAGGTTCATGGTCAGGCTTCTTCCAGGATTCTCGGAATTTGAAAGGCGTCGTTCTCGCGCTGGGGCGCGTTGGCCAGCACTCCATCCGGACCCAGCGAGGGTCGAGCTTCGTCCTGGCGCAATACATTGGTGTGGGGCTGTACGCCCAGGGTGGCCGGCACTTGCGAAGTATCGACCTGTCGCAGTCGCTCGATATAACCCACGATTGAGCTCAGATCTTTGCGAAACCCCTCGGTCTCCTCCGCACTTAAGTCCAGACGTGCCAACCTGGCCACGTGGGCGACCTGGTCGGTGGTTAGCTCACTCAACGTTTTCCAACTCTTCTTCCTCTGAGGTGTAACTATCGCGGCTCAGATCCAACTCCGGGGTGGTGCGCAAGAACTCCAAGCGGCCGAGATCGGTCTGACTTTCCAGTTCGTAGTCGTAGATGGCTGCATAGGTCTTCACCTGGTCGCGACGCCGGATGATGTAGTAATAGGCGTTGTCGTTGACGCGGGCGGCCGTGCTGGCGCGCGCGATACGGACCAGTAAGCGGTAGAAGTTGTGCTGCGAGATGTAGAGCGCATCTTTACCTAAGAAGGACCGGTAATTGATGGCCGCCGCTTCGAAACGGAAAGGCGCGTCGTGCTTGCTGCTGTACAGGTCCAGAAAGACCGACTCTTGATAGCGAGGAGCTTTGGCATCGGCCCGATCGTTCTTGCCCATGATTTTGCCGACCACCTGGCGCATCATACCCTTCGGGGGATCCATGCTGCCCAGCGAGTGATGGATGATTCCCAGGGCGATGTATTCGATGTCAGCCCAGGCTACTTGAGCTCCCTCGAGATTGAGGCCACCCTCCTCGAAAAAGCCCGAGCGCACTCGTAAGGAAAGAGGGATCCCTCGCTCGTGTAGCACCTGCCCGGACGTTTCGGTAAACCGTTCACCCGTTTGGAACGTCTCGATCATTTCGATGTTGTCGTCTTCAGGAAGCTCGTCGCTCATGACCCTTATCCTTCCAGCGCCTAGTAATCGTCGTTATTTGCGCCCGCCAAGTTGACCGGCATGGAGGACTTGATCTTGAGGCGCATGTCGTTGGCATTGTCTGAGTTGCGAATGGCCTCATCCACTGAGATTTTGCCGCTGCGGTAGAGCTCAAGCAGGGAAGTGTCAAAGCTCTGCATCCCTTCAGGCAGGAACTGGTCGAGCTCGCGCTTGATTTGGGTCAGGCTGCCGGCCCGCATCAGTTCGGCCATGCGGGCGTTCCCGATCAACACTTCGCAAGCAGCCACTCGTTTGCCGTCGTGACCGCGAATCAGACGTTGGGCCACGATTCCGCGCACGTTGAGCGACAACTGGGCGAGAATGCCCTGGTGCATGTCTTCCGGGAAGAATTGGAGCACGCGTTCCACCGTCTGGATGGCGTTGTTGGCGTGCAGAGTAGAGAGCACAAGGTGACCGGTCTCAGCGAAGTAGACGGAAGCCTTGACCGACTCCACGTCACGCATTTCGCCGATGAGCAACACGTCAGGGGCTTGACGCACCGCGCTCTCCAGCGCTTCCATAAAGTTCTTGGTGTCGTGCCCAATCTCGCGCTGGCTGACGATACAAGTTTCCGTATCGCTGTGCAGGTATTCGATCGGGTCTTCGATGGTGAGGATGTGCCCCATGGCCTTTTCCTTACGATACTTAATCATCGAGGCCAGGCTGGTCGACTTGCCCGAGCCCGTCGGACCGGTCAGCAGCACCAATCCGCGCTTTTTCATGGCCAGTTCGCCAAGCACGACCGGCAACCCGAGCTGCTCGAATTCCAAAATGTCTTCGGAAACGCGTCTCAATACCATGCAGATACTGCCGCGAGCACGGTAGGCATTGGTTCGGAAGCGGCCAACGCGCTCCA
>JALHOV010000350.1 GCA_022842865.1 Vulcanimicrobiota bacterium | reverse complement strand
TAAAGAGTATCCATCAAAATCGAGGGGATGAGTACGTCGCGTTTCTGCGCGATGTCTATCTCCCGGCTGCCAACTGTCCCCCAGCAGCAGCGACGCAGAGCGCTTGCTAGACATCATGATGCCGATTTTCAGCCAGCTGAACTGGCCGGCCATCGCCCTCTTCTGCAGTTTCTTCTCTTTCGGCATTCTTGGTTTCGGCTACGCGCGCCTGACCGGCTCGATCGACTACCTGGGCAGCCTGCCTGTGCTGGCGCTGCTTTCCGGTCAAAATCCCATCACGCTGGCCCTCGCGCTCAAGGGTCAGGGTGTGGAACAAGCGGCCTTCTCCCATCCTTTTGAAGCCGGCCTTTTGGCTCTGCAGCTGGCCTGCGTCTACGGTTTCGGATTGCTTGGGCAACGGCTTTACCTGCGAAATAGGCCGCCGGGGCCGACCGTAACAACGCGGTAACACAGGGCGATCCTCACTGGCCTAGACTGTCGGAAGAGAAACTCACAGTGAGGCCGTCATGAAATTACAAAGCGCCCCCCAGTTACCCGTTCCCAAGACGCTAGGTCAGACTCCCAAGCCCAATGGGCCCAAGAATCCCTATGCCTCCTATGAAGCGGCGGAGAAAGAAGTCGACAAGCACCGGGTCACTTATGAGACGGCCTTCAACCTGGCTCGCGGCGCCCAATATGTGCTGGAAGGCGGCGCCAGAATCGGCCAGACCTATCAGTTGGGCAGCGCGCTTTTGGGTGCTCAGGCGGGCACGCTGGCATCCAGCGTGGGCATCGTCGGCGGCACCATCGATGTGGCCCGCGGAGCTTCGCTGGCACAGCAGAGTTCCGTCAATCGCAACCGCACTGGAGCGGTGATGGGCGGCCTGCAGGTCGTGCAGGGTCTGGCCACCTGGGTCAGCGCCGGCACCGCTTTTGCTGGCGGCCCCCCCATCGTTTCCGCCGTAGCCGCGGGCGGCGCCCTGGCCGCTCTGGCCGGACGTCTGATCGTGGGTGCCCACGCCAAGCACGAGGCCAGCAAACCCACCAAGTCTTCCACCCACCCCACTCAGCCCGTCAGCATCAAGTTCGACGAAAAGGCCAAGCCCAAAGGCGACGGCCGCTTGCTGGAAAATTCCTTCGCGCTGGCCAAAGCCGTCAACGACGCGGCCAGCAACACCGGGGCCATGGCTGCCGGCTGGAACAATGTCAGCGCACTTTTTTCAGGCAACGCCCCCACCGGGATCTGGCAGGGTCTGGGCCTGGTCGGCAGCACTTACACGATTTTGCAGAGCGCTTCTCAGGTGGCGCATGCCGCCGGCAACCAGCACTTTAACGACACCGCCGCCGGAACCCTCGGTCTGGTCCAGGGTGCGGCCAGCCTGGCCGTCAGCATGGGGGTCGGAGGCCATTTAGCTCCCGGCATCGCCGTGGGCGCCTTCATCGCCAAGCAAGTCGTCCCCATGCTCAACCTCAAGAAGAAGCTGGGCGCCAGCGACGAGAGCGGCAACGACAGCATGCTGGGCCGCCTCAGGGAGAATCTGGGTTACGCGTTCTCGGGCAAGCCCGAGGTGCAAGACGACAAGAACCTCTTCAAATCGGTGGATGAGTCCAAGGAAGCAAAAAAAGACGACGACAACAAGAAAGCCGACGAGACCAAAAAGAAAGACTAGTTACGCGCTACGGGAAGCCTGGGGGTTATGGCGACACGTTTGCTGGTCTTGCTCGTGCTGCTGGGCGGAGCCGTAAGCCGGATACTCTGGCTGGACTGTCTCCCTGGCGTCAACGGCGACGAGCCGTGGGTCGCGATCGAAGCCTATCGGCTGACTCACGGGCTGCCGGCCACGATGCACATCAATCCCGGAGACCGCCCGCAATTTAGCCCCTGCCTGTGGCTGTTTCACCTGCTCTTCTCGTTGACGGGCACCACCGATTTCTTTTACTTGCGAGTGCCGACCGTGCTGGCAAGCGCCGTCGCCTGTCTGACCATCTGGCGGTGTTGGCGCAAATTGCTCGGAGAAGCCACGCCCTGGGTTGCCCTTTTGCTCTGGAGTTTGCCGGTCGAGATCATGTTCTCCCGATTCGGCTGGGACCCCAGTATGATGTCGATGTGTGTCGCCTTGACCGGGGCTGCGGTGCTCAGCGGGCGGCCCATCTTGACGGTCGTGGCCATCGTCTTCGGACTGCTCAACCATCCTTTCTTTGTGGTGGCTCTGCCCTTCGTTCCGCTCTTCTGGCTGGCCGATAAGCGCCCCGGCTGGCTCAAGCCAGCCCTGATCGCTACCCAGGCCTGCGCCTGGCTGGCCGTGCTGAGCACCTATCTGCTCGGCCATGCGTTAGGAGCGCCGGAGCCCTGGAAAGTGAACTTTCCTCGGTTCTGCGCGGGCCTACCCGATCTCCTGAGCGGTCAGGCCACTTTTGCTTATCTGGTGGACCCGGTGGAGCACCCCCTGGGCACTCCCCTCTCTTACGCTGGTGGCCTGGTTTTGTTGATCGGCCTCAACTGGTTGCCCTGGTCCGACCTGCGCAGCCGCAAACCGCTGTTGGCCGCTCTCGGCGGCGGGTTATGGTTGAGCTGCTGCGGACTGTTCCTGGCGTTGGGAACCCAGGGCATCGTCACACCCAACGACCGCAACGCCCTGATGCTGATCGTTCTGCTCGTCAGCTGGCTGGTTCTGAGAATCCCCACCCGGTGGCTAGCACCGGTTGTTGTCACCCTCAGTCTGTTGGGGCTGGGCCTGTGCGCCAAAGACTACTTTTACTCGCTGCGTGTATACGGCACCCGTTCCCATCGCGCTTTCATCTGCGCCCCTGAAGAGCCTCACCGCACCGCCTTTCGCCAGGCCTTGCAATGGCTGGCTCCAGGGACGGTGATCATCGCCGACGACTGGCACAACTTCCAACCTTTGTATTACCTGGCCTTGCCCTACAAAACTGCGGTCCTGAACGCTCGCGACCCGAGAGTTGCTGACCTCCCCGGAGCCCTGCGGGCTGGATGTGTATTGGTGGCCCATTCGAATAGCCCCGTAATGCAGGCGCTGTTGGAAGCAAAGCTGCCACTACGCAGGGTTACTATTTCCCAGGCAGGCGGCCGAGAAGTGCTCGAGGTTGTGTCCTGGAGTCGATAGCCTGGTCAGAGAAGGCGCGCCTCAATCACATACTCCACGATGTCGGGGGCTCCCAAGGGCACCGGTTGTTTCCCAAGGACCTCGAAGAAGCGGGGCTCAGGAAGGCGGCGCAGCCACCTGGGTTGAGCATAGCGCTTGCGCACCACTTTGAGCAAAAACTCCAAAAAGGCGGCCGGCAAATTGCGCTCAAACTCCCGATTGATCTCTGGCCCCCCCAAACACTGCACGTTCTCCACCCGGTAACCGGCGTTCTCCACCAGCAATCTCCAGGAAACGTCGTCGTAAATATGGTGGTGTTGAAAGAAACCGTCCAGGGCTCCAGCAGCTGCCATCCCCAGTCGGGGACTGAGGCGCTGCAGAAAACGCACTGTGCTCAGCACTCTGGGCCAGCCGAAAGCCGGAACGAAGAGAAGCAAGCGGCTTTCGGCGTGCATAGCGTGGCGTAGATTGGTCAGCGCTGCGTGAATGTTGGGTATGTGCTCCATGGAGCAGTTGCCGATGACAAAATCGTAAGGCCCTTGAGGGACCGTCAGGCTCACATCGGAGATGTGCAGAGAGCGGTAAACGCCGGTGGCCCGGGCCAACTCGATCTCCTGAGCATTCAAGTCGATACCGTCCACGGTCAGCCGCTTCACGCCAGGGAAAACCTTCCAGAAGGAACCGTCCCCGCAGCCCACATCCAGCACGGTGCAAGTCTCTGGCAACCGGACCTGAAGAGCCACCAGCCGGTTCATTTCGCGAACGGCCAAAGAAACCGGAATCTTTTGCAACATTTCTTGAAATCTCGCCACCAAGTCGTTCACAGGCCCACCTTCCGGCCGCTGGCCACCAGGGCCAACCAGAAAAGAGTCTTCTTCACCTGCACCTCGTGCAAACCGGCTTTTTTCAGGGTGGCCGTCAAAGAACTGCGCGAGAAGGGGGTGGGATGAATCCCTTTCCGCGTAAAGCCCTGAAAACGAGCGACCACCTCAAGGAAGGTGCACTCCACCAGCGGCAGCAAAATATCACCATAGTTGGGGGTGCTCAATTGAAGACGACCACCTGGCTTGAGCACACGCAGTAGTTCGGCCAGCCAACGCTCAGGGTCTAACACGTGCTCGATCACCTCAGTGGCAAAGAGAACATCGAACTGCTCGTCCGGAAACGGGAGCAGAAACGGTTCGCAGGCCTCGAATCGAGCCTGAGGAAAGCGCAGCCGACACTGGTTCAAGCTGCGCTCGTCCACATCTACTCCGGTGTAATGGTGCCGAGCATCAATGTGCCGGAGGATTTGGGAGAGGCCGCAGCCCACGTTGAGGATCTCCAGACGGTTGGAGGATCTGCTTTCCTCTTCAATCACGCGCAAGACGTGGTTACGAATCGGCGTGTGATAGATCGTGAAGGGAAAAATCTCCACCACCGAGAGATTGGGCTGGTAATCGGTGCTCTTGACCATTCAGGCGGGCTTCAGAGGCAGGCCCTGGAAAGCCTGCCGCGACAGCTTTCCTGCTTCAGCGCTCCATCCAATCGGACAGTTCCAAGAACCCTTCGCGGCGACGCAACAATCGCTTCTCCCCGTGGGTTAACTCGGCCCAACGGGGCATCAACCGCGAGCCCTGAACGAGCACCCAGTCGCCCCCGAAATCATCGTTCAGCTTTTCGGAGAGCGCCATTTCGTGCTCATCGGTCCAGCCTTCCGGCAAAGACTCCACCAAAAAAATGTGAAGGTCCGATCGTTTTCCCTGGGCCCAACCACAACCGACCAGGTCGAGGGCGGGACCCCGTGTTTTGCCCACGGCGGCCTTGGCCAGGTCCTCCGAGAGACTTACTTTCCAGCCACGCACGCGCTAAAGAGAACGCGCTTTGCTGACCTGGAACACAGAACCCATCATGCCGATGGTCATCATGCCCTGGTCGACGCTGCCTTCAAGTTCCAGCCTGGCGCCGTCCTTGTGCAGTTCGTTAGGCAAGCCGTCCAACTGATAAGTATTCCCATCGTTGGCGCGAAGCACCCAGTTGCCCCCTTCCAGGGCAGAGTGTTCCAAAGTTCCTTGAATCTTCATGGTAGCTCCTTACAGTTTCAGATAGGGTTGGATTTCATCGAACTTGGGGCCCTTCAGGCCGGGCACGCTGGTTAAGTCTTCCAGCGAGGTGAAAGCGTGGGGCGGCGGGCCCTTACGGTAGTTGACAATATCGAGGGCAAGTTTGGCATCGACTCCGGGAATGTTCTGTAGTTGGTCGGCGCTGGCGCGATTGATGCTGATCCTGTTGGCGGCCGGCACATCCGGCTTTTCCGGCTTGGGCGCGTTGGTGGCCGCCGGCGTAGCTCCAGCCGGAGGATGCGTGTCCACCGGCGGTGGAGGCGGTACCGTACTGGCGGCCACGGGAGAGGGGCTGGCCGCAGGAGGCACCTCCACGGGAGGCGTCAACTCGGGCAATGGCTCATCGGGTGGAAGGTCGGGATGGTCGCCGACGTCCGGCGGCAGGTATTCCTCGCCGAGAGGCGAGGCCGAAGCATCTGGTGCAGCGGTAGCAGTCGGCAGTATCTGGCCAATGCGCGGCACGATCAGCTTTTCCTCGTCGTGCAGCTTGGCGGCCATCTTAATCTGCAAGCGGTCGGCGTCTCCTTTGAGACCACCCGCCGAAGCGATGGCGTCAAAAACGCGGCTGCCCACCCGCAGCCGATAGACCCCCGGGCGAACCACAGCCCCATCCACATCTACGAAAATGTGATTAGACTTGGCGCGGCTCTGCAGGGCGGCCATATTGGTCTGCTCGACGGGAACAACCTGAGAACCGCTCAAACGGTAGAAGAGCAGGACTACAATCGAAAGGGCCAAAATCGCGGCCACGATGTAAGGATTGTGGTTGCGCTCTTCCGGCAGCTCGTCCTCGGGCTCCGGCAAAGGAATGGCAATGGTCGGCTGAGTCACAATATGTTACCTACCCCGTTGATTTTCCATAATGAAATGCGCAACCAGGTCGCGCGTAATCGCGCTCATGTCTTCCGGAAAAGCGACGGCAACCATAAACCGGCCGTTCGCCTCCTCGTCGCTGCGCACCACTCGAGCTTTGATCTGAAGTGGAAAATTCCAAGAGAGCACACGAACTTCAAGCTCCCGGCCCATGTCAAACCCGCGCGCCAGGGTCAGCGCCAGCCCGCCCTTGCTCACATCGCGGGTGTGCCCGGACAGGGGGGGGATACTTTTGCCAGCCAGGCCGGGAATCTTAACTTCCACCGGTAGCTGCAGTTCAATACGGAAATGCTGTCGCCCCCCCAGCGAGTCGAGTTTGGATTTCTCGGCCATCGACTTGAGCGGCCGCCCAACCAACACCTGTTCGGGGTTGCCGGCCTTGACACGAATGACCGGGCAATCATAGCTGACCTGACGACGTTCGTCGAACATCACCAGCAAAAGGACTTCCTTGGGCGAAACCGGTAGGGGGTCATTCTCCCCGGGAACGCGCGCTACCCAGATGCCCTCGGCATCCGTTTTCAAGACCTTAACGTTCCAGCCGCGCGGGGTGGAAGGCTGCTTCTCCGGTATGGCGCGCATGATCATACCGGATTGCAGCGCCTCGGGAGCCTCCTCCGGTGTTCGGGCGAAGGTCGGCGCCGCCTGGGCCGGCTGGACTGCCTTCGGGGGAGGGGTTGGCACGGAAGGCGTCGCCAGGGGCGGGGTTTTAACTGGCTCCGAAGGCGTGTCCATCAGGCTCATCCAGTCGTCGGAACTGGGCGGAGCGGTGGGCAATTCGGGGGGCGGAGTGGGCGGAGCCAAGGGTGGAAGCTTTACCATCGGCGGGGTTTCCACCGGGGTGTTTACGGAAGTGACAGGAGACTCCAAGGGCGTGGGCATACCCGGCGAGACGGGCTCTTGACTAGAGTCCGCCGGAACCTTTTTACGGAGCCAACCAAACATACCTTCCTCGTTTCGCCGCCCGCCCTCAAACTTCCGTTTCGAGAGGCTAACTTAATCGACTTCGATAGCCAGTGCCAGGCCATTGCCACCACCCAAACAAAGGGTGGCCAGGCCGCGGCCGCCACCGCGCTGGCGCAAGGCATGAATCAAAGTGACCAGAATGCGGGCCCCCGAGCAGCCGATGGGGTGACCGAGAGCAACGGCACCACCGTGGATGTTAACACGGGCGGGATCGAGGCCCAATTCCTGGATGACGGCCAGCGCCTGGACCGAAAAGGCTTCGTTGATCTCGACGCAGGCAAAATCTTCCAATTTCCAGTCAGGGTTGCGCTTCAGCAGACCGCGCACGCTAGGAATAGGAGTGAGCATCACCCAGGCCGGATCCAGTCCGCCAGCATAGCTGTCGAGAACCCGGGCCAGAGGCTTGAGACCTTGGTCTCTGGCAAAGTCCTCATCCATCACCAACAAGGCGGCGGCCGCATCGTTCACGCCCGGGGCATTTCCGGCGGTGACTGTGCCGCCTTCCTTGACGAAGGCGGGGCGCAACTTGGCAAGGGCCTCCTGGCTCGTGTCGGCGCGGGGACATTCGTCGATTTCAAAGGTATTGAACTTGCCTTTGCCGGCCGGAACCTGCACGGGCACGATTTCGTCTCTGAACTTGCCCGCGGCAATGGCCGCCAGCGCCTTCTGATGGCTGTTGTAAGCGTATTCGTCCTGCTGCTCGCGGCTCAGATTGTACTTCTGGGCGACCAGCTCGCCCGTACTTCCCATGTGGAAGTCACTGTACGGGTCCCAGAGTCCGTCAGAGATCATAGAGTCCAGCATTTGGCCGTGGCCCAGGCGGTAGCCGCCGCGGGCCTTTTCGAGCAGATAGGGAGCACGGCTCATGTTCTCCATTCCGCCTGCCAGCACGGCCCGGGCGTCGCCCGCTCGAATCGCCCGCGAGGCCAGCTCGACCGATTTCAGACCGGATGCGCATACCTGGTTGATCGTCAAAGCGGCCGAGCGCGGGTCCATGCCACTCTTGATCAGCACCTGGCGGGTCGGGTTCTGGCCCTGGCCGGCGGCCAGCACGCAACCGAAAACAACTTCGTCGATCAGATCCGAGGCCAGTCCGGTGCTCTGCAAGATCTGACGCACCACGGCGGCGCCCAGCTCAGGGGCGGGCATCTCGCTCAGACTGCCCTGAAACTTGCCGATGGCTGTCCGCTGAGCGGCCACAATGACGGGTCGGCCGGACCCACCCCCAGGACGGGGATTGACGACCGGGTCGAGTTTGGGTTCAGGAAAATTCTTATAATCGATCGACATGGGGCTCCACTTCAAATAGCAGCTGCTGGGCACCCACCACCTGGCCCGCGCTAACTTCGATTCTTGACAACTTGCCGGCCACCGGAGCGGCTACCTCGTTCTCCATTTTCATTGCTTCCAACACCAGAATGACCTGTCCCGCCTCGACCGCATTGCCGACGGAAGCTGAAATCTTGACCACCAC
>JALHOV010000349.1 GCA_022842865.1 Vulcanimicrobiota bacterium | reverse complement strand
CTGGACAGGCCTGGATCCGCAGCTCACTGCGGAGAATCCGCATCAGGCCGCGGATTCTGGGTCCCAGGAGCCCGAGATCGGCCTGGATCCCCAGCTCACTGCGGAGAATCCTCATCAGACTGCGGATTTAGGCCTCGGGAGCCCCAGATTGGCCTGGATCCGCACTTCATGGGTCCCAGGAGCCCCGGACAGGCCTGGATCCGCAGCTTACTGCGGAGAATCCCCATCAGACGTGGGATTTCGGCCTCGGGAGCCTCAGTTTGGCCTGGCTCCGCATTCAACTCCGGATTCGGTCCCCAGGCCGGGACAAATGGGCAGCCTCCTCATCTGTCCAGACCTACCTGGGCTTGAGAAGGAAGGACACTTTCACCCGGGCGCTCTCTTCGACCAGCCCGCTCCCTTCGTATCCGTGGTCCGGAGGCGAAATCACTCTGGCGTGGTTCTCCTCCTCCACCAAATAGGCTTCACCCAGATTTTGGTGAAGCTCCGCGGCCATGGCCTCGGCCTTGCCGCGAGCCTGGCGGATGGCTTCCAGGCGCGCTTCGTTCCTCAATTTGGCGGGCTCTAGCAGCTCCTCGCTTTGCTCCGTGATCTCGGCCAGATGCTGGCGACTGGCGCTCACGAAAAACTGCTCCCGATCTCGCGCGTTGTGGAAGGTGACCGAAAATCTTTGCTCGGCCACATACTGAGACGCTCGGGACGGCCTGGTTTCTTTTTCCGACTCTTCCATGGTCAGGGTGTTATCGTGTTGACAAAATCCACTCGTTTGACTCGCTGCTTGAGGAGTAGTTGCTTGACCCCCTCCAACTTCCGCTGATTGTTTTCTAGCGCTTGAGGCGGGTCAGGGTGACGACTCCTTACACGCAAAGTGAGCGTCAGCAGGTGTCGGATTTCGCCACCCGGGGCGAACTGACCCGGGTCCTGGAACGCCTAACGGGCTTCGACAGCATCCCTACGCGCGCGCTCTTCGAATGCTCCCCGAAGAAGGCCTGTGCCTATCCTGGGGTCGGGCTGCAAAGCCCAATGTGAATTTCCTATGCCTCCGGGCCGTTTTCGACGACGAGCAGGAGTCTTCGGCCTGCGCTTTTAGCCTGGAATGGCTGGAACACGGTAAGGATGAGTATCTTGCCTTTCAATCCCGCTATTCATCACGGGATGGTCGGCGAGAGGCGCGCCGATGAGCCCAATAGGCCGGTAGGCCCAACGGCAACAAAAACACGGAGTAAATCGAGGCCTGGAGCATAAAACGCAGGCTTAAGCGCAGCAGCAGCCAGGCGTTGCCCACGGTCCCGCTCAGATCCCAGAAGGCCAAAGTTTCTCCCTGACCGGTGGCAGTGAGAATCACCGACACGGTCGAGTAGTCCACTCGATAATTGAGATGCTTGAGCTACGTCCTCGCCCGTCTCCGACTTGGATAGCACCTTGCCCATTTTCTCGAGGTCGCTCAAAAACGAATCCGCCTCGCTCGGCGGCCTGGAGGCGGATCCTTTCGGACGCCTCGCGCAGGGCCGATACCCGTAAAGTCAGGGCCGCATTCCTGATCAGCTTGCGGACTGCGTGAGGGGTAACGGTTTGGGCGGCGGTGGGTACGGTGCTCGCCTGCGGGGTAGGCGCTGCACCGGGGGGACTTTCCGAACACCCCGCCATCAGTCCCAAAAGCAAAAACAAAATCCCCAGCAGAGCGAAGCCTCCTACCTGATAACCCAGGAGCGACCTGGGGGGATGGGGAATTCGGCCGATCCTATGATGGCAGTTGTTTTCGTCTCGATGCCCTACGCGAACTTGCCCCGGCCCTCGCTGGGGCTGGGGATGATTCAGTCGGCCTTGAAGCGGGCGGGAATTCCCAGCCGGGCCTTGTTTGCCAACCTCTGGTGGGCCGAAGAAATCGGCCTGGACTTGCTCAACCTTATCAGCAACCGGGCCGAACACGATCTGGTCGGAGAATTCACCTTCTCCAAGGCGCTCTTCCGCGAACAGGCGCCGCCGCCGGATGAGTTCCTGGCTCAAATGCGGTATTCGCACTTCCACCGCCACGCGCCGGACGTCCCGGGCCAGCTGTTGAAAGCTCGCGACCTGGCCGTCGAATTCGTGGACCGTTGCGCCCGGCGCATCCTGGAGCTGAAGCCCCGCATCGTGGGTTGCACCTCGACCTTCGAGCAGCACTGTGCCAGTCTGGCCCTGTTGCGCAGAATTCGCGAACTCGATCCAGAGGTGGTGACTCTGCTTGGCGGTGCCAATTGCGAAGGCGAGATGGGCTTCACCGCTCTCCAGCAATTTGACTGGCTCGACCTGGTCGTTTCTGGCGAGGCCGACCAGCTGATCGTGCCGCTCATGCAAGAACTGCTGGAGCACGGCCGGGGCTTTGCCGCCGAGCGCCTCCCTCACGGCGTCATGACGCGCGACCGCAAGCCGGCTGTGTTCCCACGAGCCACCGTGCTGCGACTCGACGAGCTGGCACCGCCCGATTTTGATGATTATTTCGCGCAGATGCAAAGTAGCCCGCTCCGGGATTGTCTGCAGCCGGCCCTGGCGCTCGAGAGCTCGCGAGGTTGCTGGTGGGGAGCCAAGCATCACTGTACCTTTTGCGGACTCAACGGCAATGGCATGGCCTATCGCTCCAAGGACGCAGATCGGGTCGTCTCGGAGCTGGCCGAAATGGCCGAGCGCTACGGCTTGAAGCGCTTCAATATGGTCGACAATATCCTGGATATGGCCTATTTCGAGACGGTCCTGCCCCGGCTGGAAGGAGCAGGCTATACCATGTTCTTCGAGACCAAGGCCAATCTGCGCGCCAAACACCTGGAACAGCTCAAGAGAGCTGGAGTGGGCTTCATTCAGCCGGGCATCGAGAGTCTTCATGATGAGGTTCTCAAGCTGTTTGACAAGGGAACGACCGCTCTCATCAATTTGCAACTGTTGCGCAAAGCCCGCGAATTCGGCATTCAATTAGTCTGGCTCTTTCTCACCAATACCCCCGGCGAGAAAGACGAGTGGTGCCACGAGATGGCCGACCTGGTGCCGCTGTTGCTCCATCTGCAGCCCCCCAACTTGATTACCCGGGTTCGTTACGACCGATTCAGTCCATATCACAGCCGCCCGGCCGACTACGGACTGAGCATCGTGCCCAACGCCAACTATGCGCGCATCTTTCCTCTGGAGCGGCAAGCTCTACAGGGCCTGGCTTATTTCTTCGAAGATGACCTGAATCAGCCGTTGCCTCAGGGTCGTGAACTCGACCGAGATCCGAGTCGTAGCGGGCGGGATCGGTTGGAGACGGAGATTCGGCGCTGGATCGGTACCTTTTGGCGTCCCAATCCGCCCATTTTGTCGCTGCGGGATCAGGACCAGGAGCTCTTCGTCTACGACACCCGCCCCATGCGTAAGCGCTCTTCCACCAGGTTCGTCGGGGTCGCCCGTCAGATTCTGCTGGCCTGCGACGAGCCCCGTTCGGCTGTTTCCTTGGAGAAGGAACTTAACCGCCCCCTGGACGAGTCGGAAGTAGAGGAAGCCCTGACCGAATTGAGAGAGCTGGGTTACCTCCTGTTTCTCAATGGTAAGTATTTGACGCTCGGTGTGTCCGGTTCGCTGCCCAGCTTGCCCGGGTTGCGAAATTTACCGACCGGGTCGGTGGTCCATATGCCGTCCTGGATGCAGGAAACGGCACTGGCGCCAGGGTAGATTCAGGACAAACGACAGGAGGCGGACCCCGTTGACTTTATCGATTGCCGATCCAGTAATCAAGCCGATTTATATGGACCGCAGCAGCGGCGACCCGGAATACCTTCGCGATGTCGGCATCACCAAGCGTTTCTTAGAAGTCTGGACCGGCGACGACGAATTTCGCAAGCTGCTCGAGACGGATCCTGACGGAGCGGTCGCCCGCTGGGGGTTGGAGGCCAATCCGCACGAGCTCCGTCCCATGTGGGACCAGGAGTTTGCCGCCAAAGTTGGACGCGACGTTCATCCCTCCGTCAGTCGTTACCGCGGCTTCATCATCGAGAAGCTGAAGTGCCGCGTAGATATGCGCAATCGCACGCCGCGCAATCCGGCCTTTAAGAACTGGCGCCAGCGCCAGGTCAATCGTTGCGCCGGCGAGCTGGGCTTCCGGGTGGCGGCGGGGGTCGTGCATCCCACCATCTCCCTGGAATTGTCTCGCGGATGCTCGGTGGGTTGCTGGTTCTGCGGCATTTCGGCCCCGAAACTCGATGATATCTGGTATTACACTCCGGAGAACCAGAAATTCTGGTGTGAAACTCTGGAGGTTCTCTCGGATTTTCTCGGGCCCGAAGCCCACGGCTTTTGCTATTGGGCCACGGACCCACTGGATAATCCGGATTATGAGAAATTTTGCGTCGATTACAATCGTATCATTGGTCACTTCCCGCAAACTACCACCGCTCAGCCAATGAAGGATCCAGATCGCGTGCGGCGCCTGTTGGAATTATCCCACAGCGACGGGCACTGCGACCGTTTTTCCATTCTTACCAAGGGTTTGCTCAAGAAAGTCATGGCCGAGTTCACCCCGGAAGAACTCGTCTATGTAGAGTTGATCTGCCAGAACCAGGAATCCACGCTGGTCAAAGCGCGCGCCGGCAACGCCTTGAATCACCTCGACCGCTTTGACAAGGAGCGGGTGCGCAAAGGCGTAGCCGAAGAGTTTGTGAATTCCGGCACCATCGCCTGTGTCAGCGGCTTTCTGCTGCAGCCGATCGACAAAATGGTGCGGCTGGTTTCCCCTTGCCACGCCGATGAGCGTTGGCCCAAAGGTTACCGCATTCTGAAGGAGGCGCGCTTCGAGACCCCGGCCGAACTCGAGAGTCTCATCCAGGAGTGGTGCAGTCCCGAGGCCATGCCTTTGAATGTGCCCAATCGGCGACCCCTCAGTTTGCGCCGCGACCTCAAAGTCAGTGTGCGCGAGGGTCAGGATTTCGCCTTTCATCTTGCCAACGAGATGCTCGATTTGGAGTTCCTCGGCCCGCCCGTGTTGGCCCAAAATCTACCGCAAGGATTCTTCATCCCCGACGACTTCGCTCTAAAATTGGAACGCGAGCACCAGATTCCCTTAGAGGAAACCCTGCTGGTGATGGAGCGTATGTATCGTTACGGGGTGTTGGAAGAGGAAATTCCGGTGATCGGATGACCGATTGCCAGGTTTATCTGGTCCACATGCCTTTTGCGGTGGTTACCCACCCCTCGATTGGACTGGGCCTCTTGAAAGCGGGGCTGACCCGCGCCGGCATTTCTTGTCACGTCCATTATGCCAATCTCGAATTTGCCGAAGTGACCGGGCGGGAGTTGCACGGACAGGTCGATAAAACGGGAGCGCACGAACTTTTTGGCGAGTGGATGTTCTCACTGGCGGCCTTCCGCGAACAGGCCCCCGAGCCGGTAGCCTATCTCCAGCGACTGCAGCGAGAGCGGCCCGGTTACCAGATCACCGACAACCTGGAGGCGGTGGTCGCTACCCAAAAGACGGCGGCCAACTTCATCGAGGAACTGGCCCAACGGGTGGCCGCCGCTCGGCCGCGCATTCTTGGTTGCAGCTCGATGTTCCAGCAAAATTGCGCTTCGCTGGCCTTACTGCGGCGCGTGAAAGAGCTCGCTCCCGACACCGTCACAGTGATGGGTGGGGCCAACTGTGAAGGCCCGATGGGCGTGGCTCTGGTGCGCAACTTCGCCTGGGTGGACTACGCTTTTTCCGGCGAAGCGGATGAGCTCTTTCCGGCCTTTTGCCGATCGGTGCTGGGCCTCGATCGGAGTGTGCCGGCCGAGAAAATCTTCGGGGTGTTGTGCCGAGAGAATCTGCCCGAGTGCAACCCACCGCGAGCTACCGTAACTCGACTCGACGCCCTGGCCACCCCCGACTTTGACGAGTATTTCGAACAGTTGGAGTCGACCGCCTTCGCTAAGACGATTGAGCCGGGTCTTCTGCTGGAAACTTCACGAGGCTGCTGGTGGGGCCAAAAGCACCACTGCACTTTTTGTGGTCTCAACGGAGGTGGCATGAGCTACCGATCCAAGTCGGCTGAGCGGATTCTGGCGGAACTGAGCGAGCTTTCGGACCGTTACGGGGTCATCGGTTTCGAGGTGGTGGACAACATTCTGGACATGGCCCACCTGAAAACGGTTCTGCCCACCCTGGCCGACCGGGGCGCTCCTTATCGACTCTTCTATGAGACGAAATCCAATTTGCGTCGTTCCCAGGTTGAATTGTTGGCCCGGGCGGGCGTCCGGTGGATCCAGCCGGGCATTGAGAGTCTGGACGATCGAGTGCTCAAGGTCATGGAAAAGGGCAGTAACGCCATGCTTAACGTGCAGCTGTTGCGCTTTTGCCGCGAGTTCGGAGTGCGCGTGGTGTGGAACTTCCTACACGGGTTTCCGGGGGAAAGCTCGGAGTGGAGCCGGGAAATGGCCGAGAAATTACCGCTCTTGCACCACCTCCATTCGCCGTCCGGCATCAGTATCGTTCGCTATGACCGTTTTAGCCCTTATCACGAAAAACCTGAGCAGTATCAGATTGAACTTCGCCCCAACGATTACTACCAACACATTTACCCGCTGGCGCCCGACCAGTTGGCCGAGATCGCCTATTTCTTCGACGATCGTGAGCCGCATCCGCGCAGCCTGATCGACAAGAATCGTCTGGCCTTGCTGCATGCCGTCAAAGACTGGAAGGACCTTTGGAACAACCGGGTCTTGCTGCCGTTGCTCAGTCAGCGCGAAGTCGAGGGCGGGTTGGAAATTCTCGATACCCGTGCCTGCGCCAGGCAGCGTCGCATCGTGCTCAAGGGCCTGCAGCGCGAGCTTCTGCTGACGCTCGACAATCCGCACAGTCTGGAAACTTTGGTCAGGGACCTGGGGCCGGAGACCGAGAACGCGCTGCACGAGTTGGTGGAGCAGCATCTGGTGCTGTCCATGCAAGGAAAGTATCTGGCCTTACCGGTCGGGGGCAGCCTGCCTGCTCATGCCGACCCTCGCGATTTTCCGGGAGGGTACCCTCAGGTCGAACCGTGGCGAAGAGCTTACCGGCCGCGCGCCCTGACCACTGCGGGCAGCTGAAGTGGGCAAAGTTCTGCTCGTCAACATGCCTTATGGAGTGCTGGAGCGTCCTTCGATCGCGTTGGCCAACCTGCAGGCCGTGTTGCAGCAGGCCGGCATCGATACCCACTGCATTTATGCCAACCTTCGTTTCGCTCGCCGGGTGGACACGCGTCGTTACCGCGCCATCGGACTGAGCACGCCGGAGGACCTGCTGGGGGAGTGGACCTTCTCGGAGGCTGCTTTTGGTTGCTTTGACTACGATCTGGCGGAATACAAAAAGAACGTCTACTATGACTTGTTTGATTCGGTAGGGCTGTGCCGAGACCGTTTTTGGCAGGGTCTGGACTACCTGCGCTCGCAGGCAGGTCCCTTCATACTCGAGTTGGCCGAGGAAATCGTCTCTCAGCGGCCCCGCGTGGTGGGCTGTAGTTCCAGCTTCCAGCAGCACTGCGCATCGCTGGCTCTATTGCGCAAGATTCGGGAACTGGACCCCTCGATCGCGACCCTGATGGGCGGAGCCAATTGTGAAGGGTCTATGGGCGTGGCCACCCGGCGTAACTTTCCCTGGGTGGACTACGTTGTCTCTGGCGAAGCCGAAGAACTGGTGGTGCCCCTCGTCGAATCTTTACTGGCCGGCCAGAAGCCGCCCTCGATTTATGGCGTTCTGGATGGCCGCCCGCCGCTACAGGTGCCGCGCGCGACCGTGCGCAGCCTGGAGACACTGCCGGTGCCGGTTTTTCACGATTATTTTCGCGAACTGGCCGAGAGCCGACTTTTCAACGAGGTCGCTCCAGCCCTGCCCATCGAGACCTCGCGCGGCTGCTGGTGGGGGGCCAAGCACCACTGCACCTTCTGTGGCCTGAACGGTCACGGCATGGGGTTTCGCGTCAAAGATCCGGACCGAGCCGTGCGCGAGTTTGACGAACTGGCCAGCACTTACCTGGTCGAGGATTTCTTGATTGTCGACAACATCCTGGCCATGGACTACTTTCAGTCGGTTTTGCCACGGCTGGCCGAGTCTCCTCATAACTATCGAATCTTTGTGGAGACGAAGGCCAACCTGAAACGCAACCAGTTGCAGGCGCTGGTAGAAGCGGGGGTGCGCTGGGTTTTGCCCGGGTTCGAGAGCTTTCACGATGAGGTTCTTAAGCTGATGGACAAAGGCACCACCGGCCTGATCAATATTCAGACCCTGAAGTGGGCTCGGGAACTGGGACTGCGGATGTCCTGGTCCATTCTGTGCGGCTTTCCGGGCGAGCGAGACGAGTGGTATGGTGAGATGGCCGAGGTGATTCCATTGCTTGAGCATCTACAGCCGCCGTCGGCCGTGTGCAAGGTCAGCTATCATCGGTTTAGCCCTTATCATCAGGACGCGGAGCGCTATGGCGTCAAGCATCAGCCGGGCCCTAACTATGCTTACGTCTATCCTATTTCCGCCGAGGAATTTGTGGATCTGGCT
>JALHOV010000348.1 GCA_022842865.1 Vulcanimicrobiota bacterium | reverse complement strand
GAGTTTTTGCTTGCCTTTCCCGGCCAGACGGCTGAGTTCGCCAGGCTGGCATCGCAACGCCTGCTGGAAGAGTTCTCCGCGCTGGCCTTTTTAGCCGATAACGGGGAAGTATTTCATGTCACGTTTACTGCTGGGGTAGCGGCCTATCCGCACGATGGCGACAGTCTACTGGAGCTGGTTCGCAAAGCCGATGAAGCTCTTTATAAGGGCAAACGGGCCGGCCGAAATCAAGTGCAGGCAGCCAGGTCGGTCCGATCGGGTCAGACTCAACTCGGGAGGTAAAATGAAAATATTGATGGTGGACGATGAGGACGATATTCGAAAAGTGGGCTTGCTCAGCCTGCAGAGGGTCGGCAAATTCGAAGTGCTTCAGGCGGAAGATGCCTTCACAGGCCTGGATCTGGCTCGAAAGGAGAAGCCCGACCTGATTTTGCTCGACGCCATGATGCCGGGTATGGACGGCCCGGCTGCACTGCAAACGCTTCGACAAGATGCGGAGATTCAGCACATCCCGGTCATTTTTATGACCGCCAAAGTGCAGCCCCAGGATATTGCTTATTATCGCTCGCTGGGCGCCATAGGGGTCATCAGCAAGCCGTTTGATCCGATGACTTTGCCTTCCGAGATCCGCCAGATTCTGGCCGAGAGCCAGACGGCGAACTAAAGTGGCAACACGAACTTATAGCCGACCCCGCGCACCGATTGCAAAAAGTCATGGGGGCTGTGCTCCAGTAGTTTGGAGCGGACTCGTCGCAGATGCACGTCGACGGTGCGGTCGGTGCCGACCCAATCTTGCCCCCAAACCTGGTCAAGCAACTCTTGTCGAGAGAACACCCGCCCGGGGCGTTCGGCCAGAAATTGCAGCAGGGAGAACTCGGTGCTGGTGAGATGAAGGCAAACTCCATCCACTTCGACCTCCCGCGCCGCCGGGCAGATTTTGAGCGATCCCAGCTGCAGAAAGTCCAGGTCCGTGACGGTGGGCAGGGTTGCTCCAGCAGGCTGCGACCCGGCCGGCTCTCGACCTTGGGAACGGCGGTGCATCGTGCGCACCCGGGCCACCAATTCTCTCACGCTAAAGGGTTTGCCCAGGTAGTCGTCAGCTCCCAGTTCCAGACCGACGATCTTGTCGATATCCTCCTGCAGCGCGCTCAGCATCAGGATCGGGACCTGGGAAAACTTGCGCACCTCGCGACACAAGGAGAGCCCGTCCAGTCCCGGCAGATTGACATCCATCACGATCGCGTCCGGGACAGCCTGGCGGATCGCCTCCAGAGCCCTGCTGCCGTCCGAAAAAACGTCTACCTGAAAGCGAGCTGTCCTCAAAGCGCTGGCCAGGAGTCGCGAGACGTCGTCGTCGTCTTCGACCACCAGAATCCGGCCAAAATATTCTTGCACCAGGCGCCCCGCTTTCCTTTAAGTTGGGACGTCTTCTGCCGTGGGGTTGAGGCCCCCTTCTGATGGATATTTTTCAAGTGTTTTTTGAGCAGTCGTTGGATTTGTGTTGTACCGTCAACGAAAATCTCTACTTGGAACAACTTAACTCGGCCTGGCAGTCCACGCTGGGATGGACTTGTGCCGAACTGAGGGCCGTACCCCTGACCGAGTTTGTGCATCCCGAAGATTTAGAAGGGACCCTCAGTACCGCCTCCAAGTTGCGGACCCCGGGCGTCACCCCCGTCAACTTTGTGATCCGCTTTCGGCATAAACAAGGGCATTGGATCCCCTTGAGCTCGACCGTCTCTTTCAAAGACGGCACTTTTTTTGCCGCTGCTCGGGACATCAGTGCACGTCAGGAACGTCAGCGTGAGTCGGCGGAGGCTATCTCCCGTTTGCAAAGCATCTTGGAAAGCGCCGATTACAGCATCATTGAGACCAACCCCGACGGCATCATCCGCGTTTTTAATGCGGCCGCGGAACGGATGCTCGGATACTCCGCAGCAGAGGTGATCGATCGGGTCTCTCCCGGGATTCTGCACGACCTTGATGAGGTCGTCGAGCACAGCCGGGCCATCTCGGAGGAGTTGGGGGAGACTATTTCCCCGGGTTTTGAGACTTTTGTGACCAAGGCGCGGCGCGGCCTGACCGAGGAGCGCGAGTGGACCTACCTGCGCAAGGATGGCTCGCGCTTTCCGGTGATGCTTTCGGTTACCGCGCGGCGTGACCTGAACGGGGCCATCGTTGGCTTTCTGGGCATCGCCCGAGACATCTCGGAGCGCCAGCGCACCGAGAAACTTTTGAAAGAGAGCGAACTACTGCTGAGCACCGTTTTTTCCAGCATGGCCGTAGGAATGGTCATTCAAGATCAGAGTGGGGCCATTCGTGAGGTCAACCCGGCGGCCGAGAAAATCCTGGGTTTGAAACGGGCTCAGCTTTTGGGTCTCGAGTCGGCGGATCCCCGCTGGCAAGCTACCCATCCCGATGGAACCCCCTTTCCCGGGTCGGAACACCCCGCTATGGTGGTCTTGCGCACCGGCCAGCCCCAGAACGATGTGCCCATGTGGATCCGCAGCGGAGAGGAGGATTTCGCGATGATCAGCATCAACGCTCGGCTTATCCCCAATCCCCAGGAAGGCAGGCCGCAGCTGGTGGTCAGCACCTTTCGCGACATCACCCCTCAGGTGCAGGCCGAGAACGAACTTCGAGACAGTGAAACTCGCTCGCGGGCCATCATTGATACCGCCGTCGAGGCTTTTGTTACCATCGACGAAAGGGGTCGAGTCGAGCGAGTCAACCCGGCCGTGGAAAAGCTCTTTGGATATTCGCCCGATGAATTAGTCGGAAACAACGTGAGCATGCTGATGCCAGATCCGGTCCGGGCGGAGCACGACGGTTATCTGAAGAACTATCATGATACCGGGGTCCCCAAGGTCATCGGAATTGGCCGTGAAGTGGTGGCGCTACGCAAAGACGGCAGCAGCTTCCCGGCCGAACTGTCGGTGAGCGAGATGCTCCTGGGGGGGCAGCGCTACTATTCGGGAGTGATCCGAGACATCAGCGATCGTAAGCGGATCGAGCGTCTTCAATCGGAATTTATTTCTACTGTAAGCCACGAACTCAGGACCCCGCTCACTTCCATTCGAGGTTCTCTGGGTCTTCTAGCTGGCGGCATGCTGGGAGAACTGCCGGAAGAAGCCAGGGAATACGTCGACATCGCACTCAACAACAGCGACCGCCTGGTGCGTCTGATCAACGATATTCTGGACATCGAGAAAATTCAGTCGGGCAGCATGGAATTGCGCTCTTCCACCACCGAACTGGCGCTGGCCTTACGCCTGTCGGTGCAGGCCAACGCGGGATTTGCTTCCTCCCATGAGGTGTCCTTGAAGGTCCGGGAGCCGCTACCGGCAGGCGAAGTGTTGGTCGATCCCGATCGACTGGCGCAAGTCTTCGCCAATCTGATCTCCAACGCCGTCAAGTTTTCCCCGCCTCAAGGTCTGGTTGAGGTGGGAGCGGAACAAAAAGGACGCTGGTTTCGAGTCACCGTCTCCGATCAGGGACCCGGTATCTCGCCAGAATTCGAGGGCCGAATCTTCACGCGGTTTGCTCAGGCAGACGCCTCCAGCACCCGCCAAAAAGGCGGAACCGGGCTGGGCCTTAGCATTACCAAGGCCTTGGTCGAGAAAATGGGCGGAAGGGTCGGTTTTGCTCCGAGAGAAACCGTAGGCACGGTTTTCTTTTTTGAACTACCCTATCTGCACCCCATTCGCGAGACGCCAGAAGCGCCGGAGGGGGCTACGGTGTTGGTCTGCGAGGACGATCTGGATGTGGCCCGCTTGCTGGAGACGATGTTGACCTCGGCCGGCTATGTCGTTCATCAGGCGCCTACTTTGGAACGCGCTCGCCGCCTGCTGCGCGAGCACCACTATGATGCAGTCACCATGGATTTGATTTTGGCCGATGGAGACAGCGCGGTCTTAATCTCAGAAATTCGAGCGGAGCCGACCACGCGCAATTTGCCCATTATCGTTATTTCGGGCTCTCAAAGTCAGTTGGGGCAAGCCGCGGTGTTGGTCAGTGACGTGATTCGTAAGCCTTTCGCTGAAGATCGACTTTTGGCTGCGGTACAATCGGCCGTGTGCGGCAAGCAGTTGTCCACGCCCACCGTTCTGCACGTGGAAGACGATCATGACATCTGCCGAATTGTGCGAAAAACCCTTCCTTCCCATTGGCAGGTGGTGGCGGCGCCGACCGTTCGTGAGGCTCGACAAGCGCTGGAACAACAGGCTTTTGACATCGTTTTGCTGGACCTGTCTTTGCCTGACGGTGAGGGCGACGAACTGCTGGGCTCGGTGGGTCAGGCTCAGGTGATCATTTTTTCGGCCCAGGATACTTCCGCCGAGTTGTCTCAGCGCGTTTCCGCTGCACTGGTCAAAGCCCATTCGACCCCGTTGGACGTTCGCGAGACGATTTTGGCTCTTTTAAGCACGAGCAGTGCAGGCAAAGGTAGGGGCCGACAGTCGTTTTGACCTTTGTCTTAGAGCCGGTAGGCATCTTAAGCCCCTCTTCGAGATCCTTCCCTGAAGGGAGATCGATGGCCCGTTTGTGACTGGAATGCGCGACTGGGTGGAGAAAGTGTCTTTTGGTGGAGGCTGGGCCCACTTCGCACGTGTTCTCTTGGACCGCCTCGCGCGTCCGGCTAAAGTGGGACCATCCATCAGGGGGTGGCCGCCACCGAGCGACTGGCGAACCCATCCTGCTGACCACCCGGCGCAAGGAAGACGATGGTAGGCTTTCGGCTTTCGGCGGGGTGGGTCTTCTTCAAAGCTTGCTGCAAATGTCTCTGAACTGTGCGCGAAGTGACCTATGCCTCTGCTAAAATCTTGCCCTGGGACCCGCCTCGGGCGAGTCAACTGTGGATAAGGGGAGAAAACAATCCGATGTCTTTGGTAAAGGATTTCAAGGATTTCATTGGGGGCGGAAGCGCTATGGATATGGCCATCGGCGTTATTGTGGGTGGGGCAATGGTTTCGATTTTGAAATCTTTCGTCGACGAAATGATCGTGCCACTGACTGGACTTTTGGGACAGAGTGACTTTTCCAACAGTTACCTGGTCCTGAAGGGAACAGTGGCCAACGGAATGGCCCTGGCCGAAGCTCGAAAACTTTCGGGTGTGGTAGTACTCGGTTACGGCCAGTTTTTTACGGTTCTGATCAATACTCTGTTGCTGGCTTTCGCTGTATTTTTGGTGGTGCGAATGATCAACAATCTGAAGAAGAAACAGGCCGAAGAAGCGGCATTGGAACCCGCTGCCTCCCCCCCTCAAGAATTGTTGCTGGGGGAAATTCGCGATTTGCTGAAGAGCCGGCCGCAGTGAAGCGCCGTGAGCTTACTAAAGCTCCGCGAGCCCGGCCAAATCTGGCAGGGGGGTGCTCCGGGCGGGCTCAGCGCGTTCAACCGAAATTCGAGGGCGAGTCAATTCCAGCCATCGGCCTGGTTGAGTCAGATGGTCTGGCCGGGTCGCTCAAGAATCCGTGGCGATTTTTGCGCCCAGGTAGTCCTCGGCCTGTTCCAGGGTCGCTGGAGCACCTCAAAGCGTAGGGGCTTGGCAAAGTGGTCAAAGGGAAGGCGTTTGATCGTCTAGGAGTGCAGCTTCCCTTAGCGGGAAGCCAGGGTTTCGGAGGCATCCTGGCGAGCGGGCAATGCGATTTTCGCAAACCCATCTACTACCCGGACCGGATTCGCACGGAGATCGGTATCTCCAAATTGGGAAAGAGAAGCTCTGTTCAGCTTTGCCGCATCTACAGCTATGCGCAGCAAGACTATGTGGCTCACGGTTCCTCAGTGTCGGTTTTATGATTATGGGGCGGGCAAGAGCGCGCCCATCCCCGATCAGTTCCGCCAGGCCATTCTCCAGCTGGAGACTCCAGGTTAGAAGAAGTTCGGTTTGCTTCTAGCGGCGGCGGGAGCGGATCGCATCGACCAAAGCGAACAAATTCGCCAAGATTCCCAAACTCCCCGAGGCAAAGCTGATCGTGCCAGACAATTCCCCCTGCTTGGGTGCAAACCATCGTGTGAAAACGGAATATGACTCGCCAATGTCACCACCGTCCAGGAGAAAGAACCCTGAAATGGTCAGTGCACCGTAGATGAAGTAGAGCAAGCCTGCTTCACTGTTGGGCAACTTGCCCGAGTGTGCGACGTCGGCTCGAGTAGTGTAGATCAAGGTGACTGCTAAGGGACCAAGGATGATGGGCAAGCCGGGCAAGAGCAACATGAAGGTCCCCCACCCCCCCGAACCCAAGGCCGCCCGCCCGGCTGTCAGCCACAGCGGTAAAAGAATCCCCAACCAAAGAAATCGAGAAAGTTGAGTCATGCAAAATGTTTGGACTCTCCCCGACGTTTTTCCTCTTGGCCTGCAATACACCCGGGGTGTTGCGGGACGACCTGATGAGGTTGACTATCGGCATTTGGTGATTACCTGACCGAAAAAGATTCCCACCACCCAGGGGTAACTGACGCCGTTGGCAAAAACGGCCAGCCGTTCCCTCCACGGGCGATCAGCGAAGGCCCAGCAAAACCAAGGCAATTCCAACAGCACAGCGAGGGCGTAGCCGATCGGTAAGAATTGCCACAACGTTTTACAGCGTCCTGATCAAAAATGGAAACTCGATCAAAACGTGACCGGGGTCGGGGTCGAAACCCGGTCACCGATTCCTGTTGAAGGCGTCGACAATGGCCTGGACTTCGGGGTCGATGGGGGCGCTGGCGTCGACGGGCATCAGCCGGTCCTCGACGCGGAGGACCGAACGGGTGGAGGAGTCCAGAACGAGGCGCATGTGGCCGAGAAATGCGCCGTGCGAGCCGGCTTCCGTGACCAGGGTGGTGCGCCCGTCCGGAGCCTTCACCTCGGACGCTTCCGGGCTCTGCTTGTGGTCACGCCCCGCCAAGATCGCATCGATGCCGGAAACCCGACCGGCGATGTCCACGCAGCCGTTGAAGCTCTCGTGGGCCATCACGATCACGGCATCGGCACCTTTCGCGCGGACTTCCGGGATCAACTTGTTCAGCGTCTCGTCCAGGTTCGCCACGGCGAGACCGAATCCCATCAAGGGGTTGGCTCTGGTGGCCATGTCCTGCGCGACCAGGCCGATAAAGGCCACGTTCATTCCCTGGAGTTGCTTGATGCTGTAGGGCTTGATGCCGTCGAGCGCGTGTTCGTCGGGATATGCCGGCCCGCGCTCGACGTTGCCGCAGAGAACCTCTCCGCGGAACTTGGAGATCAGCCCCTTCTGCAGGGATTCGTAATTGTTGGAGGGATCCTTGAACTCGCTGTTGCCGAGCTCGAGCAGGTCGACCTTCATCTCGTTGAAAATCTTGACCACGGGTTCGAAAGAGCGCACGCCCTCGTCCCAGGCTCCGCAACCGTAGGGCGGGTCTCCATTCCCGTTGGCCACGTCTCCCACGCTGACGAGGACTGAGTTGGGGAACTCCTGGCGTGTCTTCTCCGCGAGACCTGCGAGGCGGGCGGCGCCACCGACGCGACCGTCTTGGGAGGGGTTGAGTTTCCGGTGGAAGTCGTTGAAGTGGAGGATATCCACGCCCACGAGACTTCCCTCCAGGGGAGGGAAGGGGGCTCCCGTCTGGATGCTGTCGCGCGGGATGTCTCGCTGTTTCTCGGAATTCACGGTGCCATCGTGGCTCCGGCGACCCGAGTGGGGCACGGCTCCATTGCGCAACTCGACCGCGTCGCCGGCCGCCGTGGCTTCCCGATGGCTTACGTGGCGTGGCTGGCCCTGACCGGCGGCACTGGCCTTTCCCCTGGACTCGTTGTGGCGAAAGAAATGCGAGAAGATCATCCTCTTAACCTCCAGAATAGGAATATGCTCCTAGCCAACCGGGTTGCGTTGACCCTACCCGGTTGGTTGGACCTTAGAGTACCATGAGATACCGTGTTCACTCGATTTCCGCGGTCAGGGGTCCCGGTCTTTCCGCCGATGGTCGGCCGGCTCGGGTCAACGGTCAACATGGGGTATCTGCAGCGGAGCACTGGTTTGCAAAAGGCCAGGTAAGTTGGGCCATTTCCACACCCCCAGGGCAGCGAGAAGAGGCGGAGTTCGCGATCTGTAAAGCAGCTGGGGGGGACCACCATTTTGGGCGGTCCTCGGACGCGCATTCCGAAGCGTTCCAGTTGGGGAATTAAACCATCGGTGAGAGCAGTGCCTTCGGGATCAAAATCGGCGAAGCTAAAAATGTCGACTTCTTGAGCGGCGCGGTCGAGTTGCGGGACCGGCATATTGAAAGGGCGTGCGCGTTTTGTTGACACGGGAAGCAACATGACCGAGACGGAGGGAATGGGCCTTTTGTTTGCACAGGCTCAGGGGCGGCCCGGCGCTGGAGGCTTACTTGAGAGAGAAGTCGTTGACCCACTCCGGGTGCTGACTCACTCCCTGGCCGAGAAGCTGCCGGAGGTTGAACCCCTTTTGACCCCTACGAAATCGATGATGTGCTCAATCCGGAAAGCGAGGTCTGCCGAGCCTCTCTGGCGGGTCGCATCGCCAGCACGCCA
>JALHOV010000347.1:7919-8526 GCA_022842865.1 Vulcanimicrobiota bacterium | reverse complement strand
CGCCGAATGGCCCCCCTGGCCGGAATGCGAAGAACTGGCCTCCAAGACATGCCCCGACGATGACCCTCCGGCGCTGCCTCCGCCCGATCCTCCCGGATGCTCTGCCGCCAGCCGGGCGGCGTGGCGTTCTTCCTCCAGGCGGTGGGCTTTGGCCGCAGTTTCCTGACGCAACTGTTCCAAGGTTTCTTCGGGCGTGTTCTGGCCGCCCCGCATGTTATCGTAGAGCTCTCGGCTATTGTCTTCAAAACCACCGATGGTTGAAGAGCTTCCGCTACCCGAGACAGCGCCGTGGCCACCTTGACTTCCATGGCTGCCCGCCGAATGGCCACCCTGGCCGGAATGCGAAGAGCTGGCCTCTAAAACATGCCCGGACGATGCCCCTCCGGCGCTGCCTCCACCGGATCCTCCTGAATGCTCTGCCGCCAGCCGGGCGGCGTGGCGTTCTTCCTCCAGGCGGTGGGCCTTGGCCGCAGTTTCCTGGCGCAACTGTTCCAACGTTTCTTCGGGCGTGTTCTGGCCGCCGCGCATATTCTCGTAGAGTTCGCGGCTGTTGTCTTCGAAACCGCCGATGGTTGGAGAGCTTCCGCTACCGGAGACAGCGCCGGCA
>JALHOV010000347.1:0-7909 GCA_022842865.1 Vulcanimicrobiota bacterium | reverse complement strand
GACTTCCGTGGCTGCCCGCCGAATGGCCACCCTGGCCAGAATGCGAAGAACTGGCCTCTAAGACCTGCCCGGACCCTCCGCCCGCACTACCCCCACCCGAACCAGCCGAGTGCTCGCCGGCGTGGCGCTGTGCTTCGAGGCGTTGGGCGTTGGCGGAAGTTTCCTGGCGTAGACGCGCCAGGGTTTCCTCCGAAGTGTTCTTACCGCCCTGCATCTTTTCGTAGAGCTCTCGACTGTTGTCTTCGAAGCCACCGCTGCTCTGCGAGGACTGGCTCTGCGAGCTGCTCCCACCGGGCCGCTGGGCGGACCCGGAGGCTGCGCCAGAACCGGCACTGAAACCGCCGCCAGCAGAAGCTCCTCCCGTCGGAGTGTTCACTTGTAGGCGAGCTTCCTGGCTAGAGTCGGGCGAAAAAGTAACCGCCACCTGGGGAGGCAACGTCCAGCTGACCTCAGGCCGTCGCCCTTGCTGCACTGGCTCAGGATTAGAAAGGTTCGCCACCGGGAAGGCGCTGAAGCTGGCCGGAGTGGCTTGAGCCACCGCCTGGCCGGTGGCCGACTGAGAGGCTCCACTGCCCACCGGCAGCTGCGTAAAGAAGTTGAGAACGGCCTGGGTGGCGGGCATAAATTGTTCGAATTGGGAGGCGAACTCCCCGGAGCGATGCACCCAGGCACGAATGCGCTGAATGGCGGCGCGGGTCCGCTGAACGGCCGGGGTGGCCCGCTGCTGCAGACACTCCCCGACCACCTGCGGCAAAGTTGTAGCGCAATACCCGGTCAGATTCGCATAAAGCTCCGTCAGAGCTTGCAGGCTTACCGATCGGCGAGCTTCGGCTGCCTTCTGCCAATCCGCGAAAGACTGAGCGAGCAACTGCGCACGCCCATCACAAAGCTGCTCCGAGGCTTCCGCCAATTCGTGGCTGAGCAAGCGCTGCAGAGGGCGAGCGGCCTCGGGTGCCGTCTGTTCTCGGTCCAGGGTCAACTGCTGTTGCCAGCGGGCCAGAACCTGTTGCAGAATTTGCCCATGGTTACGGACGGGCGCCAAGCGGGAGCTCAGTTGCTGTTCGATAGTGGTGAGACAGGTCGAGAGCGTCTGGTTTTGCAACTGCCAGACAGTCAAGCCGGCCACGGCAGCCGCCTGCAATTCCTGCGCAGCGGGCCGACCCTCACTCAAACTCAAAACCCAGTTCTCTAGCGGTGCGTGCAGTTGCTGACTGAAGAGTTGCATAGTGGAGGCTGCTTCACGCAGCTCGGCCAGAAATTCGGTTTCAAAGAGAACGCTCTCTCGCTGCAGGCGGCGGCGTTCTGAGCCAGGTTGGTCGCCTCCGCTCGTAACTCTCCCGCCAGGCCGGTCCATTGAAGCTTGACCTCGGACAGCCCTTCCCGGGCCTGCTGGCCGCTAACCTCGACCCGCTGAGCCAGTCCTTCCAATTGAACGCTGCCCGTCGACAGCTGATCTTCCAGCCTTTCCGCGACTTCTTGCAAAGAGGTTAGCAGCGCGTCGAGCTGCTCAAACTCGCCCCCCAGACTCTCAAGCAGAGAAGCCATCAGCAAAGCTCCAGGCCGTGAGCGGCTCGGAAAACCTTCTCGACTTTCTGTAATGGGTCAAAGCTCTCGCGAACTTTCTGAACGCCGGTCAGGACCTCGGAATCGGCCAATCGACGAGTGGGCTGGGCCATCTCCCGCAGGCCGACCAGTGTCGCCTCCAAATGCGCCGCCAAAGCCTGAATTTGCTCGGCCAGCTGCTGATTCCACAACTGCTGAAACTGTTCATCCGCGTTCTGCTGAACTTTCTTAGCCTCGCTTAGCAGCAATTCAAAACGCTGTTGGGTCTCCTGGCGAGCGCCGCTAAAATGGACTTCGAGATTCTTCCACAAGTGCAGTAAAGATTCGGTGAATTGCTCGGTCTGCTGGTCGATCGATTCCGTCTGCTTGTCCAGACCGATTCGCATGTCGAGCAAAGCCTGACGCTGTTGGGCCGAGCCGGCGCGCAGGCGTTGGCATTCGACAGTGGACTGCAAGGTCAAGGACTGGATCGAGGCCAAGGTGGCGGAAACCGACTGGCCTGCCCGACCCATGTCGGTCAGCAGAAGAGGCAACTGCTCTTGGGTGAGCTGCTGCAAACGTTGCAGATGCTGTAGATAGTCGTGGCGGAGCTGGGCTAGCAACGAGCGAGACGGCCGCTCCTCCGCCAGAGCTCTTTCCAGCGCCTCGGTCAGGGCGCCCAACTGCTGGTCCGTCTCGAGCTGGAGCTGGCGGGTCGATTCTTCGACGGCTCGCAAAGATTGAGTGGACTGGTCCAGTTCGGCGCGCAAGCGGGACTGCAGTTCAGCGAGCTGGTCGGTCAGGTCCGCGGCTTTCTTTCCCTGCTGGCCAGCCGCGATCGAGACCTCGCGGAGGCGCCCGATCGTCTGAACTACTTTAGAAAGCGCGCCGGCATCGTCCACGGGGTTGTTCTTTGCTCGCTTTCACACTCAAATCCTGCCCGCCAGGGCAGGGAAGCTTGATGGCGAAACGAACTGGGCAGCCGATGCCGTCCCAGAAAGTCTTCCAACGTCCCCCCCGAATCCTACCTGCCATTCCACGCGGTGAAGAAGAAATTCGCGCTCCGGAAGCTCCCCCCACGGCCCCTTCGACCAATCTCGGTTCGCGCATGGAAGACGTGGTCTTCACCGGGGGCGCCAGCATCGCCGGGGCCGCATTTATGGCCGCATTTACCCACAGCGGCGCCTCCACCATGATCGGCGGCGCCAGCATGTTCTTCTTCGGAGTACTGCGCGGAATCATCGGCTACCGCCGCGAAGTCAAGCAATACAGGAAGCTGTGCGACCAGCGGATGGAACGCCAAACTGGATACCTGGAAGCCCGTAGAGCCGCCCTCATCACCGCCCGCGAACAACAGGTCCAATCGAGTCTGGCTATGGACCCCAGTCCAACCGAATGCGCTCGCCGAGCGGACAGTGTTGACCCGCGGCTATTCGAGCGAATCCCCGCCGACCCGGACTTCTTGAGCGTGCGCCTGGGGCTGGGGCTACGGCCTTTCAGCAAGCAACTTAAGGCGCCAGCGGTCGATCACTTGCAGCAGGATCCGCTGGCGGCCGCGACCGCAAAACTGGCCTCTGAGTTTGAAATGGTGGACGGAATGCCGGTGTGCGCCAGTTTGCGCGATCTCTCCCCCGCCGGCATGACCGGCACACGCAAACAGCTGATTGAAATGGCCCGCTCCTTCATTGTGCAACTGGCCACACACCATTCGTCCGACGAGGTCAAGCTAGTGATCATCTACCCGTCGGAAGAGGACTGGAATTGGTGCCGCTGGCTACCCCATGTTTGGAGCGACGAACACCAACGGCGCTTTTTGGCATGCGAACGGGAAGAATCTCAAGCTCTACTGGACGATCTTCATGACCTGCTGCGCAAGCGCACCCTGCGACTGAAAGAGCAGGACGACCAAAAACGCAGCGTCGAGTTTCCCATCTATGTGTTCCTGCTGGCTTCGCCCAGTCTTACCGCCGAACACCCAATTCATGATTTTCTAGAGAAGAGTTCGGCCCAGGCCAGTTGTCTCCCCATCTTTTTCGGCGAGACCATGCAGCAACTGCCTCAAACCTGCCGCACCATCGCAGAGGCAGGACAAGACGGCGCCCGCCTGGTGTCAACTCTGGATTCCAGCGACAACGCTTTCGTTGCCGACACTTTACCACTCGATCGGGCCGAGCATTTCGCCCGCTCCCTGGCGGCTCTCCGCATCAAGAGCGCAAGCGGCGCGGGAGAAATTCCCACCCGCGCCGGCATGCTGGAATTGATCGGGGTGCAGAAAATCGAAGACTTCGACGTGATCTCGGTTTGGAAAACCAACGCGCCCTTCCGCAGCATGGCTGTGCCCATCGGCCGGCAGGGCGGAGACAAGAAGCTGGAACTGAACCTGCACGAAACCGGCCAGGGTCCGCACGGTCTCGTGGCGGGCACCACCGGCTCGGGAAAGACTGCCTTTTTAAGCACTTTTCTGGGGTTGCTGGCGACCCAGTTTCATCCCCACGAGGTGGCTTTCGTGTGTATCGACTACAAAGGCGGCGACCTCTTCCGCGGTCTGGAGGAACTGCCCCACCTGGTAGGCACCCTTACAAACCTGGAGAAAAGCGAGGTGTGGCGCTGCCTGAAAGCGCTAACCGCCGAGAACGAGCGACGCATGCGACTGTTCTCGGCGGCCTCTGCCAGCAGTGGTCTGGCCGTCAATAAAATCGACGAATACCAGGAGCTTTATCGCCAGGGCCGCGCACCCGAGCCGCTACCCAAACTGCTGATTGTGTGCGACGAATTCGCCGAACTGTCCAAACAGGAGCCCGAGTTCATTGGTCGGCTGGTCAGTATCGCCCGAGTTGGTCGCAGTCTGGGCGTCCATCTTATCCTGGCCACCCAACAGCCGGCAGGCATTATCGGAGATCAAATCGAGAGCAACACGCGCTTCCGCATCGCCTTCAAGTTCAACAAAGAAGAGGACAGTAAAGCGGTTATCAAACGCCCGGAAGCGGCCAGCATCCGCCAGTCAGGTCGCGCCTATTTTCAGCTGGGCGAGAACGAGATGTTCGAGCTTTTCCAGGCGGCCTACGGTGGCGCAGATTACAAAGCCAACCAGGAGGTGGTGGAGGAGAAGCCGATCATTTCGGTAGTCCAGTTGAGCGGACGACGTAAGCAGATGGGCGGCGACCAGGCCGCAGCCGACGAATCGAAGGGCAAAGCCCGCACCGAACTTCAAGAAATGTCCCATCATCTGGCCGTCCAGGCAGAAAAGAGCGGCATTCAGCGGCTTCCCGGACCATGGTTGGCTCCGCTACCCAAAACGCTGCTACTCGACGAGATTCAGCCGACCGGCGGCTGGAATGGAAACTCTTGGCAAGCGGCCCCCGACTGGTTGCAGGCTCGGGTGGGTCTGCTGGATGACCCCGGACGCAGTTTCCAGGGCCCTTTAATCATGGACCTGGCCAGAGACGGGCACATTGCCATTTTTGGCCGCCCCGGCGCCGGCAGCACCTCGTTGATCTTGACACTGCTGATTTCCCTGGTCAAGCAACACAGCCCCGAGCAACTCCACCTCTACATCATGGACTTCGGCGGCAAAGCGCTGACCCGTCTGCGCGCCCTGCCCCACGTGGGCGACGTTGTGGTTGCCGAAGAAATCGACCGGACCCAGCGCCTGCTGCGCTTTCTGCTGCGCCAGATCCAGAAGCGGAAAGACATTTTGGCCGCGGCCGGCGCCAGCACCCTCTCCTCCTATCGTGAATCCGGCCGCACCGACCTGCCTGCTGTGGTGGTGGTGCTGGATAACTACGTACGTTTTTCCAAAGACCACGCCGAAGCCGAGGACCTTTTAGCGACTCTGGTCCAGGAAGGCGGCAATCTGGGCGTCTACCTGATCCTCTCAGCCAACAGTCCGAGCGGGCTCAAGCCCAAAGTAGGCGGCAATATCAATAGCGTCATTTCGCTGCAACTGGCAGACCGCACCGAATACACTGTAGCGGTGGGTCGCACCGAAGGCATGGAGCCTGGGCCCATCGTCGGCCGAGGCCTGGTCAAAGCCAAGCCGCCCCTGGAATTCCAAGGAGCACTGGCCTTTGCCGGTTCCACCGAAATGGAGCGAGCGGCGGCCGTGGACCAACTGACTGGCGCCATGCGTGAGGCCTACAAGGGACCCACTCCCCCACCGGTCCCGATCGTGCCTGACCAGGTGACACTGGACCTGCTGATCCCCGCGATTACCCAGGATCAGGTCGGCCCTTTCACGGGAGTGCCCATCGGCTTGGACATCGACGACGTGGTGCCGTTTAACCTGGCGCCCGCGGACGGTCCGCACTTTTTTTTCACTGGCTCGATGCAGAGTGGAAAAACCAACCTTCTGTTGGTTTGGGCGCTTGCGCTGGCCTCACGTATGTCGCCTCAGAACCTGGATTTGACGGTGGTGGACTTCCGCGAGGGATTGTTGCAGCCGCTGGCCCGACTGCCCCACGTTCGTCACTTTATCGACAACGAGGACACCTTCACCGAGGCTCTGGAACGCTTACGCGGTTTGGCGGACGAGCGAAAAGCCGCGATCAAGGCGGCCCGTATGGAATCCGGTGGAGTGCTGGACGAAGCCGAATGGGTAGCTCAACAGCCGACCTTCATCCTCATGATTGACGACTTCGAGTCGTTGCGAGCCCAGAGCAGCGCCTTAAATCAGGAAGACCTTATCAGCCTGATTAAGTCCTGTCGCGGGCCGGGCATGCATGTGGCGCTGGCCGGCAGCGTCGACGACATGGGTTCCAATACCTACGACGGAATTTATAAGGCCATCGCCTCCTACAAGTCGGGCTTCTTGTTAGCCACCCGCGACGACAACGGGGTGTTTAACAACGTCCGCATTCCTCCGCAGTCGGATGAACTCAAGCGAGGCATGGGGGTTTTCGTGCAACGCGGGGCGGCTCGCAACAAAGTGCGCATCGCCCAGCCAGGAGCGGACGCCAAGGGACTGCTGGTTTGGCTCGATCGCCTGGTGCAGTTCCAGCCTGAGCCGGCCGAAGTTGCCGAGGAGCCAGCTTCTGAGGCCGAAGTAGCCCGAGTCAAGCTGGCTTAAGCCGGCCGGACTAGCGAATGTTGGCTTTGTCCAGCACTTGCTTGAGGGTGATTGGAATCGTGATCTGTTCTTTGGCGTCTTGCTGGACGCGCTGGTTGTAGGTTTCCAAGATGGAGCGGTTACTGTCTGCTTGCTCGCGCATCTTCTCCTCCACCTGAGCCACGCTACCGGCCAGCGAACGAGCACTGTCGGCGGTGGCACCGTGCAGGCGAACCACCTGGTCGTTGCACACCTGGGCAGTGGTAGCGGCCGCTTCGCTTTGACTGGACTGCAATTGAGTCGCCGCTTTCTGGGTCTCTTGCTGGAGCAAGTCCACCGCCCGGGCCAGCGCGGTTTGCAGTTCGCGAATCTGTTCGTCGACGGCAGGCACGAAAGTTTCACGGACTTTCTGAGTCAAGGCCGAAAGGGCTGCCTGGTTGTTCTGTTGATAGTTGCGTAACTTCGGTAAAAACTCACTGGTCACGAACTCATCCAGTGAAGTCAGAGCGGTCCGACTCTGCCGGAAGGCTTCCTGGCTCTCCTGGCCAGCCTGGAGCAGAGCGGCTTCACTGGTGCGTTGCTGCTGCCTGAGCGAACCTTCCACCCTGGTTAGAAGACTTGTCAGCGAACGAACCATCTCAGCCATTTCGGCGATTCTCTGGCGGCTCGACGCGATACGCTGAGCAATCCCTGTCTCCAAGGAGGAAAGCTCCCCTTGCAAAGTGTGCATGGCCTGTTCGGCCATCGTCTGGCCTTGTAGCAGCCGCGCACTCACCGCAGCCGAGGCAGGTACGACCGCTTGCGCCTGCACCTGGAACAACTTGCGCGACTCCGTCAAACCATCGTGGGCGGTACGAATCTGGCTCTGACCACCCTTCACCTGGGCCTCGGTTTTGCTCAGGGTGCCCGAGAGAATATCCAGAGATTCTTGTAAGTCCACGGCGGCGTCCCCTTTAAATATTCTGCAGGCCCAATGCCTGCAACTTGCCGATGCGCTGCAAGACCGGCTTGGCCTTCTTCAGCAACTGGATCAACTGCGGCCCACTCGCCAATTCCTTAAGGGAGGCGTCGAGCGCTTTCCGTTGCCGGGTTAATTCGGGCATCTGCGCCTGAATCTGCGCTTCCAAGGCTTCGAGAGCGCGGATGCGCAAATCGTCGACGGCCGAGCGAGCCGGAGTCAACACCTGCTCGTGCAGTCCCTGAACCGTCTGGTCGCCCAGCTTCTGGGTGCCCGGCTTCAGCACGCTATCCAGATATTCGGTCAGAGTCGAGCCATAACTCTGCGTCTGAGCGGCCGTTTGCTGAACCAGCGAATCGCGTGCT